>CAYQLG010000082.1:0-19216 GCA_964418235.1 uncultured Planctomycetales bacterium
GGCGGCGCGGCCCCGCCGCCGCGGCCTTCCGCGCGCGACCGGCGGGCGTCCTGAGTTGTCGCTGATTTGTCGCGCGGCGCGGTGGCCGGGGGCCTTCTCACTTCAACAAAGTACGACGCGTCGCGCGAAATGCAAATAAGCCCGCACGGGGCGCGGCCCACGGCCGGCCGCTTTCGTCCGGGGTGAGCGACCGGTTCACAGCGCCCACCCATCCATGAATGCGATCCGTTGAGCGTGGCCCCGCGCCGGTCTCCCAACGGCTCCCGCCACACTTGACCGCCGCGTTCGGGTATAGTAATTCAAGGATCATCCGTCGGACGTGGACTTTCTCGGCGGCGCGGAAGCCGACCCCCCGCGACGGCGGTCTTACAAGGATGGCGACCATGATGCGATGCGTGCTTGGCGCAAGCCTGATCGGCATGCTGCTCCTCTCCACCGGCTGCGCGTACAACTCGGTGGCCTCGAACAACAGCACCAAATCCGGCTCATTTTTCGGGGACTTCGGCGTGCGCGGCAACGGGAATATCTCGACCATCGAGAGCGGCTCCAAGATTCGCAATCTTTCGATCTGGGGCGACAACAACCGCGTCACGGTCGAAGACGAAGTGACCGTTGCCAAGCTCGAGATTTACGGCAAGAACAACTTTGTCAGCCTGCCTTACTACCTCGACATTCGCATGACCGAGGCCGCCGGCGGAAACACGATCGAGCGTCGTCCGCGCGGCTCGTATATCTCGACCAACCGCCCGCTCGGGCCCGATTACCAGTTGCCGCCGCGCTATCAGTCGGTGTCGCCCGCCTCGCCGGATAGCGGCGGAACTTACATCGCCCCGGCGCAGCCGATGCCGAGTGGATCGAACAGCGGCATGTCGAGTGGCGGGAGCAGCTATCCGCAGGGCTTGGGGACTTCGCAGAATCCGCCGCCGGCGGGAATCATCAACCCGCCCTCGCCTTCGGGCGCCGTCACCATGGTTGAGCAAGGCCGTTCGCCCGAGAGCGGCGTGACCCCGGCCCCCGCGGGCGGCACAAGCAACGTCACGCCGGTCGACAGCTCGCGCCCGTAGGGACGTGCCGGCGGAGTGGCGTGTAGTGGTGGTAACTTGGGAAGTTGGGATGGAAATTTTGTCGAGAGAGTAGCATGGGCCTCTGGCCTGTGCGGCCCGCATCACTCAGGTTAGCGCCACATTGAGCTGCGGCGCTTCACCCAACGCTACACACGACCATCACAACACGCACGGGGCGCACTACTGCTTCGTCAAACTTGAATTTTAGGATGAAGCGGAAAGGAGCTTCGACGTCACGGCATGAGATTCGTGTCTATCTTTGTTGTGGAACGCACGGGCCGGAGGCCCATGCTACCCTCGTCTCGAACCCGCAATTTCAAGTGTGACGAAGCACTACTCGCCCGTCGGCTCAACTCCGCACGAGCAGGATATCCACCTGGACCGCGTTGGCCGTCGGCGACACGCGCTCGGCGCGCGACTCGCGCATGAAGAGCCGCCCATCGGGAAGCTGTAATTCGGCGAGCAACTCGTAACGCGCATCGTCACTCAACTGGTTCCGCGGCACGGTCAGCTCATAACGGTAAGGCCCATTGCCGACGCCGCCATACACCTCTTCGGCGACGGTGCGATCGCGCTGAAAGACGCCGCCGCGCTCGACCAGCCGCACGCGCAGACGCGAGCCGGGCGGAACGGCGATGCGCTCGCGATAGGACGCCGTACCATAAACAACCAGGTTGCGCCCGCCGCCACCGCCGCCGCCGCCGCCGATGGTCTCGCGGTCCAGTTGCACCTCGAGATTGAGCAGCTCGCGATCGCGACGATTCTGGACGAGCAGGCGCACACGGCCGCGCCGGTCGGCGGCGCGCTGCAGTTCGTCATCAAGATTAACCTCACGCCCGTTAACGCGCCCGACCTGGACGCCGTTGACGGTGATCAGCACGTCGCGGCGCTCCAGCCCGGCGCGTTCCGCGGCCGAGCGCGGCAGCACGTCCGTGATCTCCACGCCGGTGTCGAGCACGCGAATGGCGACGCCCAGCGACCAGCGCTCGCGCGGCGGATCACCGGGCGGACGCCAGCGCGCCCCCGGCCCGGCCCCGCCGGCGCCGCCTGCCTGTGCCAGCGCCGCGCTCTGCGCGACATCGAGCAGGAGCAGCGCCCCGATCAACATCCAGCTTTGCCGGCCGCGCGCGTGCGCGCAAACGCCAAAATGTCGCCACATGAACATGATTATCCTTCCGCCCACGCGGGGCTTTGCCGCCGACATCAGCGGCCGAATCCGTTTGAGCGATCACGGCTCGCGGCGCGCTCCACAGTCGGATCGGCGCGGCGACAACCAAGATCAGCTTTACCCGCGACGTAGAGTATACCCCAGCCGATGCAGTTGCAGCCGCTTGATGCCGAGCCGCGCCGGAAGCGGCGATCGAGATACTCGGTGCATTGTGGTCGATTATCTGTCTCCTCGCTATTTCGTGTGGGTAGCCTGCGCCAGCGCCGGAAGCTTGAAGTCGAGCTTGCCGGCGATCAGGTCGATCATCGAGAAGAGGGATTCCGTACACGAGCGCCGCCACAGAATCCCTGCGGCAGGAGCGCTGGCTCCACCACGAGGGCCGGCCGCCCCCCCTCGTCGCACATGATCCCCTGCCTGCCGGTGGACCAAATGCAAAAAATCCAAGGGGGTCTGGAGGACGGGGCCCCCAGCTTCGACCGACACGAAACAGCGAGGAGCCATTGTTTCTAGCTGGCCATTGCTTTCGGCTTTGCTTCTTCATGGCGGCGTGCAAGCGTGCTTGCGGTCGTTCTTACGCGTGTGCCGCTGTTCGCAGCGCGGGCCGTACGAACGACTCCGTATCTCGCCGGCGGGCCATCGCGGCCCGCTCGGAGAACAGTGCGATGAGAAGAGGGCGTTGAACATGAGCGCCTGCTCTCGATCGGCACTGTTCTCCGAGCGGATTACGCAATGGCCACTTTCCGAACACCACGCTGGTTTCGCTGATTAATGTCCCTGCGTCACTCAAGGCCGGATCGGGCGAAATCCGCGCTGCGAACAGCGGCACACGCAGACCAACAGGGCCACCCGCCGATCCGTGAAACTTCCGCCGTGATATCGGAGCGACAAGACGCCAGTTGAACTCTTCGGACAAGGAATCCGGGACTGGGGGCCTGGAATCCGGGTTTTACTGGGTAGTGAAACCGTGAAACGCGCCTGGCCGAGGGCAAGGGACGACAGGTCATGGGCGCTTGAGTCCGCGCCACGGCGGGGCCGTCTATCGACCTTGCCAGGGTCCGGGGAACCGTCTCGTGGGGGGTAGAGGGTGAGGCTTGGAGTGGGAGAGGGGCCGCGTCTCTTGGTCGCCGCATTCGCGACCTCGTCGGCCGACATCTCCTGCTTGACCTCGAATACTGCGTAGTCAATGCTGGTGCTAGGTCCAGGCGACCCGAGGGAGTACCCGAAGCGGCAGCTTCCCATGTGGCACCGCTACCGGGGCGAGCTCTACCCGCACGTGCCCGGGCTGGGCATCGAAACCGGCATCCGCGATCGGCACGGTCATGAACTGGAGTTCCCCTCGGCGCTCCGCCAGTCGCGACGCGACGGCACGGCACGGCGCGGGGCATTTTGAGATTGCGTCAAGGAGGTCAATCATGATTCGCAACGAGAACGAATACAAGGAGGCCGTGGCTCATCTCGATGAAGAGCGCAACCGGCTCGCTGAGCACCGCGCCCGTCTCAAGGAAGCCGGCCTCTCCGACGACGAGATCAAGCGGGTCATCGACCCGATGATCGGCATCAATGTCCAGCGCACCGAAGCGTTGGTGCGGGCAATCGTGGCAGAGAACAACATCTCTCTCAAGCCGACGAATCAGAGCCCGTACAACCGGCGGAAAGGTTGACAGCAATGCGTGGCTACGCCGCCGGCTGGTCGTAGGTCAGGCTGAACACTGTGTCGAGCAGCCACTTCTTAAACTGCGGGTTGTCGCTGAACTGCTTGAAGAGTTCCGTGTGGTCGGCAAGTAGCTCGGTCATCACGCGGGCGAGCGCCTTATCGTGCTCGATGCGAGCGTTCTGCTTGTCGGAGTTCTTGATGGCGTTCTGGTATGCCTTATCAGCCCCAACCTTTGCCGGTAGCTCCTCCGCGATCACCTTGCGAATCTTGTCCTCGTCTTTCCATTCAATGTTCCCGAATTGGTCGTTGAACGACTGAATGATCACGCTAAGTCGGTCGAGCTGCGCCTCTGGCTTGCCTCCACCGCCGGAGGTCGGCACCGGGTCGATCAGCGCATCCGAATCGGGGAGCGCGATGCTCATGGCCGCCTGCCGCTCATTGCGGTAGCTGTCCATGTCGATGGCTTCAAGAATACCTTTGGTGAAGTCGGTGTCCTGCGGGGCGGGAAGCTTCGGGATCAGGAAGTTGAGGAAGATCGAGAGCTTCTCCCAGGCCGGGTTCGAGTATGGCAGGATCGACGCAAGGAAGCCGTAGGCGCGTACAAACGCCTTGGCGTTGCCCTTGAACCGGACCTGACCGTCTTCTTCCAGGTGCTCCGTGTAGAGCGCGACGCACTCGTCCAGGATGGGGTCCAACTGCTCGCGCGGCGCTCCGCCCAGATAGCGGCGGACGAACTCCTCGACCTGGGCATCGCTGTACACCTGCGCGCCGTCGAGGTCGGCCTTGAGGTCGTGCAGCTTGTTGGGGTCGGTCTCGTCGGCGAGGATCGTCGTGCGGTAGTAGTCGGCGAACGCTGTCTGGATCGCGTCGGCGTCGTTGGCGAAGTCGAGCACGAACGTATCGTGCTTCTTCGGATGGGCGCGGTTGAGCCGCGAGAGTGTCTGCACCGCTTTGATCCCGGAGAGCGTTTTATCGACATACATCGTGTGCAGCAGCGGCTCGTCGTAGCCGGTCTGGAACTTGTCGGCGCACACGAGCAGACGGTACGGCTCTTCGATGATCTTGTCTTCGATCTGGCTGCTCGGAAAGCCGTTGAGCGAGGCTTCAGTCACATTTACACCGCCGAACTCATGTTCACCGGAGAAGGCGACGATGGCTTTGAGCGGGCTGCGCTGCTCGGCGAGATAGTCGCGGATCGAATGGAAGTATTGGATCGCCCGGTTGATGCTGCCGGTGACGACCATTGCGCGGGCCTCGCCACCGATCTTGCGCTGGCCGATGACCTGCGTGAGGAAGTGGTCCACCATGATCTCGGCCTTCTGCCGGATCGCGTGCTCGTGGCCTTCGACGTACTTCCGCAGCTTCTTCTGCGCGCGCTTGGTGTCGAACTCAGGGTCGCCCTCGATCTTCTTGGTGAGGCGGTAGTAGCTATTGACCGTCGTGTAGCTCTGGAGCACGTCAAGGATGAAACTCTCCTGGATCGCCTGCTTCATCGAGTAGGCGTGAAACGGCCGATGCTGCACCTTGTCCCCGGTCGGGTGCGGTTCGCCGAATACCTCCAGCGTCTTGTTCTTGGGCGTGGCCGTGAACGCGAAGTAGCTGGCGTTCGGCAGCATCTTCCGCGCCGCCATGATGCGGTTGATCGCATCCTCGACCGTCTCCTCCTCCTGCTCCTCGCCCTCGGCCGACAGCGCGATGTTCATCTTGGCGGCGGTACGGCCGCCCTGGCTGGAGTGGGCCTCGTCGATCACGATGGCGAACGTCCGGCCCCGATGCTCGCTGCCGATCTCGTCCAGGACGAACGGGAACTTCTGGACGGTCGTGATGATGATCTTCTTGCAGCCCTCGATGAAGCGGCGCAGGTCGCCCGAGTGGTCGGCATGCCCCACTGTCGCCGCGACCTGGGCAAACTGCTTGATCGTGTCACGGATCTGCCGATCAAGGACCGTGCGGTCCGTCACGACGATGACGGAGTCGAAGATGGACTTGCCGGCGCGCTGCAACCCGATCAACTGATGGCTGAGCCAGGCGATGGAGTTGCTCTTGCCGCTGCCGGCCGAGTGCTGGATCAGGTAGCGACGACCGGCGCCCATCTCGCCGGCATTCGCGAGGAGCGCCCGCACCACGTCAAGCTGGTGATATCTCGGGAAAATCTGCGTCTTCTTCGTGCGACCCGTCTTCTCGTCCTTGGCCTCAACGACCTGCGCGTAGTTCTCGATGATGTCCGTGACGCCCTGCTTCGTCAGGATCGTCCGCCAGAGGTAGTCGGTCTTGATGCCGGCGGGGTTCGGCGGGTTGCCGGCGCCGTCGTTGAAACCCTTGTTGAACGGCAGGAACCAGGAGTCCTTGCCCTTGAGCGCGGTGCAGAAGCGCACCTCCGAGTCATCGACGGCGAAGTGGACCAGGCAGCGTCCGAACTGAAACAGCAGTTCGCGCGGGTCGCGGTCGCGCTGATACTGGAGCACGGCGTCAGCGACGGTCTGTTTCGTCAGGTTGTTCTTGAGCTCGAACGTGGCGACGGGCAAGCCGTTGATGAACAGGCACAAATCGAGGGCGTTCTGCGTGTCGTCCCGGCTGTAGCGGAGTTGCCGCGTCACGCTGAAGATGTTTTTGGCAAACAGTTCCTCTGCCTTGGTGTTGCCGGGAGACGGTGAACCGTAGAAAAGGTCCACGTGCGCCGGGCCGTCCTTCACCCCCTTGCGGAGCACGTCGATTACGCCGCGCTTGGCGATCTCGCCCTGGAGACGGGCGAGGAACTGGGAGCGCTTCGGTCCCTCCTCGTCCAGTGAGAGCGTCACGACGACCTTCGGCTGCGTGTCGCGCAGGAATGCGAGCAGCTTCGCGAGGTCCACAGCGTGCTCGCGGCCATAGTCGGCCGGTGCGCCCACGGCGTACCCTGTATCCCGGACGAGGGAGTCGGCAATCAGGGCCTCAAGCCCCTTCTCGCTCGTGTCAGTCGGCGGCATCGACTGCCTCCTCGACCAGTTCGGCTTCCTCATCATCCAGGCCGACCTCTTCGATCGGCTCATCGGCCGGCTCATCCGCCGACATCGGTTCGGTCGGGACGAAGCCGCGAACGTCCAGTTTGCCGGTGACGACATCGGCAATGAGGCGCGTGCGGTACTCGCGGATCAGGTCGATCTCACGCCGGGCGACATCGGCCGCGCCTACGATGGGTTTTAGCAGCTCCACGAGACTCTTCAAGACATGGTCTTGTTCCTCGCGTGGCGGAAGGGGCACGGGAAGATTCGCATACTTGTCCGCACCGATGTTCTCGATCGTGGCGATGTTGAACGTCGCGGCGCGCCACGATGAATATGCGGTAGATTGCGTGTACAGGAACAGGAATCTCGGGTCCACCTGTGCCTGCTTCGGCCTCGCACGGATCAAGTAGCCCGCGTGGCATGCGTTAGTCGCTCGTTCATCGACTAGAAACGCTTTACCGACTGTTGCACCGCTACGAGCCAAGAGAATGTCGCCAGGCTGGACCATGTAGTCCGACGCGATCTCTGGCGGTAGTGAGCGGAAAGTGTCGCCTCTCAAGCCGCCGTCTCCGCCAAAATCCGTGATCCGCAAGTAGCGCGGCCAATCGGTACGGTCATGCACAGCCGCCTCATTCGCGCCATATGTCAGTCGTCCTTGGATGATGTGGCGGAGCCGCTTCACTTCCCAATGGGCGGGAATGTCGCCGAGCCAGTCGATGCCGGAGGGCTTGAATTTGACGTTGGGATTGAGGCCCTTGGTGACGGCGTGGGTGATGATGGCCTGCTTCTGCTCAGTGAGCACCTCGATCAGCCGCCGCTTGGCCCGGATAAACCGGTTCACCTTCCGGTCCACCGCCTCCAGAAACCGCACAATCCCCGCCTGCTCGGCGGGGGGAGGGAGGGGGAGCAAGATGTCCTTGATGGCCCCGTGCGAGAGGCCGTACCGTGTCACGCCGTTGGCTTCGGTATGAAACTGGGCCGCGATGGTGTGCGCGAGCAGTGCGTACAGCAAGTAGCCGCCAATGAGCCTGTCAGCGTGGGGCCGCAGAATCGCAAGGTGGTAGCCGCATACCAGATCGGGGGCTTCATATTCAACAAGAGCGGGCACGCCAATGTCGTTCCAAGCCTCTGAGTCCTTCGTGATGAGGACATCGCCGACACGGATGCGGAAGCGGTGAACCTCGTCAGGCGTCGCGGTGGCCCGCATGAACGCGAGGCGGTCGGTGATCCGCCTGTTCTTGTATACGTCCACGTAGTTGCAAAGCCGCACGGGCACTTCGCCTTCGTGCGAGTGCTTGTCCACGTTGCTCACGAGCAGCTCGGCGGCGTGCCGGAGTCGATTCACGGTCCAATGGGTGGGCAGCGCATCCCAGAGCCGGTGCTCGCTCCTGTCCTTGTACTCGGGATATGGCTTCAACTCGGCGAGCACGGGCTACTTCCTCCCCCCGGACGCCGCCATGCTGCCGGCGGTTGTGGCGATGATCTCGGCGAGCAACCCCTCGGTCTCCTTCTCCAGGGCGAGAATGTCGGCCCGGATTTCGTCAAGCGTGCGCAGCGGCGCGGTCTTGTAGAAGTAGCGGGTGAACGACACCTCGTACCCGACCTTCGTCGCTGACTCGTCAATCCAGGCATCGGGGGCATAGGGGAGCACCTCGCGGCGGATGAACGCCTCGATGCCGCCCTCTTCCAGCAGCGGCACCTGCTCCGTGTCGCGCAGGTCCGAATCAGGTGCGTACTCCACGACGGCGTGTTTGCCGTCGATCGTGGCCTCGAACCGGCCGCGGAGCGGGTCGGGCTTGGTCCCCTTCTTGTGGACCTTGGTGATGATCGGCGGGGCCGACGGGTCGCGCTTGCCGGACTCCCGCAGGGCCTTGATTTCCTTGGCCGTGTACACGCGGCCGGGCTCGGCGCCCTTGAGCCGCAGCGGCCGCTCGACCGTGACCTTCCAGTAGCCGAGCGCCTCGTTGGGCAGGATGCGGCTCTGCGGCGTCTCCTTGAAAGCGAGGAACGTGTCCACGATGCGGGCAATGTCTTCGGGAGAGAGTTCGCAGTTCTTCTTGCCGAGATTCTTGCGCAGCGGACGGAACCATGCGGTCGCGTCGATCAACTGCACCTTGCCCTTGCGATGCTTGGCCTTGCGGTTGGTGAGCACCCAGATATACGTTGCGATGCCGGTGTTGTAGAACATGTTGAGCGGCAGCGCAATGATCGCCTCCAGCCAGTCGTTCTCGATGATCCAGCGGCGGATATTGCTCTCGCCCTGGCCGGCGTCGCCGGTGAACAGGGACGAGCCGTTGTGAACTTCGGCGATGCGGCTGCCGAGCCAACCGGGCTTGCCGGTATCCGCCTTCATTTTGGAGAGCATGTTGGCGAGGAACATCATCTGCCCGTCGCTAGAGCGGGTGATGAGCGAGTATTCCGGGTCGCCCTCGTGCTGGATGACG
Source organism: uncultured Planctomycetales bacterium (assembly GCA_964418235.1). Classification (GTDB taxonomy): domain Bacteria; phylum Planctomycetota; class Phycisphaerae; order UBA1845; family Fen-1342; genus CAYQLG01. Next base: position 9,315 of record CAYQLG010000082.1, read on the forward strand.
AACCGGGGGTCTTTCATCTCACCCTTGCCGCCCATGCGCTCCAGATCGGTCTTCCAACTCTTGCCGTAAGGCGGGTTGGAGAGCATGAAGTCGAAGGTGCGGAGCGGAAGGCATCGGCGGATAGCGTGGAGTGCTCGGTGCCGCCGACGATGTTGTCGGCCGCGTCGCCCTCGCCCTTCATCAGCAGGTCGGCCTTGCAAATGGCGTAGGTCTCAGAGTTGATCTCCTGGCCGAACAGGTGCGTGGAGACCTACTTGCCATGCTCCTTGGCGAGCGACTGGAGCGTCCCCTCGGCGACGGTGAGCATACCGCCGGTGCCGCAGGCGCCGTCGTTAAGCAGATACGTCCCGGACTCGATGTAGTCGGCGATCGGGCGGAAGATCAGTTCCGCCATGAGTTTCGCCCACGCTCATGCGGGGATTCTCCGACAAGTTTTGCAACCCGGTTAGTCTTCTGTTTTGGTCCGGGAAGCAGCCATGCCACCGTGCATGGCAAGATTCGCTTATTTATTTTGGGAAACAGATTGGGGAAACGACAGAAGTGTTAATGGCTGTTTTAGCATACAATACAGTTGCATATAGTCATCAATTCGAGTCCCGTCACTCCCGCCAGATCCCCTTCCGCTGATGCCCGCCGAGCACCGCGAAAGTCAATGAATCTCATCATCAGAGCCGATTTCCGTCGTACCGATTGCCGTTGATTTCTGTTGACAACCTCGATCGATCGGGGAAATATCTGGGGAAATAATTCTTGTCGTGAACGATTTGTTTCCCCATGAAGCTCACGGACAAGGCCGTAAGGGCCGCTCAGCCTCAGAACAAGATTTACCGCATCTTCGACGGCGAGGGTCTATATCTGGAGGTCCATCCGAACGGGTCGAAGTATTGGAGAATGAAATGTCGGCCCGATGGGCGCGAAGATCGACTCGCGTTCGGGGTCTATCCCAAAGTATCGCTTGCGGAAGCTCGGGGAAAACGGAAAGAGGCTCAAGAAGCCTTGGACGCGGGGAAGAACCCTCGTTATCTGGCCGCCCGCCAAGACGAAGCCAAGTTCCGCAAGGTGGCGATGGCTTGGTTCGACGCGCGGAGAGGCGTGTGGAATGACCGCTACGCTGCGACTGTCCTCCACCGCCTCGAATCAGACGTGTTTCCCCGAATGGGTGAAAAAGCGATTGGACGCGTCGACTCGCAGGATGTGCTGGGTGTTATCCGACCAATCGACGGCCGTGGCGCACCGGAGAAAGCTAAGCGTGTCCTTCGATACATCAACGGCATTTTCGCTTATGCGATTATCACTATCGGAGAAATGCGCTACAACCCCGCCTTGGGTCTGCATGTCGCGATTCGCTCGCGCTCCGTGCGACATAACCCGTATCTCACAGAGGTCGAGCTACCGGAGTTCCTGAAAAGGCTCGACACCTATCATGGTAGCCCTATGGTCCGGTTGGCGACAAAGTTCTTGCTCCTGACGATGACCCGGACCGGCGAAATGCGTTTCGCACGGTGGGAGGAAATTGATTGGAATGACAAGGTTTGGAAGATACCGACCGAACGAATGAAGATGAAACGCCCGCACTGGGTTCCGCTATCGAAGCAGGCGATTGCCATTCTGAAGGAAGCCAAGGAGCACGGAGGCAATTATCTGTTTCCCAGTCCGATTCGGCGTGGCCGACCGCTCAGCGAGAACGCCATCTTGTATGCTCTCTACGATCTGGGCTATCGCGGCAAGCTCACCGGCCACGGCTTTCGGGCTACGGCCAGCACAATCTTGAACGAGCGCGGTTTCAACACGCTGGCCATTGAGCGGCAACTGGCGCATGTTGATCGCAACACGGTGCGCGCGTCCTACAACCATGCCGAGTTCCTCAATGAGCGGCGTGATCTGCTCCAGGCGTGGGCTGATCTGCTGGACCAACTGCGTAATGCTGGATGATCCAGTTCTCCACGTCCTGGGCGCGCCACTTGTTTCGTCGCCACTTGTGCATCGGCTTCGGAAAACTACCCTCCGCGATTCGGTCGTGAAGCCAGGTCTTGCCGAAACCGACCGCCTGCAAGACATCTTCCGTATCCAAGAGCCGCTCCATATGAATCGATGTCCTCCGTAGTATTTCCATCCGCTGTTGCATGGCCGCCCTTCTCGCCCCTCATCACGTGGTCGCCGATCTGCCTCTATGAATGGAATCGGCGACATACGTCGCATGAGGCTTCGACGGTGGAGTCGTTTGGCGTGCGATCATAACCAATCCATACTTTGGTGATGTGTTAACGATTGTTAGTATATCCGATTCTGCAATCCATTCCCAGCGAAAAACGGCGGTGGCTGCGGCTTTGTGCGTCACGCCCTTGCTCCATTTCGGAACAAGCGGCTCAAGATATCAGCGAACTGGGCGTGGTCGCCGTCAGGGATGATCGGGCTTTGATTGGCTGATTCGGCTTGTGATGCGCGCTGAAGTTGTGCGCTGCAAAAACGCCGACTTTCACCGTGAAATTCTTCCTAAGCTCCGCTTAGGGGAGACGCCTGATATGAATTTCAACGACGAATGCCGGAGCGCTGGCTCATCAACATGCGACCGATTTTCTTCCGAAACCGGCTCCGGCGGGCCGATTGGATCGTTTCACGATGACGCATGTCTCGAAAAGATGCAAGCCGGTTTTCGCGTGGCAACAGGGTTGTTGATCGCAGCTGCGGCAGCGGATTCTATCAACCCAGCAACTGCGGTTTACTGAGCGCTGCGCCGGCGGATTCGCCGAACGACTGCCGTGCGGCATTTCGGGCCGCCGCGTCAGAACAGCAGCGGTCCGTAGCGATCGAGTTCGGCCTTGATCCATTCGATGCGGCCCTTGTGCCAGGCGATATGGTTGTGGACCAGAGCGAGCGAGGACGCGCGGGCGAGTTCCAAGTCGCCGTCATAGGCGATCTCGCGGTCGTACCGACTGAGAGCATCGGCGCCGCGCTCGACGACCTCGGCGTAACGAGCGATGCACCGGGTCAACTCCGCCTCTTCGGCGGCGAGCAGTTCGTGCAGCCGGTACTCGCGGTTGTCGGACCGGCGGGGCAGTTCGCGCGCGACGAACGTACCGACGTTCGCCGCCGGCGGAATCTCGTGGGCCGGCAGCGGCGGCTGGTGGTCGCCATCGGGCAAGTAATACCACGGATGACCGGGCCGATAGCGTGGCGGTGAAGGCGGCACGGAAGACGATGCCGGTTGAGGCGCATCCGGCTCCGCTGTCGGCGGGGTGATGAGCGCTGCGTCGTCGGTGGGTTGCATGGGCTGGTTCGTCATGGCTTGAACTCCTTTCATGGTTCGCGAAGGGCTTTCGCGCCCTTCACGACCCCAGGGCCGAAGCCCTTCGCCGAAAGAAGTTCAAGCCAAGCCCCAGCTTGCGGCTCGCCGCGCCTGGCGGGCGGCGTGCCGGGCGCTCGTTCTCGCCCGGCGCGACGCCTGCGCAAAGCGAGCCGCCCCCCGCTCGACATGAAGACGCGCCGCTTGGCTTGCTGACAATGTTCGTCGAGCGACCGCGGTCGCACAACGGCGATCTCAGCATGCGGAGCCGACCGCCGCGCAGCAGAGAACATCGGATGTACAAATCACAATTGGCCTCACGCACCGTCGAGAAAGCGCGTCAGCGGATGTTGCAGGGCCGCGGCCAAGCGTTCGAGTTCATCGACCGAGAGGCGAACGCGCCCGGCTTCGATGCGTCGCAATTGACTGGCTGATAAGCCGACGCGGGCGGCGAATTCGGTGACGCTCCAGCCGCGCAACGCGCGGGCGTCCGCCACGCGCGCGCCGATGCGACGGTTGATCGCTTGGATTGTGTGTGGATTTTGATCGTGCATGGCGTCCCCCATTCGCAGTGAATGGGGCCGCCGAACTGGCGTCGAGAAGGTTGAAACGCCGAACCGACGCGCGACGTATTCCCGGCAAGCCGGTGTTGTATTTCGTCGCCCTCTCGACAGATCGAGGGACGGGCGTACGTGAAATACGGCTCGCAAATACGTATGGTTCGGGGTTTCAAGCCCCATCACGACTCAACCGTAGCACATCCGCCGGTAGAGTCACGCGAATTCGCGACCGCGATTGCCGCGTAGCGGGCAACAAATACTATAGATGGACGGCCTCTCGATCCCTGCAATCTCCGCTGTGATTCATGCCACAACGAAGCGGCTGCCGCGGTCTCGCGGCTCGATTTACGCTATGACGCCGGGTTGGCCGAACCGGGGCGTGCGAATTACATTCACCCAACTGGGCGGCAAAAGACGGCTTGGTCAGACTCTTCCCGCTCGGCGGAACAACCGCAGCAACTGCGGCGAACAAATTCGGCTGGACTTCTGGCGGCCGCTGGGCGATACTATAGCGTACAGATAAACGTACATTACGGAGTCGCCGAGATGCGCAGCGAAGACATCCAGCCCTTCACCGAATACCGCGCTCATTTAGCCGAGTGTCACCGCCAGGTGCAGGAGACGGGCCGGCCGATGTTTGTGACCAAGGATGGCCGGCCATCCGCCGTGGTGCTCAGCCCTGAAGCCTATGACAAGCTGGCCGAGCAGGCCCAGCAGGCCGCCGATCTCGCCGCGATCCGCCGGAGCCTGGTCGATCTCAAGGCCGGTCGCGCGCGGCCTGCGAAGGACGCGCTCAAGGAAATCGCCGCCAGGCTGGGCGTCAAACTCAAGCCATGAAGTATGGCGTCGTCATCGCGGCGCAGGCCGAGCAAGAAATCGGCGAGCAAACCGAGTACATCGCGCGCGACAAGCCGCTCGCCGCAAAAAACTGGCTGGTGAAGCTCTACGCGGCGATCGAGGAACTGGAAGCGTTTCCCCGGCGTCATCCGGTCGCCGAAGAGCTGAGCGCGACGCTGGGGTTTGAACTGAGGCGGATGGTCGTCGGCAACTATTTGATTTTCTACCGAGTGGATGAGGCGCGCGGGGTCGTGGAAGTGCTGCGTTTTCGGCATGGCGCGCGACGGATTGAAGGCGAAGAGAATCCGCCGACGGATTGACGCGGCGCGTCCGGTTTTATCCGAGCGCGCCGCGTAACGAACGTCAATCGCGACGAACGCCAATCGCGTTCGAAGATCGCCGCTACGCCAGCGTGTACCACGTCGCCCGGCCTTTGCCGCCGCGGCGGAGGTGGCCGGATTGCGTCAGCTCCGTCAGCCGCTTCTTAATGGTGGCGCGCGGCGCGGCAGTGACGCCGATCACGTCAGCGACGCTGATTTGGCCGTGCTCGGCCGCGAGGTCGAGGATGGCGACGGCAAGCTCGGGCATGGTCGAGCGCATCAACTTCTCGCGCTCGACCTTGGCTTCGAGCCGGCGTTTCTGCGCCTGGAGCGCTTTCAAGAAGAATGCGAGCCACGGCGACCAGTCGGGCGAACGCTTCTTGAGCGTCGCCTGTGTGCGGCGCAAGGCGAGGTAGTAACCTTCCTTGTTCTGTTCGATGACGTTTTCGAGTGAGCTGTAGGGCACATAGGCGTAGCCGGCCCTGAGCAAAAGCAGCGTCGTCAGCACGCGCGACAGCCGGCCGTTGCCGTCCTGGAACGGGTGGATGGCGAGAAACACCACGGCGAACATCGCGATAACAATGAGGGGATGTAGTTCGCCGGCCTTTATCGCTTTGGCGAACCAGGCGACGAGCTGCTCCATCTCGCGCGGCGTGTCGAACGGCGTGGCCGTCTCGAACACGACCCCGAGCGATTTTCCGCGCGTATCGAAGGCTTCGACGTTATTCGGAAGTTTCTTGTACTCGCCGCGATGGCGGGCGTCCTTGATCGAGAACTTGAGCAGGATGGCATGCAACTGCTTGATATAGTTCTCGGTGACGGGGATCGCGTCGTGATGCGAGAACACCGTCTCCATCGCGGCGGCATAGCCGGCGACCTCCTGCTCATCGCGGCTGGCGAAGGATTTCGCCTTGACGCGGCCCAGCAGCGCCTCGACCTCGCGGTCGGAGAGCTTCGCGCCCTCGATGCGCGTCGAAGAACCGACGCTTTCGATGGTGGCGACTTTGCGAAGCTGGCGCAGCCTCTCCGGCGCCAGCCGGCCCAGCGCGCGCCACGCGCCCTTGAACTCGTCGATCTCGGCGATGAGCGAGAGCATTTCGCGGGTGATCGTCAGGGAGCCGGTGCGGAGCATAGCCATAACCGTAGCCGGTTAGAGCCAATTATGTAAAGCGGTTTCTTGGCTCTAATCGGCTACCGAATCGGCTAACCCGTTGATTCTTCGAAAGCCGATCAGCGTTCGCCGTGTATCCAGTCGGCGGCGAGCCGGATGGACGATACGGTGCGTATCACGAAGTGGGATTTTTTCTTCATGACGCTGCTGTATAAGGCCGTCGTCGTCGGGTTCTCGCCTCAGCGAGGCCGAAGGCCCTTGGAACCCGACGACGACGGACGGCGGCAGGGATGCCGTCTGGCCGCCCTACTGCTGGCAAGGCCCGGAGTCGGAGGGCCGGTCCCGCAGTCACACATGGCATAGTAAAGGCCGGCTGGTCGGCCGGCCTTTCGGGTAATCGAACCGGCTAGGAGACGACGGGCTCCTTCCGTAGCAGGTGCGCGATGATCTCGGCCGCCGTCTGCTGGATGGCCTCCAGTGATTCGGCGAGCGTCTCGGCGTTGCCGTTGTAGAGCTTGATGTAGTCCACTGATGCCGTGCCGGACGTGAGGCCGATTGCGGCGCAGACCACGTAGGCGACCGCTTCGGCTTCGGTTTCGCGGACGGTTTTCGTCGACTCCTGGCGGCGCTCGCGCGTGTGCATCATTTCGTGCGCCAACTCGTGCGTCAGTACCGCGAACTCTTCGGCGGGCGACTGGCCGGTGAGGATGTCGATCTTGCCTTGGCAGGAGCGCCCCTTCGCTCCGCCGAGATTGTCGCTGTACGCGAGCGCGATTCCCTTCGCGGCGATGAGGGCCTTCAGGCGGTCCGTGTGATCCTGCGGGTCGCCGGTGACCACGGCGAACTCCGGCAGCGGATCGCCCTCGGTTTGGGAGACGTCGAACACATGAACGGCTTTGAAGCGGAGAATCGTCCGTTCCTCATCGCTCGGCTGGTCGGCGGTCTCGTCCTTATTGGCGATGCGCATCGGGGCGATGATGGCGATCCCCTTCTCGCCCTTGCGGACAAAGCGGCCGAGCTTGCGCCAGGTCTGGAAGCCTGCGACGCGAGTGGCGTCGGGCTTCTGCATGACGATCAGCAGCACGTTGCCCCATGAGTAATCGTGGAAGCGGCTCATGGCGGCGAGATACTGCTTGAGGGTGTCGCTCTGGCCACCGGCGAGTGCGGCGGAGAGGTTGGTCAGCGCGTCGTCGGCGAGCTTGCGGGCTTGTTCGGCTTTCATGTTTGGGCTCCTTTGAGTTAGCGAAGGGTTCATTCCCTTCATGGCCGCTGAGGGATGAACCCAAGCAGCAAAGGAGCCGGGCGGAGCGCCGCCGCCCGCGGCGGTCGGCGGTGAATGGCAACGGGCGTGACGGGAAGCCTTGCGAACCGGCGCGCCCGTTGCGACCGCCGGGCGTGCAGCAACGCGGAAAGCGGGCAAGGCGCGGAGCGAGGAAAAGCCGAACAATCACGAGTTCGGCGAACACGCGGACATAAAGCGGCAGCGCACCGTTACGGGCGGTCAAACACCATGCACACGTCATGCAGGCCGGAGATGAAGCTGGAGCGGTAGGTCGTGACGGCACACTACGCCCGCGGACGGCCTTGGCGCATAGTGCCAACAATAGCGTGCAGCATTCTATTTAGTCGTCGCTGAAAAAGTCGCTCACGCGGCGGCGATCGCATTCCGAGTTGTCGGCGGCAGCGTGAGAGGTCGCAGTTGGAGCCATTCGCGCAGCGCAAAAACAAACCGCCGCAGGAGTTTGCGGAAGTTTGAGGCGGCGGCGGCGAGGACGATGTTGATGGCGTCGCCCGGCAGCCGGTGAGGAAGCAGCGTTCGACGCGGTGATCGCTCTTGAGGTGGCCGATCTTGGGCTCGATGGCGCTGCGTCGGCGTCGGCGTTTCCGCTCGCTGCGCGAGAGATTCCTGACGCTCGCGCCGGCGATATGCACGCGCGGCGGCGGTGCGTTTTCGGCGGCGCTCTTGGCGTCCGCGCTCTTGGTGTTTGCGCTCTTGGTCTCCGCGCTCTTGGTGTTCGCACTCTCTGTGTTCGCACCCTGGGCGTCCGGACCCTTGGTATTGGGGTCGGGAATGCCGTGGCCGCGATAGCCTTTGTCGACGTAGACGTCGCGGATCGGTCGGCCGGTGATTGACTGCACGGCGGACAGAGTCGCGGTCAACCTTCGTCGCGGCCCGCTGGGCGACCCGCAGATAGGACTGTCGCAGCCGCACGCCCTGCAGCTTCGCGGCCTGCGTCAGCTGGCGCACGGCGGTGTGCAGCAGCTTGACGTCGGTCGGATGAGGATGTTCTTGGGTTGCACGGTGGTGTCAACCGTGACCTGCGCCAGATCGCACGGCGACAACTGCTTCTCGCGCACCGCCAGCGCGATCGATTCCTTCAGCAGCAACTCGAGCCGCTCGGCCCCGACGCGCTTGCGCCAGCGGCTCAGGCTGCTGGAGTCGAGCGGCAGCTCGTGCTGCATGTGCGTGAAGCCGCAGAAGTACTGCCAGTAGGGATTCTCGATCCAGCGCTCGACGACCGATTCATCCGACTCGTTGAAGGCGTACTTGAGATACTGCAACCCGACCATCAGCCGCGTGGCCTTGCCCGGCGCGCCCAGGTCGGTCGAGTAGCAATCGGCGAAGGCCGCCTCGAACCGCGCCCAATCGATCTTGTCCGCCAGTTGGACCAGCGGATGGTGCGGATTGAGAAGCTGCCGGAAGTGTGCCTGAAAGAGCCGCAACGAGTCAACGGGCTGGGTCTTGGGCTGCACGAATCCATCCGATTTTGCAGGAAATGAAGCGTTCGTCCATGCTTTCCCGGCAAAGTATACACGGCCCCCAAGTGGCAAACCCATCGAGAATTCAGGCCCCAAACGCCATTTCGCAGCGACAACTATTTACTAACTTTTCTTGACGACAACGCAACGCCCCAGCACAATTGCCAGACGCTATTGTTAAGAAGAGGGGTATATGTCTGAAGATCTATACGCGCACGGCGGGTTCACGCGCAAGAAGCACCAGGACATGTACTGGTATGAGAAATCTGTACTGATCAATGGAATGCTTGTTACATTGAACGGCATGGATTGCATCGGTACGCACGGAACGAATATCAGCATATATCTTCACGTTGACACATTTCGCGACGGTCTTGAGATGGGACCCGACACAACCCACTACGGGACGGAGCATGATCCCGTCAAGCTTAAGCAAGCTGAAGCCTTGCTCAGAAACCTCCGTGAGTATTTAGAACGAAAGCAACTTCCCATCACTTTCGCATTGCAGTTGAAGTACGGTGCCGTCTTATCAATTGGCGGCCTCGGCGGCGCACACACAGATTTGACTACGTTAATAGGGCTCGGGCGCGAACTGGATGAGATTGAGCGGCAATCAGACGCCGGCGTCGATTTGTTGAAAGATGTTAGGGCTAGCGCTGTTGGGCAGGCAGATGGTGTGCGGACAATAAGAACCGGTGGCGCTGCCCGGCGCACCGCGCTTTCAGACGAAGTACAAACTCGTCTTGCTGCTCTCTTGGCGGACAGTTTCCCTGCCGCATCGGCGGCACAACGCAACTTAGTGTTGGCGCGCATCGTCGAGATTATTAGGGACGGTCCTGGTCGATATCGAGGTCACTAACGCGACATCGACAATATAGACAATTGCGGCGACACTACTTCATGCCCAAGCGAAGGACAGCTTTGCGGGCATGGGTTTCTTCAAGAAGTACGCGCCAATTTCGTGTCGACGGAGAATTGACCTGCCCCCATTTTATGTACCAACCATTATGAGAGTCGGGTCGTCAATTTCC
>CAYQLG010000083.1:0-19005 GCA_964418235.1 uncultured Planctomycetales bacterium
AGCGCCTTGCCGCACGACGGACACGGCCGCACGCTCATGCTGGCGCCGAGCGTCGGGGCCGAAGCGATCGCAGCGGGAGGGGCGGCCACTTCGAGCGCTTCGCCCGCGGCGAGACCAGCGAGCAAGTCATCTTCGCCGCCATCCGGCGGCGCTGCCGCGCGCGTGCTGGCGGCTTTCTTGCCGGGCGCCGCGGCGGCAGTAGCCGACGGCCCGGCCGCCGCGACAGCGTCACTTGCCGCGGCCGGAATTTTGCAGATGTTGTGGCAGGTTGGACAGCGGGCCTTGCGGCCGGCGGCCTCTGCCGGCGCTTTCATTTTCGCCTGGCACATCGGACAGACAAACCGGATCATCGGAATTCCCTCTGAGAAGCTATTCGACGTGCGCCGCCGATGCATGCGCACGAGCGCCGACCCTGCGTATCGATCTACGCACTTACCGCCGACCTTTGCGAAGGCCACGACCGAGCGCATGCCGCAACTGCCATAACCCGCACAATTGCACAAAGCATCCTGCTGAGAACGACAAGTGCCCCCAGCTCGAATGGCTCGGGCCAGTGCCCTTGCTACTACCGTACATTAACCAATCGACTGAGCCGATTCAAGCGATTCGGTCGAGCGACGTTCCGGCCTGTGCAACATTCATTGCCGCGCTAACGCCAGCCCCAAACGAGCGCGTTCATGAGCAGCGAGGACCGGCCGCGTCGAATGCGGCAGGGCCGATGGGCACGCCTGGGTTTTCTTTTCGAATGGCATCACGGTCGCGGTTCGTCCCGCAGGCCGCGGATCATGCGCCCTGGTTGCATTGTTCTTGCCGCTACTTACAATCCGCCCTCGCGACGCAGCCAGGTTCCACCGCGCGAAAGGGCGCGGGCGGGCGGGTGCGAAGCAGTGCGGCGGATACACTGCCGCGGTTCGGAGCGCTTGAACCGGTTGCGCATTGATCGCGACCGTGAAGATCACGCCGCCGGTGGCCTTGGCCTTGCGGCGGCGGAAACGCTGAGTTGGTTGGGCCCCGGCCTGCGAGGAGAATGACTCTCGTGAGCACAATGACGAAGGTATTCATCGTCCTGACGTCGATCCTTTCGATCACGGCGTCGGTCTTGTTTGTCTCTGCCGCCGCCCAGTGGGCCAACTGGAAGGAGGTCGCCACCAACTATCAACAGATGCAGCAAGCCGAGTTGGTGAAGCGTATGAACCTCGAAGGCACGATGGCCGCCGCGATTGCGATGAAGGAAGGCGCCCTGGCCGACATCAACGGCCGCCTGGCCAAGGTCAACGAAGACAACGCCCGGCTGGTCAATGAGATGGCCACGCTGCGCAACGATCTGGCCCGCCGCACCAATGAGGCGGTCGCTTCGGAAGCCGGCCGCAAGAAGCAGGAAGAAATCCTCGCGGTGCAGACCGCGCAACTCACCGGCTTGCAGAAGCAGAGCCAGTCGCTCCTGACACAAAACATCGATCTGCAAACCCGCAATCAGCGGCTGAACAGCCGCGTGCTGGAGCTGACTTCGCAGGTCACGATTGCGACAGACCAGATTCGCAACCTGCAAGAGAAGCTTTACGCATTGGAGCAACAGTCGACGGGCATCGCCCCCCGCGGCAGCTACCGGGCGACCTCCGCGATGGAGGCGCCGCGGGCAATCCCCACTACGCCCGTCGTGGCGGGACCAATTCGCGGCGAAATCACCGCGGTCAACGCCGGCTATGCCAGCATCAGCGTCGGAGAAGCTACCGGCGTTGTGCCCGGCATGGTCTTTTTGATTCACCGCGGGTCGCAGTATGTCGGCGAATTCGTGGTCGATTCGGTGCGGCCCAACGAGAGCGGCGGCAAGTTGCAGACGCTGGCGACTGAGGTCGCCTCGGGCGATCGCGTGACGTACGGCTTCGACACGGCGACGCGCTAACGCCGCCGCGCGGCCTTCAACGAACCACGATTAGGGAGCCCCCTCCATGAGCACGCTGCCCACCGGCCCGGCCCGCACCCGCCCCAGCGGCGATAGCGACATCTACACCGTGCTGCTGATCATCGCGACGCTGTTTCTGCTCTTCGCGACGATCTATGTCGGTTTCAAGGCCGTCACCGCCTTTGGCAGTCTGCTGCCGCCGGCGGGGGGATGACGCCCCGCATCGTCATGTGCTCGCGCGGCTAATAGCTGCGATAGGGCAGCCCGAACCGATCGATTCCCGCTGAGTTAATCCGCACGTCGCCACTGGCCGGATCGTATAGCCACCCGCCCGCGCCATTGGAAACGTCGTGCAGCCCGGCGTCCTGGCCGCCATCCAGCAGACATCGCGGCAACCCCGCCCGTAAATATGGCCCGAACAACTCCGCCGCGCGCGGGGCTGGGCATCCCCGCTCTGGAAAACTGCCGTCGCGGTGGGTCGGATGCGTGAGCTGGCGCGCGGCGAGCGCCACGTCGTGCGTAGGACCGGATGGTCCACAGTATTGACCTGGATAAAAGCCGTGATCATCGTGAAACCGCGCGATGGCGACGCGCAGCATGCGCAACGTCGCGGACACCTCGGCGTCGGGATCTTGCTCGGTCGCGCGTCCGAAGCGCGGAATCGCGATCGCCGCGACGATGCCCAGGATGCTGATGACGCAGATCAGCTCCAGGGCGTTGACTTGCCAGTGGGTCCGCTTGGCGGTCATGGAACGATCTCCTCGTCGGGGGCCGGGCCGCCCTCGCGAAATCCGGAGGTCAAGGTCGGCAGGCCGGTCATAATGTCGGTCGCGAGGTCGATGCGCTGCGAGCGCGCGAAATCAACGAGTCCGATCGCGCGCTCCAGCACGTCGGCGCCGCCGCGCGGTCTCACCACACCGGCGTTGCTCCCTGGGCCCGGCTGCGGCTCTTGGCCGAGCGGCGCTTCGTTCAGCGTGTGTGTTGGGGTGAAGCCGGCCAGGCCGGCCCGCAACGCGATCCGTCGTTGAACATCCTCGCTCACGCCGTCAGCCAAAATCCACTCGCGTCGCAGATTCTGCGTGATCGCTTCGAAGAGCTTCTCGGCGATGATCGTGCCCAGCGCCGAATCGAGCCGCTGCAGCACGACGACAAAGTGATCTTCGGAAAAGCGTCCGAGCAGATCGTCGGCCCGCATCCGCTGCAACAGCGTCGCCTCGACGCAGCGCAGCACGCGATCGCGCTCCGCCCAGCGGGCGTTGTCGTCGAGCCAGCGCAGCCCCTCGACCACCACCACCAGCGTGACAAACGGCTCGCGCCGCTCCAGTGCGGCCGAGTAGAGCGCCTCCATCTGCGGGAGCAGTTCCTCGCGCGTCAGCGTCGCGCTGGCCTGCGCCGTCGCGCGGGCCAGCGGACCGCCGTGGCGCAGCTGCCAATCGCTCCAAAGCATTTGCAGCAGAATCGCACAACCCGACAGGGCCGCGGGCTGGGCCGCGGCGGCGGCGCCCAGGCCCGTCAGCGCGACCACCACCCCGGCGCGCGTGCCATGCCGCAGGTGTATCAGGATCGGCTGACCGTCTGGAAGCGGGCGCTGCGGCCAGTCGATCGCCGGCACGTCAACGGGCAGCTCCAGCAGGTCTCGAACGCGCTCCTCAGAAATCAGTGGCGGCGCGCCGCGCACGGCAGACGAGGCCAGCGGCGTCAGCTCGGCGCCGACCGTCGGCGTGCGATAGAGAAAGACGCCCTGAGCGCCGAGCACGTCGCGGAGCGCGCGTCGGAGAAACGCGTCGATCAACTGCCACGGCTCGGTGGCGCTGGCCGGACGGACGGCCGATTGCGCACGCCACGCCGTTATCGTCAGGGCTAGCTGCTGTACCAGCTCTTCGGCAGGGGAATCGCAACTGCGCGGCGAGACGCGCTCACTGAGATGCGGCGGCGGCGGCGTGGCGTGCGTCCACATCGCCGAGTCGCCGGCAAGGTAGCCCAGCACGCCCAGCAACCCGGTCGCGACGAGCACAAACGCCGCCAGCCGTGCACCGGAAGCTTCAGCCGTTCCGGCCAGGGAAATCGCGACGGCGCAGCCGACCAGCGCGCCAAAGCCCGCGCCGGCGCGCTGCCCCAGCCCCTTCACAAACAGCAACTGCCCTGCGCTGATCAGGATCAACAGGAAAAACTGCACCGCGGTCGCGTTGTGCGGCGCGAGCTGCGCGGTATAGGGCGCCAGACCCAGCGCCCCCACGCATAGCGCGCCGGCCGCGATCCGCGCCGGAAAATCCACCTGTGCGATCGACACTCTCATGCCCGCGTCTCCGAATCCGGTCCTGTGGCCGTCGCCGCCGTGTCGGCCGGCGGTTCGGCCAGATGCGGAAAACGCCGCGCGAATTCCTGCGGATCTTCCTGTCGGAGGGCGTGGAAGACCTCGATGAATTTGCGCACGACTGCGGGATCCATCACGCTGCCAGCTTCTTTCTCCATGATTTCGAGGGCGCGCGTCAGTGAGAAGCCGGCTCGATAGGGCCGATCGCTCGTCAGGGCATCGAAGATATCGGCCACGTGAATGATGCGGGCAGCCAGCGGGATGTCGTCGCCGCGCAAGCCGCAGGGATAACCACTGCCGTCGTGATTCTCGTGATGATGCAGCACGGCGCTGAGCACCGGCTCAAAGCGCTTGACCGGGCGGAGAACATCACAGCCGCGCTCCGGGTGCTTCTTGACCTCTTCAAATTCCTGCGGATCGAGCTTGCCGTTCTTGTTCAGAATGCTCTCGGGCACGCCGATTTTGCCCACGTCGTGCAACAGCCCGCCCCATTCGAGAATCTGCAACTGGGCCTCATCGAGGCACATCGCCCGGCCGATCAGGCACGCCAGCCAGCCAACCCGCTCCGAGTGGCCGCTCGTGTAGTTATCCTTGGCGTCAATCGCGTTGGCCAGGGCCGAAACCGTCTCGATCGCGGTCTGATGCAGGCTTCGCATCATCCGCGAATTGGCCACGACGTGACCGCCATAGCTGATGATCGAATCCACCGCGAGCTGGTCGCTATAGTCAAATAGCGGCTGCGCGGCGCTGCGGATGATGATGAGCACGGTCGTGTCGCCGCGGATCAACCCGAGCGGCGCCACCAACGCGCGCCCCCCCTGCAGCGCCTCACACAAGCCCGGCGACACACCGGCGATCGCGGTTCGTCCTTCCTGCCGCACCCAGGCGATTTCCGCCGCCAGCAGATCGGGCAGTTCCGGCGAAATCTGCGCCCGGGCGCGCTGCGGTCCAGACAACTCAACCGGCGTGATCTCCCGTGCCGGGCCGAGAAGAAAGGCATAGCTCGCGTTGAGCATCCCGGCCAGCCGCGGGGCCAGCGCCGCCGTCGCCTGCGCGACGTCGCGCACCGCCGCGAATTGATCCGTGATTTCAAAAACGAGATTGAGCTGCTCATAACAGCGCAGCAGCTCGCGCCCCAGCGCCTCGTTTTCGCCGCGAAGCTGCTCGAGCCGCTCGAGCAGGCTCTCGAGCGTCACCTCCGACAGGCCCTCGGGAAAAAGCGCGGCGGCCGCGTTGGCCGCGGCGCGCATCGGCTCGGGCATGTTCTGCATGGCTGTCGCCGGGCGATCGTTGCTTGCGGACGTCATTGCACACCTGCCCATCCACCCCGAACGGCCAAGCATCGGTCAACCTCCGCCACCAACTGCGAGGGGCTGAACGGCTTGGGATGAATGCAAACACGCGGATCGGAAAAACGCGCGGCCAGGTCGTGCTGATTCGCGCGCGAGGTGATCAGGAAGATCGCCCGCAAGTTGGGGAACTCGCGCACGGCGTGGGCCGTCAGCGCCAGACCGTCAAGCTCCGGCATGTTCACGTCGGTGATCAGCACGTCGTGCGGACCGCCGCGCAGCGCCGCCAGTGCGAGCTGGCCATTGGCCGCCTCGCTGACGGCGTGGCCGTTCCGCTGCAGCCACAGGCTCAGCACGTGGAGCAGGTGCGGTTGATCCTCAGCCAGCACAATTCGTGACATGCCCGCTCTCCTCGCTGTTTCCAGGAACCGTGCAGATCGCCGACACCGGCAACTCCACCACAAACGTCGTGCCTTCGGCCAGCGCGCTGCGCACGTGAATATCGCCCCCGTGCAACCGAATCAGCTCACGCGCGATCGGCATGCCCAGGCCGGTGCCCGGCTCGATCGCGGCATTGCTCGAAGTCACCCGGAAAAACTTCTCGAAGATGCGCTCGTGATGGGCCGGCGCGATGCCGATGCCGCGATCCTCAATCTCAACGCGCACGACCCCCGCCGCCCCGGTCACCCGGATCGTCACAACCCCGTCGGCCGGCGAATACTTCACGGCGTTGCCGATCAGGTTCAACCAAACCTGGCCGAGCCGCTCCGCATCGCCGGTAATCGTGTGCCGCCCAACGCACTCCAGGCGCAACTGGATCGACTTCCCGTCGGCGAGCGGCTGCAACTCTTCGATCGCCTCACGCAGTGAATTGTCGATGCGGATCGTCATCATGCGGAGCTGCATCGCGCCGGCCTCGATGCTCGAAAGGCTTAACACGTCATTGATCAGCCGTGTCAGCCGCTGCGTCTCGCGCATGATCACGTGATAGCACCGGCGGATCGACGCCTCATCGTCAAAAAAATCGGCATTGAGCGTCTCGGCGTACGCGCGAATGCACGTCAGCGGCGTCCGCAATTCGTGGACAATCCGTGAGATGAACTCATCGCGCCGGCTCTCTGCCTCGCGCGCGTCCGACAGCGGCTCCACCGACACCGCCAAAAGCCCCAACCCGGCCGACCGCAGCGGTGTCAGCCGAATCCGACGCAGGCCCTGCTCGTCGTCGCAGACCACCTCGCGCGCGGCGTCGTTGAGCGCGACGCGCATATGCAGCAGCGCCTCACGCACGGCGTGCGACGGAATCGCCCGCGCCAGGGCACGCGATTCCGCCCCTTGATGCTGAATCGAAAGCAGCCGCCGCGCGGCCGGATTGCTCAGCGCCAGGCGACCATCCTGATCGAGAGCCAGCACACCCACTGGGAGCACGTCCAGCATCGCGCGGATCGGCTCAGCGGGGTCGGCGCGGGAGAGTTGACTGTTGGACGCAGCCGCCGCGGGAGGCGCGATGCGCTGAGTCAAGAGCGACAGCAGCCCGACGGCCGCCACCAGCCCCATGACGATCGTGGAAACATAGGCGTTTGTTGAGGAATCGGTCAGCCCGCGAGAAGCGGACGGTGTGAGTCGAACCCGGTGCGGCCCGATGGCCAACGGCGTAGTCGTGACGACGGGCGGTGTGGCTGCGGCCCTCTCGGCGTTGGATATCGCCGTTGCACCGATTTCGACACCGGTTGTCGCTGGAGCGGCGACGCCCCCCTGCCGTGCCTGCACCACGATGACCAAGCTGGTCAGCGCGAGTGAACCAACCAGCACCGCGCCAATCAGCGCCAGTGACGGGCGCGGCAGCCGGCGCGGGGCACGGCCTGAGTCCGGCCCGGTAGCGGAATGTTGCTCGCTCGTGGCCGACATGACGGCGCCGACTCCTGGCGGCACGCATACGCCCACGCGGCGCAGCCACGTGGCGGCGCCGGCGGAGTGCATCTGCGGCCCGCACAACTATCGAGTCAGACGCCGCCTGATTTGCGTCTTCACGCCCAATCATCCTCAGCTTGTCCCTTGCTCGGCTATTCAGGGACGTTCCGCGTACGAGCCGTCTGGTAATGGCTGCCCCCTTCGGATGTGGCGATCGCGCCGACCACAGCGGCGTATCAAGCCCCCGTCTGGAACCACGCGATCGTCTGGCGGAAGCCCTCTTCGCGCGAAACGCGCGGCGACCAGCCCAGCAACGTCTGCGCCTTGGTGATGTCCGGCCGGCGTACGGTCGGGTCGTCCTGCGGCCGCGCGACGAACTGTATTTCGCTGCGGCTGCCGGAAAGGCGAATGACTTCCTGCGCGACCTCCAGCAGCGACACCTCGACCGGGTTGCCGATGTTGGTCGGCCCGCGCACGTCGCTCTGCGCCAGCCGCCACAGCCCCTCCACCAGATCATCGACATAGCAGAAGCTGCGCGTCTGCCGGCCGTCGCCATGCACAGTCAACGGCTGATGCGCCAGCGCCTGACTGATGAAATTCGGCAGCGCCCGGCCATCGTCGCGCCGCATGCGCGGGCCATAGGTGTTGAAAATCCGCGCCATGCGCACGGTCAACCCGCGCTGTTCCTCATAGGCCGTGATCAGCGCCTCGGCGAAGCGCTTGCCCTCGTCATAACAGGAGCGCGGGCCGATCGGGTTGACGTTGCCCCAATAGGTCTCTTTCTGCGGATGCTCGCGCGGATCGCCATACACCTCGCTGGTGCTGGTGTGAAAAAAACGCGCTCCGCTGCGCAGCGCAAAATCCAGCAACCCCCACACCCCACGCGAACAGACCGCCAGAATCTCGAGCCGCCGCGGCCCAAAATCCACCGGCGACGCCGGACAGGCGAAATTCGCCACGAGGTCGACACGTTCCGCGATCGTCGGCGGCTCGGTTACGTCATGCTGCACATACGTGAAACCCCGCTCTTTTTGCAGATCGTGAATATTGTCCCGGCTGCCGGTGGAAACGTTGTCCAGACCGATGACCGCGTGCCCCTCGCGCAGCAGCCGCAGTGTGAAATGAAACCCGATAAACCCCGCACAGCCCGCGACCAAGACTCGCATGGAACCGACTCCGTGATCAGCCCGTAGATCGTTTTCTCCGCGCAGCCGTTCTCAGGCCCGTAGCTGTCGATTATACCTAGAGCGTGTGATCAGCCGAGCCGCGACCGAAAGCAGAGCCGCGACCGTAAGGGAGCGATGCAGATTCTGCCGCCGCCCCAAAAAAACAGCGACGATGCGGCGCCGGGCGGCATGCCCTCGCGCTCGGGCGGCATGCTATGGCGATCGGGTGTCATGCTCTCGCTGTTCGCAGCGTGAGTATCTTGCGCGCGCTCACCCGCTCGCATGCTTACGCGGAGTGCAGCGAAAGCATGCCGCCTTGCGAAAACTGAGCCGCGACCGGAAGGAAGCGCGCAAGCCCAGAACCTGTGAATCGAGAAGCAATCATGCAATTATGCGTCGTCGGCAGCGGTTATGTCGGTCTGGTCACGGGTGCGTGCCTGGCCGACAGCGGCAATCATGTAGTTTGCGTCGATGCCGACGCCGGCAAGGTCGCTTCGCTCTCCGCCGGCCGCTGCCCGTTTTTTGAGCCGGGACTGGAAGAGCTCCTGCGCACCAATCTTGCCGCCGGACGACTGCAATTCACGCAAAATCTCGCCGCCGGCATCGAGCACGCGAAGGTGATCTTCCTCGCCGTCGGCACGCCGCCGCGCCCCGATGGCTCCGCCGATCTTTCGTTTATCGAGGCGGCGGCTTTGGGCGTGGCGCAGGCCCTCCGCGGACCGGCGGTCGTTGTCGTGAAAAGCACGGTGCCCGTCCGCACCGGCGCGCGGCTCGAGGCGCTGATCGCCCAGCACACCCCCCACCGCTGCCCGGTCGTCAGCAACCCGGAATTCCTGAAGGAAGGCACGGCGGTCAGCGACTTCATCCGCCCCGACCGCATCGTGATCGGCGCCGACGATGCCGAAGCCGCCGAATTGATCGCCGAACTGCACAAGCCATTTGTCCGCAACAACAAGCCGATTCTGCGCATGAGCCGCACCGCCGCCGAGCTGACCAAATATGCGGCCAACGCCTATCTCGCGACGCGCATCAGCTTCATCAACGAGATCGCGGAAATCTGCGACCGCTTCGGCGTCGACGTCGATCAGGTGCGCCAGGGCATGGGCTCCGACGCGCGCATCGGGCATCACTTCCTCTATCCCGGCCTGGGTTACGGCGGAAGCTGCTTTCCCAAGGATGTGCAGGCGCTGGCCGCCTTCTCATCGGCGGCGGGCGCCGATTGCGCCATTTTGCAAGCCGTGCATCGCCGCAACGTGCGCCAGCGCGACACGCTGTTGCAGACGATCCAACAACGGCTCGGCCCGCATCTGCACGGGCGGCACGTCGCGGTTTGGGGCGTGGCGTTCAAGCCCAGCACCGACGACATCCGCGAGGCGCCGGCGATCACGCTGCTCGAGGGGCTGCTCGCGGGTGGGGCGACCGCCGCCGTCCACGATCCCAAGGCGCTCGAGAACACGCGGGCGCTGTTCGGCTCGCGCCTGACCTATTGCAGCGAAGCGTATCAAGCTCTGCGCGACGCCGATGCGCTCTTGATCTGCACCGAGTGGATGGAATTCCGCAGCCCCGATTTTGACGCCATCCGCGCGGCGCTCAAGCAGCCGCTGATCTTCGACGGCCGCAACGTCTATGACGCGAACATGATGCGCCGCCACGGCTTTGAGTACTACAGCATCGGTCGCCCGCCGCTGCTCCGAGCGGGCGAGACCACGATCGGCTAGCTGTTCGGCACGGATGAATTATTGGATTCGAGACGTGGATAGCATGGGCCTCTGGCCCGTGTGTCATAGAGCGACCATCGACACGGATTCCATACCATAACGCCCTTGTACCGCTCTGTGAGCGCCACCAAACTTGCTTTACAGACGGCTCGAAAGCGTTTGTCAACTTGGGTCTGTCGCCCCGAGCAGAGCCGCGACCGTCAGGAAGCGGAGCATCACTGAAAACGAATCACTCGCTATCGGTCGTCGCTATGCAAACTGACAACGCCGTGCTCAATGCAGCTACACTCATCTCACTTCGCGCAGGACGTCTCGCCCGCACTCCGCCGGCAATGGGCAAGTGGCCGGGCACGCCTTGGAGCTGCGCCCGTGGCGTTGAAATTGGTAAGCTGCTTTCAGAAATCCCGGCGAATTTGGAATCGCGCGAACTTGCCTCCATCCGAATAGAAGCTATTCATACGAAGCGCCGGCGGCGAAGTGAAATCCGCTGCCGCCCGCTCTACGATCTTGCTGTCGCGGCGAACGACGCGAACAAGGCTCGCCCGCGAATGAAGGAGTTGCGATGCGTTTGGCAAACAATGTGAAAACGGCTTTTCTGCTCGGCTCGCTCATGGCCCTGTGCATGTTCGTGGGTCATTCCGTGGCTGGCCCCAGCGGGCTGATCATGGGCTTTCTCTTCGGCGGCCTGGGCAACATCATCGCGTTTTTCTTTTCCGACAAGATGGCGATGGCCGCGATGGGCGGCCAGGAAATCCGCCGCGAAGACCTGCCGTGGCTCTATGACATGATCGCCCGGCTGGCGCAGCGCGGGAACCTGCCGATGCCGCGCGTCTATGTCTGCCCGCAGGCAGCGCCCAACGCGTTTGCGACCGGGCGCGGCCCCAGCAACGCCGCCGTCGCCATTACACAGGGCATGCTCCGCGATTTTCCGCCCGCCGAGATCGAGGGCGTCATGGCCCATGAGCTGGCCCATATCAAGCACCGCGACATGCTGATCAGCACGATTGCGTCGGTCATGGCCGGCGTGATCAGCAGCATCGGCTATCTAGCCTTCTACATGGGCGGCAGCCACAACCGCGATGGTGAGAATCAGAACCCGCTCGGCGCTGTCGGCGCAATCCTCATGATCATCCTCGCGCCGATCGCCGCCGGCCTGATTCAGATGGCGATCTCGCGCCAGCGGGAATTCGCGGCCGATTCGTATGGCGGCGAATTGTGCGGCGACCCCATGAAGTTGGCCTATGCCCTGCGCCGTCTGGGCCGGATGAACGAGGTCATTCCGACCGAAACCAACCCGGCGTTTCACAACCTCTATATCGTCGAGCCGCTCCACGGCGATGGCGTGATGAATCTCTTCAGCACGCACCCGCCGCTGGCCAAGCGCATCGCGCTGCTCGAAGAGCAGGCCCGCCAGATGTAGCTCGTGCAAGCAGAGCCGCGACCGTAAACCGAACCGCGACCGTAAACCGAACCGCGACTGTGAGGGAGCGATTCAGATTCCGCAAACGCCGGGAAAATAGCGACAAAGCAACGATGCATGAAAGCGACGCAGCGACGAAAGGAAAGGCCGCAGCCCATCCGCTCGCGCGCTTCGCGCCAGCGACACAGCAAACTCAGCCGCGCGTCAGAACGAAAATCGCAGCCCGGTGATGATTGCGTAGCGCACCTCGCCGCGGTTTTCGACGTCTTGCCATGTCGGCAATTGCACCGACAGCTCCCACGTCCACAGCCGCGCCTCATACATCAAACCCGGCGCGATCAACAACTCGTTGTCGCCGTTTGTCTCATAGACGCCGTTGAGCTCGAGCACCGCGTACCAGGCGGCGGTGCTTTCTTCTGTGAACTCCTCCGGGTCGAGGCGATAGAGATAGGCCAGGTCGTAGCGCAGCGCGTCGGCGGTTTGCTCTTCGGGGAATGTCGGTGTGTCGCTGCCGTTGGTGGTGAATTTCCAGTGCAAGGCACCGTTGAAGCCGTGGCGACCGGCGATCTGGGTGTACGCACAACCGACGATGATGTCATACGAATCGCTGGTGAAAGGATTGTCGCCCGAGCGAAACTCCGGCCCGAGCAGCAGCGAGAAGCGCCGCGAATCGAGCGGGCCGTCGTCTTCGCGGAAAATCCGCCACTTGCCCAAGAGCGTGATGTCGCCGACGCCGGCCTCGTCGTCGCGGCGGTCGCCCAGTTCAAACGTCGTTCTCCGAAATGACGTCGGCGTTCGCAGACTCAATGACACATCGGGCGCCAGGCCGATGTTCAACATGCTCATCAGCGTGAAGTCACTGATCTTGCCGCGC
This sequence comes from uncultured Planctomycetales bacterium, assembly GCA_964418235.1. Lineage (GTDB taxonomy): Bacteria > Planctomycetota > Phycisphaerae > UBA1845 > Fen-1342 > CAYQLG01. The sequence goes on from CAYQLG010000083.1 coordinate 12,593, forward strand.
TGCGCCGGCGCAACGGCGTGATCAAGCTCCAGGCTGTAATAGCGAAACTGTTCGCGCAGGATGACGTGCCCCGGCGACGGCATCGTCGCCGAGTCAAAGGCGTTGGGCGGCTCCTGCGCGCGGGTCGGGCTGGTCCACCAGCCGCTGATCAGCACGAGCGCGGCGCACAGCCAGACGCGGCGGAGCGTGCGGAAGTGAGAAGCATATGAGATGCTGTTCATGGAAAAGGCTCCTTTGAGAAAGGCTCGGTGCAAGCTCGGTATTTCATCCGTAGCGCGCACTCCAACGAGCGGCCCGGACCAACGGCGCACAGCGCGCCCGGCGCTGCGCGATTTGTCCGCGAAACGGGGACTCGCGCGAACCGCAACCAGACCACGGCGGATGACTCACGTACGTCCGCAACGCGGCGGGCAGCGCTCAGCGCGTTTCGATCTTCGTCAGCGTGAATCCACTGCGATCAACCGCATCGGCCAGGGCGCGCCGCGACGGCCGCGGGTTGTCCTTCAGCGCGAGCTGCACCTGGCCGCTGGACAGGTTCACGCGCACCGATTCAACACCTTCGACCTCCATCAGTTGCTTGTCGATATTGCTTGCGCACAGCGGACACGACAACCCCTCCACCGTCAACGTGGCGGCCGACGCAGCGAGCGGCTGCGAATCGTTGAATTCCGGGTTGCGCTCATACGCCGGCTGGGTCGATGAGCAGCCGGCCACAAGGGCCAGTTGAACCACGGCCAATACCGATACGAAAATTCTTGTTCGAAACATGATGTCACTCTCGAAAGGCGGCTTGGGCAGCCGCTTGGATGATCAGATTCGGACATGCCGCCTCACGCGGTGCATGCCCCAGCGAGCGAACCGGCTGCGCTCAAACAGTGCGCGGCGCGGCGCGTCCTTTTTTCAATTCTCCCCGCGCTACGCCCGCGCTGACGGCCTCAACCGCCGCACGGCCAGCGACACGCGGATCAAACTTCGGTGTCTGTTTTGCTGAAAAGTGGGAGCGCCCGGCATAGCGCGCCAAGGCGTGCGCATGCAAGCGGCGCGTACAAGAAGGGATTGAAATCAGGTCAGCCAGATGCCGAGCAGTGCGCAGCGCGCCGGCGAATCAGAATAGACTCTCGGCGGGGGCGGCGCGGGCTGATGAAGGCCGGCGATCGCCATCGTTGCCCAATCAAACGCCGGCCGCACAAGCGCCACGGGTATAACCGTGTGCACGGCACGCGATACGGGCCGCGCTGGAACAACCGGCGCCTGCGTATGACAAGTGCAATGCGGATCGGCTGTGTCGAAGATGCTGATCTCTCGCCACTCACGCGCCGGCGTGGGCGGCAGATCGGATTCAATCGTGCAGCACCCGCAATCACAGGCGCTGCGATCTTGGCCGGAACAGCAGCACACCTGATCCATGCCGTTGCCATGGCTGCATCTGTCCGCGCTCGGACCGCCGGCGGTCTGCGCATAGCCCGACCAGGCGTTTGCCGCGAGGAACAGAAACAGAACAAGGCATCGGATCATCGCTTCAAAGTCTCACAATCGGCGCAGTACGAATGCCGCATCGAGCACGCATTGTATCCGCCCGACATGAAGATGAACACATGCATGCGCCGCGCGGCGACTGCCGGCGAGCGCTCCCAGCGGCTTCGTTCGTGGCCAAAGCTAGATTGGCAGATAGCCGTAAATAGTTACGGATTTCCGCAAAAAGCTGCTGAAAAAAGTGATCCCAATATAAAGTCTCATAATAACAATCTTTTTGAATCCAAAACAAATATTCGTAGATGGCACGGCTATTGCTTCTTGTTGGGCGAAAGGGCAGTGGCATCTGCTGGCGAAGATCGCTCGTTCAACCGCAGAACGCGATTCGCCGGCGGACTTGGGTGCGATGGGATGGTACGGCGGAGCCTGGAATGGTTCGCAGAAAGACCGCCGCACTGAAGTACGCCGGAACTGAGAGCCAATACGAGCAGCGTGACCATCAACGTCCGCCCGTGAAATCATCCAGAGATTCCGCGGCGCCGGAGTGAGCAACCGGTGTCGCAAGCTTGCGAGCCAACAGTAGAAAGGTTTGGTGTGGGAATGAAAATGGAGTTTCGGTTGGGCCTTGGCGCCTTACGGGTCGCCATCAGCAGTGCAGCCTTGACGGCTCCGGCGTTCGGCGCAGTTGTGGGAGAGTACTACTACAGCGACCTGGCCACCCCGATGGGCGGTGAAACCGTCGCCACGACGTTGAACGAAGCCGGCATGATCGCGGGCCTGACCGGCACCGCCATCTGGCCGCAGGACAACTACGACGCATTCGTCGGCGATCGCACCGGGGTGGTGACGCCGATCAATCCGCTCTTCTCGCTCTGCCAGAGCGCGTTCATGAATGAGGTTGGCCAGATCGCCGGCGTCGGCACTCAACGCCAAGGCACGACCTTCCGCCACTCGATCTATCGCTACACGCCGGGCGCAGGGATGGTCGATCTGGGGGCGCTCGGCACGGTGCATCCATTCTATGGCGTGTACGACATCAACGACGCAGGCACAATACTCGGCGCGACGGTGCTGTCGCCGGGCGCGCAAGCCACGGCGTTCGTCCACGCTGACGCGACGGGCTTCCGCACGCTCGATCGGCTGGGAGAATTGGCGTTTCACCCCAGCGACATCAACAATCATGGCGACGTGGTCGGCCACATCGTCACGGCCGGCTGGTCTCACCGCCCGGCGATTTCGCGCAACGGCGTCACCACGTTTATCGGCGACGAACCCGGCACGGTCCACGCGATCAATGATGACGGCTGGGTGATCGGACAGACGTTTTCAAGCGGCGCATACCGCGGCTTTGTCTGGCATGCCGATCAGGGCTTCCTGCCGCTGATCTGCTTCGGCGTCACGCCCGATGACGTGACCGCCATCAACGAACGCAATCAAATTGTCGGCACATGGCGCGCGGCGGGATCGAACGAGATTCGCGCCTTTTGCATGGACCTCGCCACGGGTCAGGTAGACGACTTGGGCGTGCCATTCGCCGGCTTCATCGGCGGGGTTCTGCCGATTGCGATCAACAATCACGGCGAAGTGCTGGCCCAGGCGCATACGTTCAGCTACGAAACGATAGCGCTTTTCTGGTCGGAAGGCACCGGCCTTCTGAACCTCAGCACACTGCTCAATCCGGGACTGGAGTGGCATCATGCTCAGCCGATCGACATCAATGATCGCGGTGAAATGCTGATCCGCGCGACACTCGACGCGCCCAGCGGCAGCGCGGTCAGCTTGCTGGTCTGGCCGATCCGTCGCGGCGACGTGAATCGCGACCGGGTGGTCGATTTCGAAGACATCAACGGCTTTATCGCGGCGCTCTCCGGAGAAGCAGCCTTCGCGGAAATGATGCCCCACGGCGATTACCACAACGCCGACGCCAACGCCGACGGCGTGGTGAATTTTGACGACATTGAGCCGTTCGTCGCGCGGATGATCTCCGGTCGCTGACGAATGTGATTCGCGCCGCGGCCGTGCGTGGCCGTCTCCTCTCAGGACCCCCGCGAAAGGCCACGCCGGTCGCGCGCGACCAACGATGATGCTCGCCCTAGCCGGGCCGGGAGATGTCGGGCGTTCCGACATCACCGGCCGGCTAGTTTTTTTCATTCCGGCGGCCGGCGCTCCGGTCCCCCCGCCCGGGCTACGACTTGCCGCGCCGTCGCCGCCGGCCAGTCGCCGGCCGCCCGGCGTCGCCCGGCTCAAAGAGTGAATCGGCCCGGCCGCCCGCCAGCTCCGGCGGCGGCGCGTTCTCAACGCGGATGACCGTGCTTTCGTCGCCGCTGAGTTCATCCTCGGGCGCGGGCGTCTTCTCGATCGGCTTGCCGTCTTCGTCCAGCTCGACGTCGGCCTCGGCGGTGCGTGAGAGCGCGATCTCCTGCAGATCCTTGATGATGCGGTCCTGGCTGTTGCCGGTGAGCGCCGCGAGCGCCTCGGCCACATCCTGGATGTAACGCTCAAAGATGCTGCGCCGCTCGCTTTCCAACTGCTGGCGTTTCCGCCGGCGTATGTACGACGCCAGTTTGCGGCCGCACTCCTTCAGCGCGAGCTTCATCTCTTTGCGGATTTCGTCGTAATCGGCGATCGCCTCCTTGCTTTCGCTGGTGAAGGGCACCCAGACGCTGGCCATGTGAATCATCACGACGAGCGGCGCGACCGGCGCGCCGCCGCCCGGCTGAGAAATGCCGTAGTTGCGCCAATCCACGTCGAGCACGCTCTTGAACGACGCACAGGCCGACTGCTGATAGAGCAGCGGCACGCGATTGGCGAAGCGGATCACGCGCGCGGTTTCTTCGCTGGGCAGCGCCCCGCCATAGGCGATGCCCACCTCGATCAAAAACGGATTGCCGCGATAGACCGCCGGCTCACGCGTCGTCGCGGTGTAAAACTCGGCCTTCACCTCTTTGAGCAGACCCGCCAGCAAAGCCCGCACGCCGATCGGCGCCAGGCAATCGGTCGGCGGCGCGAGAATCCTCACGGATTGCATCGCCTGATAGAGCTGCTCCACCTCTTGCGGCGAGAGATCGTCCCCGCGCGTGCGCGGCTTGAGCTTCGCCGCGTCGAGGATCGCTTGTGAGACCGACGAAGAAACGCGGCAGAAGCTGTGCTGAAGAAAACCTGCGAGCGTGCGCGTCGACTCGCCGTCTGCATCGCCGCGGCGGGCGCCGCTGTCTTTGAGCATTTTCATCAAGACGCCCAACTCGATGCCGTGGGGGTGCGGCTGAATCTCGCGCGTTTCGGCGGGCAAGTCATCGCTGCCGCGGGGGAACTCGCGCAGGACCGGCGCGCCGCCCGCATCGGCCCCGCCGGGCGCGCGGTACGTGATCGCGGCATGCGGATTGGCGATGGCGGTTTGCTCGAGATATTCGTCGACCGACTGCCGGCCCTTGGCGTAAGTGGCGGCCAGCTCGATGCTCACCTCCGTGCCGCGCGGCCACTCCACCTCGACCTCTTCGTCCTTGATGACGTCGGGCCGATTCTTCGTCGTGTCGATGGCGATCTGAAAATGATGGGCGGGCTTCTTGTCGCTGGTGCGGCTGGTGATGTGGATGGGCTTGCCGGTGGTAAGCAGGCCGTACATGCCCGCCGCCGAGATGCCGATGCCCTGCTGCCCGCGCGACATCTTCAGCCGATGAAATTTCGAGCCATAGAGCAGCTTGCCGAAAATGTTGGGAATCTGCGCCTTCACGATGCCCGGTCCGTTGTCGCGCACGGTCACGCGGAAGCGATCCTCGGCGAGTTGATCGATGCCGATGAACAAATCCGGCAAAATCCCCGCCTCTTCACAAGCGTCGAGGCTGTTGTCGACCGCCTCCTTGATCGTCGTGAGCAGCGCCTTGCGCTTGTTGTCAAAGCCGAGCAGGTGACGATTCTTCGCAAAAAACTCGGAGACCGAAATGTCGCGCTGTTTGGTTGCCATCGTCTCGGCCGTGACGCGCGTCCGGCCGTTTTCCCCGTCGCCGCGAGCGCTGCGCGACGCGGGCTTGGACGCGGGCGCCGGCCGCGACGCGCTGCTCGTCGCGCTATTCTCGGCCCGCGCGGCCGCTGTGCTATTCGAGCTGCCGGCCGCAGACGACGACCGCGATACCGAAGGCGACACGCCTACCAACGTGGCGGCGGGCGCCGGCGGAGCGGCGTCAAACAGACCCGGCTGCCCGTCGCGTCCGGCGCTCGCTTTTCCAGCCTTCGCGTTGTGTGGTACGGCTTTCTTCGTCGGCGATTTGGCCGCCATCCGTGGCTCCTGGAACTGGGCAAATAACATCGTGCGCTCCTTCGCGTCATCTGCGCATCCGTGCGCGCATCAGCGGCTGCAAGGTCATCAGGCGATCGCGAACGGGTCGAGCGCCCGGCGCGTCGCAAAGACCGCTTCCTTACGGTCGCGGATCTGCCGGTCGAAGGGCCGCATTTCTGCACCGCACAGCCCGCGCAACACTCCATCACGCGATGTTGGCTGCTATGGTAGCCGCGCCCACGGCGCAGTACAGTCAGGGCGTGAGCGATCAATCTCCGCCAGAATTGACGTCAAAGCGCCGCCGCGAGCTGGCGTCCGACGCCAACCGACTGCCCACCGCCGCCACGCTCGACGCGCTGGAGCTGGAGGAGGCCGGCATCGCGCATGTCCGTCAGCTATTCGCCCATCATGCACTGGTCAAGGTGCGTTTGCAGACGGAGGATCGCGGCGTCTTCAAGCTCGCCGCCCAGGACTTGGCCGAGCGCCTGCCCGCAACACTGGTCACGACCATCGGCCGCATCGCCGTTTATTACCGCCCCATCCTGCGGTAATCCGCGCCCAAACCCAATCGCTCCGTCACGGTCGCGGTTCGGCTGATGGGCATGCATTCAAGACGCACGGGCCGGAGAGCTCGTGAACTTTTTGCCGGCTCGGATTCTCGCTTTCT
>CAYQLG010000084.1:0-18779 GCA_964418235.1 uncultured Planctomycetales bacterium
CAGATGTTGTCCTTCACGGCGATCGGCACGCCCGCGAGCGGGCCGAGCGGCAACCCGGCCCGCCGTGCTTCGTCGAGCTGCGCGGCGCGCGCCTGCGCCTCGACTTCGCAGCGCTCCGTAAAGGCATTCAGCTCGGCCGCGGCCGCTGCGCGCGCGAGCGCCGCCCGTACGACCTCGGTCGCGCTGCGCACGCCCGCCGATACGTCGCGGGCGATCTCGCGTGCGCTGAGCCACGCTTCGGCGGCGGCAGAATTCGTCGCGGCGGCTGTTGTCGAAACGGCATTCATGCAGGCAGCTTCCGTTCATGCGCCGGGCCTATCCGCGGCGTCAGTCATCACAATGGGCTATTACGCGATCAATCCCGGTGCATTCAGCGGCTGCCGCGCTGCCCTTAATTACTTTCGGCGTCGAGCACGGCGGGCACTTTGAAGTATGGCCCTTCGCGCTCGGGCGCGTTGGCCAACGCCAAGGCCGAGCCAATGCTGGTGTGCGGCACATCCTCACGCAGCACGTCGCTCAGCGGCAGCGGATGCGCGAGTGGCTCGACGCCGGCTACGTCAACCGCATCGAGCGTGTGCATATACTCGAGCACGTCGCCAAGTTGCTGCGCGAAAAGCCGCACCTCATCGTTGGTCAGCTCCAGCCGGGCGAGCTTGGCGATGTGTCGCACCTGAGCTTCTTCGATCGCGGCGGCCATGCATACCTCACTGACGACGACCGGCGGTCTCACTCCCGTAGCCGCGACGGCACACGCCGCCGCGATCTCGCAGAGTATAGAACGGATCACGCCGGCAGATAAGCCGCCCCATGCAAACCGACCGCAGCCGGCGATCATGGCATCATCCTGTGTACCGGAGAATCGGCGAAATCGGCTCAAGCCTGTGTCATCGTGCGACTGCGCAGCACCCTGGCGGCGCGCATGCGCCGCACGCGCGGTATCATGGCCGTCGTGCCAACGCCGCATCGCTGCTTCGCACGGATTGGCACATACGAGGCCCTTTATGTACGGCACTTTTGACAATGTTCTGGAGACCATCGGCCGCACCCCGCTGATTCGACTGAATCGCGTCGCGGCCGGCCTGCCCTGTCCGATTTACGGCAAGGTCGAGTTCTTCAACCCCGGCGCGAGCATCAAGGACCGCGTCGCCAAAGCCATGGTCGAGAAGGCCGAGCGCGAGGGCCTGCTCAAGCCCGGCATTTCCACGATCATCGAACCGACCTCCGGCAACACCGGCGTCGGCCTCGCCATGGTCTCCGCCGTCAAGGGCTATCGCTGCATTTTCGTCATGCCCGACAAGATGAGCAGCGAGAAAATCCACCTGCTGCGCTCCTATGGCGGCGAGGTCGTGATTGTGCCGACCAACGTCGCGCCCGATTCGCCTGACAGCTACGCCGGCGTCGCCAAGCGCCTGCTCAATGAAATCCCCAACTCGTGGCAGCCCAACCAGTTCACGAATCTCAACAACCCGGAGGCTCACTACCTCACCACCGGCCCCGAAATCTGGGAGCAGACTCATGGTCGCATCACCTGCTTTGTCGCCGGCATCGGCACCGGCGGCACCATCTCCGGCGTCGGCAAGTATCTCAAGGAGCGCAATCCGAAGATCCGCGTTATCGGGGCCGACCCGGAAGGGTCCGTGCTCTCCGGCAGCACGCCGGGGCCGTGGAAGGTCGAGGGCATCGGCGAAGATTACGTGCCGAAGACCTTCAACAGTCAGGTCGTGGATGACTGGGTGCGCGTCTCCGACAAGGAATCCTTCCGCGTCGCCCGCGACATCGCCCGCAAAGAGGGCCTGCTGATCGGCGGCTCTTGCGGAACGGCGGCGGCGGCGGCCCTGCGCTACGCCGAAAGGCTCACGCCGCAGGATTTGGTCGTCGTCGTCATGCCCGACACTGGGCGGAACTATCTGAGCAAGATGTACAACGATGACTGGATGCGGGCCAATGATCTGCTCGACGACGGCCGCAAGCCGGCGACCGCGGCGGAGGTGCTCGCGACGTTCGGCGCGCGGCCGATGTACCTCTTGACGCCGGACCACACGATGGAAGACGCGATCCAGATGTGTCGTCAGAAGGACATTTCGCAGATCCCGATCATCGAAGCCGACCACGTCGTCGGCGGCATTCAGGAAGTGACGCTGGCCCGCCTGCTGCACGAGGGCCGCTCGCCGCGCGCGACGCCGCTGCGCGAAATCATGGCCCGCCCACTGCCGGAAGTGGACGAGCACATCACGGTCGACGAGGTCTACCGCCTGCTGCTCTCCGGCAACACGGGCGTGATGATCCGCGCCGGCGGAAAATTGTCGGGCATCATCACGCGGATCGATTTGGTGAATTTCTGGGATCGGGATAAGGGGTAGATCACGCTAAATGCGAAGGTGCGGCGATTCGATGGAATCACCGCACCCTTGCACCGTCGAGTTACACGCGCGCTCGGTCAGCGCTCTTCAGGCGTGCTCTCCGTCGGAACACTCTGCCCCGGGCCGCCCGCGGTTGACGCCACCTGCTGGGCGAAGAAGCTGCCCATGCGCAATTGCGGCGGCTTGGCATCTGCATCGTCCGACACCGGCTGTTCGCCGATGGCGTAACGGCTGGCCCGCACACAGACGGTGTCAACGACGTCCGCAGCGAGGCGCCGCTACTTCTTCAACTCGAACGCGTAGCGCGATTTTTTCCCGTCCTAGTGCTTCGTCACACTTGAATTTTCGGATGAAGCGGAAAGGAACTCCGACGTAACGGCATAAGAATAGTGCCTATCTTTGTAGTGGGACGCACGGGCCGGAGGCCCATGCTACCCTCGTTTCGAACCCGCAAATTCAAGTGTGACAAAGCACTAGTGTTCAATCTTAACCCAGAGCTTGCTGTCCGCCGGAAGCGAGTTGGGAATTGCAACGTGCGTGTGCCAGTGGCCGTTCTCCACCTCGGCCTTGGCCTTGAGCGAGCCTTTCGCGCTCTCGATACCGATCCAGAAACAGACCGCCGTGGCGTTGCCGAGGCCGTCGTCGATCCCGATGTTCAGTGGTGAGGCGACACTGGCGACTGCGACGAAAACCCCAGTGAACGCCGGGAATCGCGCGGGTGATGTCGCCGTCATCACCGTCACCAGCCCCATCGACGACGACGACGGCCCCCGGCGTACTACTGGCCCGAGCCGGCGATGATTCTGGAAAACTTGTTTGACCGCGCCGAAGTCGGCGTCGAAGCGGTTGTGCCCCGGCTGCGCGATCCGGCGATGAACCCGCGGACGACCATCGAGAAGATCGTGCTGCGGGCGGGCGTGCAGCCCTGGCCCCCCAGGGCAACCTCATTCTCCCAATTAGCGCTGATCGGCAGGGGTGGGGCGGGCATCCTGCCTGCCCGAACAGGCTGGAAGCCTGTTCCCACCCGGTTGCAAGCAACCAGAATGCAGTTGCCCTGCTGGCCCCGGCTGTTCCACAACGTGTGGGCATGCTGCGCCACGGATTGGGTGGAGCGTTTTCCGAGCCACGCGGTCGCGAGTTGGTTGGGGCATAGCCCCCTGATCGCGGCGACGCACGACCTGCAAACACGCGCTGCGCATTTTAAAGCGGCGGCGGGCAATTCCGAGCGTGCGGCCCCGCGCCTAGCCCCTCTAGAAATCCGGCCGCCAAACCGGCAATAAATCCGGCAACACACCCGTGCCCAAGCGCTGCCACGCTCCAACAGCCCCTGCGCGAAAGGGCCGAAAAACAAGCGGTTTTATCAATATCCGGGCGCGCTTGTGTAGCAGCGGATAGCAGGGAAATGGGCGCGGTTGGATTCGAACCAACGTAGGCTTACGCCAACGGGTTTACAGCCCGTCACCATTGGCCACTCGGTCACACGCCCAATCTCGATAACGTTCTTATTAATAAAGCCAGCGCGAATTTCATGCAAGGGCTGCCATGCGCTGCGATCAACATGCCGTCCGGCGGCTCTACCTGCGCATCGCGGCCGATTGGCCACGACTGTCCGGCTTCCGGCGCGCATCCTCACGATCACGGAAGTCGTCCCAAGCCCCGGACTGGCCAGCCCGGAGGACCTGACTGGCCGTCTCGGAGAGGCGTGTGGGTCGTCAAATTTCCTGCGGCCAGGAATGGGCGGCACGGGGGGCGGCTTTCGGATAACCGCGAAACTTGCACCGGGTGGGGCCGCCAGTGGCGAAATTCAAGAAAGCTGGTACATTCTATGCGCAGAAGTCCTCCGCCACCGTCGTCGAGCGCCCGGACCGAGCGTGTTGCAACGGTTGTTCATAAAGCGGCGTCACGGCTGACAGAGACACCCGCCAGGAAAGGTTTTTCGTGGGTACAACCATGCCCGATAGTACGCTCGTATCGAATGGCAGCGACAACGGCACGTTCGAGGGCGTGCTGGAGCTTGATCCACAAGGCAACGGCTTTCTCCGTTCTTTGGCCAAGAATCTCAACATCCGCCCGGAAGATCCGTGGGTCTCCGTAGATGCCGTCAAGAAGTTCGGCCTGCGCGGGGGCGAGATGCTCACCGGCCCCACGTCGCGGGTCGACAAGGGCAATCGCCGCTTCAAGCTCGCCAAGATCGACTCGATCAACGGCATCGCCAGCGACCAGTGGAACGTGCCGACGCCGCTGAACGATACGACCGCGATCGATCCGTTTGAGCAACTGAAATTCGACACGCCCGGCGGCTCGCCCAGCATGCGCGTGGTCGACCTCTTTACGCCGATCGGGCGGGGGCAGCGCGGCCTGATCGTGGCGCCGCCGCGCACGGGCAAGACGATTCTTCTGCAGCAGATGTCCCACGGCCTCGCGACGAATCATCCCGAGGTCTACATGATCGTGCTGCTGATCGACGAGCGGCCGGAAGAGGTCACCGAGATGCGCCGCAACGTTCGCGGTGAGGTGATCGCCTCGAGCAACGATCGCGACATCAACTCGCACATTCGCATCTCGCGGCTGGTGACGGAGCGTGCCCGCCGGCTGGCCGAATGCGGCCGACACATCGTGATCCTGCTCGACTCGATCACGCGCCTGGCGCGCGCCTTCAACAACTTCATCGGCAGCAGCGGGCGAACCATGACCGGCGGCCTCGACATCAAGGCCCTGCAAGAACCCAAGCAGATCTTCGGCGCCGCCCGGCGGATCGAGGGCGGCGGGTCGCTGACGATCATCGCCTCGGCCCTGGTCGAGACCGGCAGCCGCGCCGACGACTTCATCTTTCAGGAGTTCAAAGGCACCGGCAACATGGAGTTGGTGCTCAGTCGCGAGATGGCCAATCAGCGCATCTGGCCGGCGGTCAACCTGCAGGAGTCGGGCACGCGCAAAGAGGAGAAACTGTTGCCGCCCGACGCTTTGCAGAAAATCAACATGATCCGGCGGATGCTCAACGATCAGCCGCCGACCAAGCAGATGCTCACGCTGCTGGAGCGCATGAAACCCCACAACAGCACCGATGCATTTCTGGCCAGCCTGCGGTCTTGAACCAGACCACGTGCCGCATTGGTCGTTACGGCAGCGTTGATCGCGCCATGTCGGTTTGCGGAGGCGCGTCGTAACGTGAGCGAGTGATGTTTCGCTTCGACGTCACCACGCGCGGCGGCCGCGCCATCAAACCGAACCGCGCCCGACAAGAAGCGATTCGATTCCGATGGCGCCGGTACCAGGCAAGCCACCAGTTACAGACAACAACGGACTGCCCTGCCCATGTCGTTCGGTTCATCCCCATCGACGCGGATCGCTGCGGAGCCGCACACAGGCATCTAAGCGGCGGCCAGACAAGCACGCGCGGCTCGATTCCAATCGCTTCCTTACGGGCGCGGTTCGGTTTGAGGGCACGGCGCGAACTGGCAGGCGGACGCGAATCGGCGTTATGATCTGGCCCTTTTGGAGAAGCGTGTCGCGCGGGTGTCCGGCATCCGCGACGCCGCCGTTGCGGGCTGGTCGGCATCCGCCGACGCGTTGGATCGGAGAAGGTGCGCATGAGCCGAATGCTGGTCGCTCTTGGGGCGATGATCTTCCTGGTTGCCGTCGCGGCGGCGCAGCCGTCGATTCACCCGCTGCCGAATCTGAACACGAAGGAAGCGTTGACGGATGAGGATCGCGCGGCACTGCGCAAGTGGATCAGCGATCAGGTTAACGCCGCCCTGAGCGAAGAGTCGACCGGCAATTCAGAAGCGCTCAACAAGCTGCGGCAAGCGGTCGAAGGCTCCAAGGGCTACCGCGAGGCGTTCGCGGCCGTCATGGCGCAGGTGATCAAGCCGGCCCTGCCAACCGCGAAGTCAGCGACGACCGCGGCCCGGCTGGTCGCGCTGGTCTATGTCGGTGGTGAGCCAACCGGCGCTGACCTGCTGATCGAAACGCTGAAGGACGAGCGCCCCGGCGTGCGTGCGGCGGCGGCGGCGGGACTGCGCGCGTTACGGCCCAAACTCGCCGGACGCGGCGACACGTTGAGTAAGGGGCTGGCAGCCATGCGAGACGCCGGCAAAGGGGAGACCTCGCGCGATACGCTGCGGACGTTCTATCGCGCCCTGGGGCGCATCGAAGGCGGCGGCGCCGAGCTACGCCAGCAATGGACGCCCCTGCTGGAACTGCTCGAAGCCCGTGCAGCCAAGTACACCGAACGGAAAGTCGCGGCGGAGGGCGCCGATGAAGCCGGACTCGGCGCGCTGCTGCCCTTCGTCAAAGACCTGAATGACGATGAAAAGAAGCGCGTCGTGGCGGCCGTCGGGGCGATGCTGCGGACGGCGATCGCTGACTACACGACGAATCTGAAGCTCTACGCCGTCCGTGAAGACGCCGGCCCGCAGCGCGAGCTGCGTGATGCGGTGGCGCTGTTGATCGACACGGGCGAGCGCGTGCTGCAAGCGGCGCTGGCGCCGGCGACCGCTCCCAGCGTTGCCGCGAAAATGGCCAACGCCGAAGCGACCGATATGAAGACCGAATGGCGCAACTGGGTCGGCCTGATCAAGAACGCGACCGGGCAAGATTTCGCCATCGCCGAGACAGAGACGGCGCAGGAGCCGTGAAGCAAAATGGCGGTCCGACTAACGGGGCGTGCGTGTGAATTTCGAATGGCGAATTTCGAAGAGCGCTGAACGAAGAGCGAAATTCCATCGCACGGCCTGCGTGAATCACGCTCCGTGCCTTATCACCTTATCACGTTCCCACCTTATCACTGCGCCGCAGCGCTGCCCCTCGCGCGGGCAAGTGCTGCGCCAGCCGGCTGAGTGTCTGGGCCGCCTGCAGCGCAGCTTTGCCAAAGCCCGGCGCGGCCCCGTCAGCGACGGCCCGGGCCTGCGCTTCCTCAAAATTGCTGACGAGCATCACCGCTAGCTGCTGATAGCGCGGATCGCGGCGCAGGGCGCGGATCAGTTCGGTCCCGTCGCTGTCGTCGGCAAAAATCCGCCGGTTGACCAGCACAAGCTGATAGCTCGCCCTCTCGATCGCCCGCAGCGCTTCCTCCACATACATCACACGATCGACCGAGACCGCAAAGTTCGATTCGAGCACGTGCCGGATCGCGCTATGATCCGGGTCGCAATTGCCGACATCGAGAACGCGCGCTGTGTTCATGGCCAGTTCACTCCAACATCGCCAATCGCCGCGTACGTCATGTTAACCGGCGCATTGGACCGATTCACGCGGCGCCCGCCGGCATGATCTCACGAATCAGCACAAAAGCCTCGGCCGCGGCGACATGGATCGTCATCCCGCGAAACCGCGCGAGCGCCTCCATGGATTCAAGCGAACGCGCATTCGGCGCGGGCCGCAGTTGCGACGCATAGCACTTCATCGCCGCCAGCTTCGCCGGCAGTGTCGCCGAGATATCGACAAAAATCTGCGGATCAAACGGCGGCTCGATCCCCGGCGGCGCCCAGTGCGTCTCCGAGAGCGTTTCGTAACACATGATCCGCGTCACAAACTCGCGCGGCGGCGTGGGCCGCAGCGCCACCAGCGCCGCATCAAAAATCTGGCGATGATCTTCGTGCACGTCGCTGCGAAACGGCAGAAAGACCCATTCCGGGCGGACGTCATCCACCAGCCGCATCAACGCCCCGTTGAGTTCATGCTCCGGCAGATGTGCGAGCTTCGTCACCGGCAGGTCGAGGAATCGCAAGTCCGCCGCGCCCAGCGCCGCCGCCGCCGCGCGTGCTTCTTCGCGCACCTGCTGCACCTGCGCTTCGGAAAAAAGCGGCGCCCAGCCGCGCGTGACAATCGCGATGGTGACGCGCTGGCCCGCGTCGGCCAGTCGACGGATCGTGCCGCCACAACCGAGGACTTCGTCATCGGGATGGGGACTGATTACGAGCACATTCACGCGCGCATCTCCCAAGCGGCCTAGCTTCGGCCCAGGGCACGATAGCGTATTCGCGGCCGCATGAAAATTCAGACGGCAAGCCCGCGGCCAAGCGGGAAATTCTGCCAGACGGGCTATTCTTCCTCGCGCCAAGCTCCGCCGCGAGCCGACGCCCCCAAAACCTCGTAACCGGCTGATCACATTATCAGGCCGGGGGGCCTTGAATCTTGAGCTGCGCGCCAGGGGGCCGTGTGATCACATGAAGTCGCCCGCCGCAGCTGCGATGTTTTTCGGGGCTTTCGCCTTCCGCTCAGCCGGTCGCGCCACAGGTGACGAGCGCACCTTCATTCGCCGATAGCTCGTGCAGGTGTGAGAGTCGTGAACCACCAGCCATCGCGGAGTCATTATGCCCGCCTGGGGAAAAGCCGAGCAGCCGCTGCGCCTGCGTGAAACGGACGCTGCCGCCCGTGAAGTGCTCGAAGAACTCGATCAGCAGAGCCGCTCACTCGATTGCGCCGCGAAGCGCAAGACGGAGCGCTACCGCTATCGCGTCCGCGCCGTGCGCTTCGAGGTCTTCGGCAAAGACGGCTCGACCTCGCGCTATGAGCTGCCCTCGCGCAACATCAGCCGCGGCGGGATGTCGTTGCTCATCGGCCAGTTTGTGTATCCGGGGCTGCGCTGCGCGGTCGAGCTGGTCGGACTACGAAATCAGCGCCAGACCATCACCGGCACGATCGCCCGCTGCCGCTATCTCACCGGCAGCGCGCACCTCTACGAAGTCGGCATCCGTTACAATAAGCCGATCGATGTCTCGAATTTCTATCGCGAAGGCGACCAGCTCCGCGTGCTGATCGCGGCCGGCGATGCCGAAACGCAGAAAATCATCCAGAATGTGCTTGACGAGCGCGCCGCCGAATCAACCTTCATCGAGACCGCTGACGCCGTCCTCGCCGAGGCGCAGCGCGCTGCGCACGATCTGATGCTGGTTGATCTCGATCTGCCGGCGCTGAACATCTCGACACTGATGGCGGGTTTGCGCACGGGCGGTTACGGCGGCCCTGTCTGCGCGCTGGCGGGCGAAATCGACGACACCGCCCGCCAGTCACTGGGCGACGCGGGCTGCATAGCCGTCCTGGAGAAGCCGCTGCAGGAAGGCGCGCTGGATGATCTGATCCGCACGACCTGCGATCTGCCCGTTTACAGCACGCTGTTGCATGAGCCGAAACTCTCCGAGCAGATCGATACGTTTGTGGCGCAATTTCCGAAGCGCATCACCGTCATCGAGCTGTCACTGAAGCGCGGCGATTGGCCCACGATCCGCCAGCAGTGTCAGCAGATTGCCGTAAATGCGGGCTTCTGCGGGTTTGATGCGATTCGCAAGGCGGCGGAGCTGCTCGAGAAATGCTGCGTCGGCTCGCCGGTCGACGAGGCCGAAACCATGTCCAAGGCTCAGGGCCTGATCCTGCAATGCCGCTCGGCCCGGCCCGCCAGCATCGCCCCGCCGACCACGCGGAAGTAGACCCGCGCCACGATCGAGCTGCCACATGCCGGAGATCGTGCCGTCGCCATGCAGGTCATTCCGCGCCGTTATCCGCCTTACTGAATTCCCCCGTGCAGCGCGTCTCATTCACTGAGTCGTGCATTCGGCACGATAGTTCACGAGACGATCAGCGGAGACGCGCTATGCCAACCTGGGGAAAAACGGAGCGACTGCTCAAGCTGCGCCAATCCGAGAGTGACACGCGTGAGCTTATGGACGAGCTGGATCAACAGATCTGCTCACTCGAGATCGAGGAGAAGCGCAAGACCGAGCGCTATCGCTATCGCGCCCGCAACGTACAGCTTGGCGTTATCGGCAAGGATGGCGCCACCACGCGCTATCACTTGCCGTCACGCAACATCAGCCGCCGCGGCATGTCGCTGCTGATCGGACAATTCGTCTACCCCGGGCTGCGCTGTGTAGTCGATCTGATCGGATCGAGAAACCAGCGTCAGACCATCTCGGGCAGCGTCGCTTTCTGCCGCTACCTGATCGGGAGCGCCCACCTCTACGAGATCGGCGTTCGGTTCGCGCAGCCGATCGATGTGGCGAGTTTCTGCCGCGACGGCGACCGGCTCCGCGCGCTCGCCAGCGCCAGCGACACTCACACGCGCCGGGCACTGCAACAGACGCTCGATGAGCGCGCCGCCGACTTCACGCTCGTCGAGACTGTCGAGCAACTTCTCAGCGAATCGGCTCGGGCAGTGCATGAGTTGGTCATTCTCGATCTGGACGGCCTCTCGATTAACCCGCCTGATTGCGTCGCTACGCTGCGCGCCGCCGGCCACATCGGACCGATTTTTGCCATCGGAGGCGAGTTCGACGAGCGAACCCACTTGGAAATCGGCGAAGCCGGCTGCCTTGCACGTCTCGTCAAGCCCATACGCTCTGATGCGCTCGATGATCTCATCAGGGCAACCTGCGACCTGCCTGTCTATAGCTCACTCATGCACGAAGCGCGGCTCGTCGAACAGATCGATCAACTCGTCGCACAACTCCCGCGGCGTGTTGCCGCGATTGAGGTCGCCTTGTCGCAGCAGGATTGGGCGACCCTCCGCCAGCTCTCGCTGCAGATTTCGTCAACCGCCGGCTTTTGCGGGTTCGACGCGATCTTCGAAGCCGCCGAGAGCATCGATCAAGCCTGTGGCCAGACTGCTGTGGATGCCGCCATCGCTTGTGAAGCGGCGGAACAATTGCTCTTGCAGTGCCGCTCGGCCAGACCCGCGAGCATAGCCCCGCGCACGCCGACACGCTTGCACACCAAGGGCCGCTGAAGCGTCACGTTCGAACCCCACGACGATTCCGTCAAGCTTGAATTTTTGGACGAAGCGGTAAGGAACTCCGCGTCACAGCCTGAAATAAGTGCTTTTGTTTGTTGTGGGACGCACGGGCCGGAGACCCATGCTACCCTCGTTTCGATCCCGAAGAATAGCGTGTGACAGACCACTACCCTCAATCGTGATTGCGGCCAGCGAGGCCGCACGAGGCTACAACACCTTGGCCCCCCAACGCGATGAGCTTGGCACGAATGCCCTTCGCCTACGCCTTCGTCGCGCGCAGCACTTCCTCGGGCGTGGTCAGGCCGAGCCGGCAGAGCCGCCAGCCCTCTTCGCGCATCAGCACCAGCCCTTCTTCACGCGCGACCGCCTGAAGCTGCGAAGCTGAGACGCTTTGGTTGACCAGCTCTTTGAGCCGCTCGGTCATGACCAGTAGTTCGTATACGGCTTTGCGGCCCGAATAGCCCGAGTTGCGACACTGGCGACAGCCGGCGCCACGATACAGTTCTTCTCCTGGCTGATATTCGAAATCGCGCGGCAACTGCTGCGGGTTGTCGGGAGTATATTTCTCTTTGCAATTCTTGCAGATCGTGCGGACGAGGCGTTGAGCGATCACAGCCTCCAGCGAGCTGGAGACCAGGAACGGCTCGACGCCCATGTCGATGAGGCGCGTCGTCGCCGTCACCGAGTCGTTCGTGTGCAACGTGCTGAAGACCAGGTGACCGGTCAGCGACGCGTTGATGGCAACCTCGGCGGTCTCTTTATCGCGAATCTCGCCGACGAGGATGACGTCCGGGTCATGGCGCAAAAAGGCCCGCAACTGCCGGGCGAAGGTCAGACCGATCTTCGTCAAAATGGCGGTCTGATTGACGCCGTCGAGGTAGTACTCGACCGGGTCTTCGATCGTGAGAATTTTCAACTCCGGGCTGGTGATCGCGGAGAGGGCCGCATAGAGCGTCGTCGTTTTGCCCGAGCCGGTCGGACCGGTTACGAGGATGATGCCGTGCGGCCGATCGATCAGCTCTTTGAATAGCTCGAGCGTCGGGCCTTCCATGCCCAGCGACGGCAGCGAGAGTTTGACCGCTGTCCGGTCGAGAATACGCAGAACAATGCCCTCGCCGAAGGCCATCGGGATGATGCTGACGCGCAGATCGATCTCACGTCCATGCACCTTGATCTTGAAGCCGCCGTCCTGCGGCAGTCGCTTTTCGGCGATGTTCAGATTAGAGAGAATCTTGATGCGGCTGACGACGGCGTTCTGAAAGCGGCGAATTTCCGGCGGCACATTGGCGATTTCGAGCACACCGTCGATGCGATAGCGCACGCGGAAGTCGTTCTCAAACGGCTCGAAGTGGATGTCGCTGGCGCGCTCGTCGATCGCCTCCTTGAGAATCTCATTGACGAGGTTGATGACCGAGGCGTCCTGGGCCATCTGTACGTCGAGGTCGTTGGAATCGACCTTGGCCTCGGCGAGGATCTCCAGGTCGGCCCGATCGTCGACCATTTCCTGCAAGACCTGCCCGCCGACGCCGTAGAACGCCTTGATGAGCTTGTTGATCTCGGCCTTGGTGGCCAGGACCGGCTCAACCGGCATGTTGATCGCCATGCGCAGCTCGTCGAGCGCGTACATGTTGATCGGGTCGGAGGTGGCGACCTTGATGCCGCGGCCATTGCGGTGGATCGGCATCAATCCGTATTTATGCACGAGCCGGCTGGGCACGAGGCCGAGCAGTTCGCGATCGACATCGCCTTCGGACAACTCGACGACGGGGATCAGCAACTGCTCGCTGAAGACTTTGAGAACCTCGGATTCCTTCACCGCCCCGCTGCGGATCAGCACCTGCTCGATTCGCTCCGTCGGTGAGCTGCGCGCAGACTTGGCCTCCGCCAGTTGCTCCGGCGTGATCAGGCCCTTTTCAACGAGTGCTTCGGCGATCGCCATCTGCGGACCCTACATCTGGAAACGGCCGTGAAGCCGGCTTCTGCCCGGATTCCGCCCCGCGCGGAACGCACGGCCGGAGTCCACCAATTAGGTTATACCGCGCCCGCCGAACAAAGTCGCAGTTTCAAACCGAACTTGTGATCGGAGCCGCACCTACTCTCGAGGTCGGCTTTCATTATCGCCGCGCATGGTTGACCGCGGTTCGCGGCAGTTCTATTCTCGCGGACAATGAAGAACGAGTTTCAGCGGTCTGATCTTGCGCCGCCGACGGGATCGCCTGCTATCTCCGCCGATGTGCGCGGCGCCACCATTAGCCTCTACGACCTCGTCTACCTGTGGCTGGCGGGCATTTTCGTCACGTGTCTGATCATCGCCAACATCACCGGCAGCAAGTTCTTCGACTTCGGCGTCGTCGACATCTTGGGCTGGAAGGTCGCGGTGCAGCATTCGGTCGGCATGTTCGCCTTTCCCGTCACGTTTCAGCTGACCGATCTGCTCAACGAGTATTATGGTCCGCGCGGGGCGCGGCGCGTGACGCTGCTGGGCTTCGGCACCTCGTGCCTCTGCTTTCTCCTGCTGCACTTCGCCATCATCGCGCCGGCGGCCCCGCCCGGGAACACTTTCGTCCTCGAAGCCGAGTTTGACCGGATCATCGGCTCGTCACAGGGAATGATCATCGCCTCACTGACGGCGTACGTGGTCGGCCAATTCACCGACATTTACGTCTTCGGCCTGTTCAAATGGCTGACCCAAGGACAAATGATCTGGCTCCGCGCTACGGGCAGCACGGTCATCTCGCAGTTGCTCGACAGCCTCTGCATTTCGACGATTGTCGTGCTCTCGAACAGGACCGCCGCCGGCCACTACGCCGATCCGATCGAAATCTTCTCGATCGCAGCGAAGGGCTACACGCTGAAATTTCTGATTGCCGTCGGCATCACGCCGATCCTCTATCTGGGGCACGGCATCCTGCGGCGCGGGTTCGGGTTCAAGCCGCTGCCCAGCGCGTAGCATGCCCCACGGCGTGCAGCGAACCCCCCTACTTTCGCACGCGCAAGTGGTACTTTGAGAACGTGCTGTCCTGATACCAGAGCGGCACAGCCAGGCGCGCTACGTCCACCTGCAAATCCGCAGTGAGCGGCACCGGCCCCGCAATCGGCATCGCCCGGCTGTCGGGCCATTGAAAAAAGCGCTCGCTATCCTGTCCATTGGGCGAAAGCTCGTTCACGCGCGCGGCGGCGCCGCTCAGAACGGTGGAAAGATTCGAACCACCCTTGTTCGTAATTGTCGACTCGGCTGGCGCGGCTGCCGGCCGGACAGCGGCAACGGTTTTCACGCTATTTGCATTGAAACTGGGCAGCATCGTCGAGGCCGGGTTTGGGCTGGAGGCCTGTCCGGCGGCCGTCGTTGATTGGCCGCTCTCCGCGGGGCGCGGGTCCGTGCGCTGCGCGTTCTCTGGGTTGCCGAGTTTCGAAGACGGAAGCGGCTCAGCGGCGCGAGCGCACCGCCCAACAGGCCCAAAATCAAAGTCGAAAACCAGGACAAACGCGAGCAGGAGCGTCAAGGTCAACAGCCGGAATGAAATCGCGGCAGTGGAAGCTTGCCGGGCCGGCGACAACATGGGCTTTCGCGCGCGTCGAATCAAGCCCACCAGCGACCGAGCAGCCAGCCTCGAGGCAGCCAGGCACCACGAAGACAGGCGTATCCATGCACCACACCGATCGATATCGACGGTCTTGAATAGAGATGTGCCGTCCAGCGGCTCCGCCGTTGCGGTCGCAGCGCAGGACCGATCCTGAACAACCAACCAGGTTCGATAGCAGACCACGTCGCAACCTCGCAGATACGATCTCGGCTCGTCTCCCTTCACCATTCATTATAGGGTCGTACAGTCACCGAGACGTGCCGCCGGCCGGGACGGCCAACGAGAATCTGTCATGTCGAAACGCGACTGATCGCTTGGCTGATTGCGTCGCAGGGCCGCTCGCCGACCGTATGCGGCCCGAGCTAATCGCGCACCAATTCACCGGTGTAGACCACGTCAAAATCCCGCCCGCGCACGCGGCGGAGGGCGCGCAGCTCGGCATCATTCCAACGCGGGTCGTGCGTGCCGGTGACATACCAATCCGATCCGTTATCCGCCAGCAGCATGCCGTACTTCTTCATCGCGCGCAGGATGACCCGTACGTTGGCCGGAAAAGTCGAGTCATCAAAGCTCGCCTTCAGCCGCACGCGCATGCCCATCGGCGGGCGGTTGGGGTCGGTGCTGCTGCTGGCGAAGTGCGTCGCCGGCGGGATGTACGCGCGCTGCGTGAAACGGCACGTGAAGCGAATCGCGTGGGTGATTTCGCCGCGCTCCACCACTTCGTCATAGCGAACCAATCCGGGCAGGATCGGCAGCCCCGCCGCGTCGGCCGACGTCCAGCCGGCCGGCCGCAAGCGGTTGCTCGTCAGATCGAAGATCGCGCCCGAGCCTGCTCGCCACGAGCCGTCAGCCTGCGGATAGGCCGCGAATAGCTCGTAGAGAACGAGGTTGCTGACATCGACGACCAGCACGTGCCGATCGCCGCTCGCAGCCGGCCCCCCCTCGATCGGCGCCCACGGCGGGATCGGGTAGGGACCGGGATCGCTTTCCGAGGCGTACTCAAACGTGATCGGCACACGCGGCTGCAAACCGCCGACCGTCGTGAACGGGATGCCAATCGGCGCGCCAAGATAGAACGTGCCAAAGTCGGGATGCAGTGTGCGATCCAGCCCGATCGTCGTCAGATAGTTCTGCGAATTCGGGTGCACCGGATAGGCCGAGATGTCGGTGTTCCAGGGATTGTCCGGCGGAAAAAAGCGGAGCTGTCCCAGCGGCGGCGGTGCCCCTTCCGGCACGATTTGCGGCGACACACCGGCGGGGTTGTCATCCTGCGCATCAGGCTGAGGCGTGGCCGTGGATGTCGGCGTGACCAGCGTGCCCGCGTTTTCGGCGCAAGCGCCCGACAGCGCGAAGCTCGCTGCCAGCAGAGGAAAAAGCAGACGGCCCGTAACGCGCGTCGAGAAGGACACAGGGAGCATTCGATCAATCTCCGATGGGGAATTCGTCGTTCTGCCGCGACGGCTCACGTCGCGCTAATGCTTCCGGGCGATCGCGGCATGGCGAGCGCTCGCCGAGCCAAACAGCGGCTCGCTGGCCTCTTTTGTACCGCACACGATAGACCCCGAACGAAAATGTGCCGGATCGGCGTGATGGGAGCGCTTTCGAACCTGGCGATGCAAACGAATTTTCGCACCGCGACCAGGCTTGGCAGCCTACCCCCCCCCCCGGAATTCGAATGCGACGGCGCGGGGGCGCCGCCTGACCTGTGTGCAGCCGCTATTCGGGCCGTGACAGTTGCGCCAGCAGCCAGCTTCGCAGCAGCTCACCATATTCCGCCGGCTGACGCTGCGCCATGCGGCCATGGCCGCCTGCCAGTTCGCGGAACTCTTTCGGCTCGGGCGCCAGGCCAAAAATCTGCCGCCCGACAGCGTAGGGCGTCACCTCGTCATCCGGGCTGTGCATGAATAACTTGGGCGCCGCCACTTCCTTGATGAAGCGAGTGATGTGCAAATCCTCCGGCGTCTGGGGCGAGACCCAGTTCACCGCGGGGATCGTCAGCAGCGGGATGTTGAGGCCGCGATCTATCAGCCAACTCGCCGGCAATTCGACCAGATTGACCGACGCCTCGAATACACAGGCCTTCAGATCGAATTCCGGCGCGACCCGCGCCAGGACGGGCGTGCCGATCGAAATTCCGAAGCCGACGACGGTCGGATGAACCGCGGTCGCATAGCGCAGCGCCGCGCGACCGCTGTCAGCCAGGTTGTCGAGCAGCG
The DNA here is from genome assembly GCA_964418235.1 of uncultured Planctomycetales bacterium. GTDB lineage: Bacteria > Planctomycetota > Phycisphaerae > UBA1845 > Fen-1342 > CAYQLG01. Next base: position 16,889 of record CAYQLG010000084.1, read on the forward strand.
CTACGCCCGGCGACTCGCCGAACCCTTCATAGTCCATAAGCAGCACGTCGATGCCATAGGGAATGAAGAGCGGCAAAAATTGCGTGTAAAAGGTCTTGTTCCGGTCTGAGCCGGGGATGATCGCCAGCAGCATGCGCGACTCGCTCGACCGTACGTGCTCGACGTGAATCTGCCGTCCCGGTGCGACGGGCAATTGCAACGCTTGCGAAGCATAGCCATAGTCGGTCGCCGCGCCATACTTCCCCGGCGTGGGGCGCAGCACCAATCCATCGAGCAGAGACCAGTCACAGCCGGCCGCCAGCAGCAAGCCGGTCAGCGCCGCTCCGTTGCACAACGCTCTTTTAGCGAGCGAAAAACCGCGCACGTTCATCAATCAGCTCTCCTGTGCCTCGTGGGCTGCGCCCGTCGGCCCGCGCTCGCCGTCGGCGGCCGCAGCCGCTTCAGGCTTTGTCCGCCGCGTTCGCAGTGCGGCACTGACTTTGATTTCGGCAACATCGAGCGGCGGAGTATATCGACGGTGCCTCCCTCCGACACCCGAACAAAATCCGAGCAATGCCCGGGCATACGGAAATTGAATTCGCCGGCTGTCGCTGTCCCCCACTGTGGGGCGTGTCAATGGCCTCAACTCGATAGCCAGGAATTCTGTGCCGTCCTGGCTTGCAGTACCACAACCCGCACAAGCGGCTACGATGCTTGCTGACAGGCATGTCGCGGCGCGCCCGTGGCGCCGACGTGTCTTGAGCGGAGCCGCCGCGAAGATGCGCCGTTATCTGAAATTGCTCACACTCTTCATCCGCGTCAGCATCCAGAACGATGCCGCCTACCGGGTTGATTTTTTCCTGCGGTCGCTTACCGCTTTGTTTCAACTGGGCGGCGAGCTGATCATGCTTTGGACTATCTTTTCCAACACGCGCTCGCTGGCCGGCTGGAGCGCGGCGCAGGTCATCGTGTTGCTGGGTGTCTTTCGGATCATGGCCGGGCTGATCGGGCTGATGATCGCCCCCAACATGCGCCGCATCATGGAGGACATCCGCCAAGGCACGCTCGACTTTGTCCTGATCAAGCCGATCAACGCGCAGTTTTATGCCAGCGTGCGGCAGGTGGTCTTTTGGCGGGTAATCGATCTTGCCATCGGCTTGTGTCTGGCCATGACCGGCGTGATCGGCCTGAGCCGCACGCTCTCCGCCGGCGAGATCGGGTTGTTCGTGCTGCTGCTGGCGTGCGGGGCCATGATCATCTATTCGCTCTGGTTGATCCTGGCGACGTCCGTGTTCTGGTTCACCCGGATCGACAACATCGAAATGCTCTTCTGGAATCTCTTCGAGGCCGGCCGCTATCCGATCGACATCTATCATCCCTGGGTGCGGTGGCTGCTGACATTTGTTCTGCCGGTGGCCTTTCTGATCACGATTCCGGCGGGCGCGCTGGTCGCCAGGATCGGATCGCTGGAGGCGCTGGCTGCGTGTGTTGCGGCCCCCCTGGCCCTTGTGACGGCGTCATTGTTTTGGCGCGTCGGCCTGCGGCGCTACAGCGGCGCCTCAGCCTGATAGTCGATTTCACTTGAATTTTCTGATGATGCGGAAAATTGCTCCGGCCACAATGTGAAATTGGTGCTGCGGATGGTTGCAGAACGCACGGGCCGGAGGCCCATGCTGCCCGTGCAACGGACATCGCGCTCCAATCTGGATTCCCTTTACCACCTTGCCACTTTCCCACTTTCTCACGCATTCAACGACGCACGGGCCGGAGGCCCATGCTACCCGTGCAACGGACATAGCGCTCCAATCTGGATTCCCCTTCCCACCTTCCCACCTTCCCACCTTCTCACGCATTCAACGACGCACGGGCCGGAGAGCTCGTGAACTTTTTGCCGGCTCGGATTCTCGCTTTC
>CAYQLG010000085.1:0-16061 GCA_964418235.1 uncultured Planctomycetales bacterium
GGCGCGGGCGGCGCGTGGCGCTCATTACGCCCGTCGACGGCGATGGCCGCACCCAGTTGAACTGGCTAAGCCCGGCCGGCGTCATCCTGGCGCAAGAACTGGGGCTGACAGCCAAGGCGCTCAAGGCGCAGCCGTGGGGCGGCGTGCGCCTGCACACCTGGGATTTCAAGAAAACCGTCGAAGTGCACGAGGATGAGCTGAAAGGATGGCTGGTCGAGCGCCCGGCGCTCGACGGCGCTTTGCAGCGGCTGGCCGAAAAGGCGGGCGCGTCGGTCATTCCGGGCCGCGTAGAAGACCTGTCGTTGAGCGAGAGCGCGGTCGGGTTGCGACTGGGCGCTGCGGGCGCTGCGGAAAAATCCGCGGCCATCGCGGCAGCGCGAGAGGCGACCGCCGACGGCAAGCTCAGCGGAAGATTGTTGCTGATCGCCAGTGGAGCGGTCACGCCGTTGGCCGAGCGCGCTCAGCTCATCGCGGCCCGGCCACAGGATGCCCGCTTGCGCTGCGCTGAGGTATCGGGCCAATGCGGAAAGTCACCGCCGACGCTCGATTTTGTCCTGGGCGCAGGCCGCGGACAGCCGCTGGCGACCATCGTTCGCTGCGGCTCGACGTTTCGCGCCTGGCTGATTTTGCGCGAGCCGGGCGGCAGCGTGCTCGCCGAGCTGGAGGCGGTGCTGACCCGCGGCGTGGACGGCGGCGCGCTGAACGGTCCTTTTTCGCTCGACGCCGACCGCCGTGAGGTGCAGTGTCTGGCCGGCGCGGCGCTCGATCTGGATCAACACGTCGGCAAGCGCGCCTTGCTGATCGGCGATGCCGGCGGTTTTGTCGCCGCGCTCAGCATGGAGGGGCTTTATCCGGCGATGCGCTCCGGCACGCTGGCCGCCGAGCTGGCCGACCGGGCCTTGGGCGAGGCGGTCCAGCAGGATGCGCTGGGTGCGTTCGGGGCACTCTGGCGGGCGGAACTGGCGGAGTATCTGCAGTTGCCCAATATCGATCTGCCGCTGCTGCTGCCGCTGATATTCAGCAACCCCCAGATGAGCCGGCGGGTGGCCCGCGCACTGGTGCTGGGGCAGTCGTTCTAATCGCATTACGGGCCGCAATCGCTGCCAACTCTTTCGAGCAGGAGCCGAGCATCAGCAAGATCAATCACGCCGTCGCGATCGATGTCGCCGTCGAGGAATGTCACCGGCGCCGAGCAGCCAAAGCTCGGCATGAATCGAGCGACATCGTGCAGATCGACCCTGCAATTCCCGGTCAGATCGCCGCTCAGGACATAGTCGCTGAGAATGCTTGCGGGCGTGAAGTCTTCATCGCGGCTGATGCTGTAAGTAAAGGCTTCGGCCCACTGCGGTCCGCGGCGGAATACGAGAGCCGACCAATCCTCACGTCCATGTAGTACGGAGAAGCGCGGGCGGTAGGTGCTGTCGGGGTTGCGGGCATCGCGGTTGAGATCGACGCGCAGCGGATGATTCGGATCGGGTAGGTCGATCATGTCGTTGGCGTTGAAGTCGGCCGGCCCGCCCTCAGGAAACCAGTTGTTGGCGCCGGTCGGTCCGAACGCCTCAACAAAGACGCGCGAATCACCACCCATGCCAAACAGCTCAACAAGGCTGTTCTCATCAAGCGGCGGCAACGCGACGCGCGAATAGTCGAGCCGCCAATCTTCATAGTTCCAGTTGCGCGGCAAGGTCCACTTGTAGTTCATGACGCTGCGGTAGTTGGGCTTGAATTGATCGGGGTCGAGGGCTCCCGCGACTGCATCACGTCCGCCGTGGTCCAGCCCGAGGTTATGACCCAGCTCATGCATGAAAATCGCGCCCGGCAGCATGTCCGCGAATTCCGACAGGGTCGGATCATCCTGCACGCGTTGCGGCCAGTTGCCGCCGAGTGCGATGATCAGGTCATTACCGGGCATTTCGCCTATGCCCAGCGTCCCAGCGGTTGCGAATTGATCGACAAATACGCAGTAGTGGTAAACTAGTGCCTTGGCTTTGAGGATATTCGCGCCATTCGGATCGGCGCGGTCGGCGGCCGTGCCGAAGTACATGCTCTTGATCAGATGCAGGTCGACAAACTGCAGGTCGGTTGGGCCGAAGATCGGCACGTTGGTGTCATCGATGAGCACGTGCAGGTTGATCCCGGCGCTGCCGTCGGGGTTGTTGACTGCTTCCGCCGGCGCGGCGTCAAAAGCCTGCACCGCGAAGGCCATTTGCGCGGCCGTCGGGCCGCGATCGATCATCGCGTCGATCTCGACAAAGACGTCTTTCTTGTCAGGGTTCGCGCCGAGGGCGGGCAGATCGAGATCAATCACGCCGTCGGCGTCGACATCGATGCCGACGCTCTCCCATACGTCAAAAAGCCCATCGCGATCGCGGTCTGACGGCTCCAGCAGAAACGACCGGAAGTTGCCCGTGCGTGCGTTGAATGCCAGGCCGACGATCTGGCCCACATCGTTGATCGCGCGGGCCTCGATCAGTCGCAACGGCGAATCCGGCGGGACGAGCGAATTCAGGTAGATCAGCTCGCCGTCGTTCCAGAGCAGCGCGCCCAGTCCGAATTCACGCGAGCCGCCGCCGACGATTTGTCCATGTACATTGATGTCGAACGCGTAGCTGCCCCCAAAGGGTGGTTGTTCCAGCAATACGAGCGTGTCCGGATTGGGCCAATAGACCGCGCGGTCCACGACTGTTGCGTCGCGCGACCATCCGACGGCTCGCCCCAGTTGATTGACCGCCAGCGCCTGGCCGCGCGCGTCGCGCGGGTCTGCCGGCGGCAGTGTCGGCAATTCGCGCATGCGATCAGAAAAGATAAACGGTCGATCAAAAATGCGCGGAAATTCGCGGAAGACCCAGCCGACCACCACCCCGTTTTCGTTGATGTCCATCGCGGCGCCGTTCGTCTCCGGCGGATTGAAGAGCGGACCGTAGCGCGTCGGCCCGAGAAAGCGGACCGGCAAACGGAACGTGGCGAAAGGGAACGGGTCGAAGAGGCTCGCTTCGCCGACGATCGTGCCCTGCGAATTGGCGCCATGCGCAAAGCTGTCCCAAGGGTCGTTGGGGTATAGATCGTGGAATGCACGATCTTGAATGAACCAGAGCGCGGCGCGCTCTAATCCGGTTGTCGATCGTACGTGACCGACGATCTGGCCGCGATCGGTGATGGCCTCGGCTTCAGAGTATTCCTGATAACGTTGCGGCACTTCAAGGGGACGCATCGTGCCGTTCTCCCATTGATAAGCGACAAAAAAGTCCCCCCGCCGGGCGCTGCCGACGATCACCCCCAGGTTATTGATGTCGTTCGCGACCGAAGCGCCATTGGGGGATAACTCGCCCAAATCGACCAGCGTGTATTGAGGCAAGGCCCCGCCCGGTGCATTCACCGTCAACGCCCCGATGATGATCAGCACAAAACCCCGGCACAGTCGAATCGCTGCGGACATACAACCAACGGCTCCTGCTTTGCTCGCACAGATCACTCGCGCGCTACGTGCCGATCTCGCCGACCGCGCGAGGCGCTCCGAGCGACTTACGCCGATATCGGTGAGTTGGATTGCACTGAGCCAAACGAATCGTGCGCTGTGGTTGGATGGATTGGGCCGACCGGCGGCGAATCATCGCAACTTGCATGTTTGCGTCGCGGTTGGGTTTTTTCGGACGGCTGCACCGGCTTGTCTGGACGCCGCAGTTCGGCCCCGTACGATGCGCCGCCATGAGCACCGCCGCCGACGCGCGCACGATTCTCGCCACCGATTGCGGGTCCACTACGACCAAGGCGATTCTGATCGAACGCCGCGACGGTGAATATCGCCTGGTCACGCGCGGCGAGGCCCCGACCACCGTCGAGGCGCCGGCCGAGGACGTAACTCGCGGCGTGCTGAACGCGATCAACGAGATCGAAGACCTCACCGGCCGGCGCTTCATCCGCGAAGACCGCATCTGGTGCCCGCGCGACGGCGAGAACGGCTGTGACGCCTACGTCGGAACCTCCAGCGCCGGCGGCGGGCTGCAGATGATGGTCGGCGGCGTCGTCAAGAAAATGACCGCCGAGTCGGCCCAGCGCGCTGCGCTCGGCGCCGGCGCCATCGTCATGGATTCGCTCGCCACCAATGACGGGCTGGCCAATCACGAACGCATCGAGCGCATCCGGCGCAAGCGGCCCGACATCATCCTCGTTTCCGGCGGGACCGACGGCGGCACGCTCAAGCACGTCGTCGAAATGGCGGAAATCATTGCCGCGGCCGACCCCCGCCCGCGCTTCGGCGCGGGCTTCAAGCTGCCCGTGATCTTTGCCGGCAATCGCGACGCCCGTGACGAAATCCGGCGAATTCTCGGCGACAAAACCGCCCTCTACGTCACCGAAAACATCCGCCCCGTGTTGGAACAGGAAAACCTCGGCCCGGCCCGGCATGAGATTCACGAGCTTTTTCTTGAGCATGTCATGAAGCAGGCGCCCGGCTATGGCAAACTCATGACCTGGACCACTGTGCCGCTCATGAGCACCCCTGGCGCCGTCGGACTCATCATGCAGCTCATCGCGCAGCGCGAGGGCATTCAGGTGCTCGGCGTCGACATCGGCGGCGCAACGACCGATGTGTTCAGCGTCTTTCGCGATGAATCCGGACGGGCGACCAATCGCCGCGGCGCCGCCGACACGGGCGGCCAGCCCGCTCCGACCGTCTTCAATCGCACGGTCTCGGCCAATCTCGGCATGAGCTACAGCATCTTCAACGTCGTCGCCGAGACGGGCATCGAGAATGTCCTGCGCTGGGTGCCGCTGGAACTGGACGAGCGCGACATCCGCAATCGCATTCGCAACAAGATGGTGCGGCCGACATCGATCCCGCAGACACTCGACGAGTTGATGATCGAACAGGCGCTCTGCCGCGAGGCCCTGCGACTCTCGTTGCTGCAGCACCGTGACATGGCGGTCGGGTTGAAAGGCGCCCAGCAACAGCGCGACATTTCGGCCACGTTTGACCAGCAGCTCGCGGGCCGCTCGCTCGTCGATCTCATGACGCTCGACATGGTGGTCGGCTCCGGCGGGGTGCTGTCGCACAGCCCGCGCCGCGTGCAGGCGGCCCTGATGATGCTCGATGGCTTCGAGCCGGAGGGCTTCACCGAGCTGACCGTCGATTCGATCTTCATGATGCCCCAACTGGGCGTGCTCAGTACGGTCAATGAGGCCGCCGCCCTGCAGGTCTTCAACAAAGATTGTCTGATCCGGCTCGGCTGGAGCGTCGCGCCGCGGCCGGCCGCGCCGCTCAAGCTCAGTGGCGGCGCGCTGCCGACGCGCCAACCGAGCATGCGCGTCGAAATCAAGGGCGACGGCGAACAAAGCACCCATGAGCTGTTCGTGGGCGATCTGGTCCGGCGTCCATTGGCGCCCGGCGCGCGGGCAACCGTGACGGTGACACCCGCGAAGGGCTGGGATGTCGGGGCCGGGCCGGGCAAAATTGTCAGCCGGTCGATCACCGGGGGCGTAGTTGGGCTGTTGCTCGACGCGCGCGGGCGACCGTTGCTGCTGCCCACAGATCGGTCCGCGCGAATCGCGACACTGCGACGATGGAACGCCGCGCTGGATACTTATCCGGCGTAGGCCCGCCCCACCAGCGCTGTTGAGACTTATTGACGGGGGAGGCCGGCATAACGCTCACGTTTTCCGGCTGCCCTGATGTCGGTTCAGCACGGGTGAGCAGCGCTGCCTGCCGCTACTCCGTCGCATGAGTCCCAGTGTGTGAATAGGGCTGCGCACCCGGCGCCATCGTCGCGGCGAAAATTTTCTTGACTCTCGCCGGCGCGTTGGCATAATCATGATTGCCGAGATATGTTTGCGACTGCACCGCCTTCAAATTTGGGCGAAGGCACTACGCTCGCGAGCGGTCACGGCCGAGCGGCAGATGGCGGGCCGATGAGGCTTGCATCAGCCGGGCGTGGTGTCGGTTGGCGACGGCCGGCCGACAGGGCCAAGCTGAACGCCCGCACTTCTCGCGGCGGGTGATTCAGGGGTTGCCCATATGACTAGGAGGTGATCCGTGGATAGTGGGAAACAGCGGCTGCTGTAGCGCAGCGATCGTGGCTGCGCTACGAGCAGCCTGAAGATTTGGAACTCGTCGGCAGGCTTCGGTTTGCCGGCGAGTTCTTTTTTTATCGCCTGCTTATGGAAGACGCGGGCTGCATGAACCCAACTTTGAACCACCCTAAGTGCTGGGCTATTGCGGACCTGGAAAAAAGCCACACGATTTTCAGAACCCTATGAATCCAGCCGTCACGAAACTACGTATCCAGTGTGAATAGGCTCAACCAACAGGTGGGCCGATAAATCCCGGTGTACTCTCTGCGACCGACACTCGGCAGGTTGAATGGTCTTGCCGGGCCAACGCAGAGTATTGTGCATAGAAGGGAGTCTGCATTGCAGCGGCGAGCCTTGCGGTTACGATCTCGGCACTCCCGTCCTGGCGAACATGCTTCGCCCCCGTGCGGAGAACAGCGAAAGGAACATGGCGTGGCCCCATCGGGCGACGATTCAGCCGTAGCCGACGTGCGGCAACGCGACGAGGAACTCCTCACTCGGGTTGCCGGCGGTGACTCCGCCGCCCTCGGCGAGTTCTATGATTTATACAGCGATCGTGTCCTCGGTTTACTGATGCACACCCTGCGCGAGCGGGCCGACGCCGAGGATGTCCTGCAAGAGGTCTTTCTGCAGGTCTGGCAGCGCGCGGAGCAGTTCAACCCCGAGCGCGGCAGTCCGGCGGCGTGGTTATTTCTGATCGCACGCTCGCGGGCTGTTGACCGGATTCGCCGTCGCAAGCGTGAGGGCGGCGCTCCGCTGTTGGACGATCAGGCTTTGCCTAGTATGCTGCTGGATAATCTTGATCGTTCGGAGTCGGCGCAGCGCGCGGTCAACGCGCTGATGCGTTTGCCCGAAGAGCAGCGCCGGGCGATTGTTCTGGCGTTTTATGAAGGTTTGACACAGGAGCAGATCGCCGACCGTCAGGCGATTCCGCTGGGCACGGTGAAGACACGGATACGATTGGGAATGCAGCGATTGCGCGACATGATGGCAAGCGCGGAAAGGGCCGTCGTATGAGTTCCAACCAGCACCCCGAGCACGTGGCGGAACAAATGGCTCTCTATGCGGCCGGCGCGTTGTCGCCGGCGGAAGTCGCCGCGGTCGAACATCAATTGGCGAGCGGATCGGAAGAACACGGAATGCATATGGCACAGCTTGATCCGGTGATTGACGTGCTGGCGGCGGGAATTCCGCCGGTCCGGCCGTCCTCCGACATTCGCCGCAAGCTGCTGGAATCGTTGCCGCCGCGTGAGGAGCGCCTGTCCGCTCGATCGCGCATGCCGAACCCGCAGGTTTGGAAGCAGTGGCGTTCGGACACGGCGGTGGGGTCGATGATCATCCATCGGGCCGAGGACGACACGTGGGAAGACACCGGCATCGCCGGCGTTCGCGTGAAGCGGCTCTTTGTCGATCACACCCGTGATCAATTTACGGCGCTCGTGCGGATGGCCCCGGGTACGTCTTATCCGCGGCACCGCCACAACGGCCCGGAAGAGTGCCTGGTGCTCGAAGGCGAGTTGCATGTGGGTGAGACCTGCACGCTCCGCGCCGGCGACTATCAATGCTGCCTGCCCGGCTCGGACCATGAAGAGCAGTGGACCGAGGGCGGCTGTTTGCTGCTGATTGTCTCCTCGTTGCATGACGACATGCACGACGACGATCACGGCCACGGCCACGAGCACTAGTCGAGCCGTCGCACGCTCATCATCGGCTAGGAATCAAGTGTCGCGCTGAGAACCAAATACAGCGCTGCGAAACAAGGGTAGCATGGGCCTCTGGCCCGTGCTTCCTTGAAGCAACTGAGCTAAACGTATTACTTCAAGGCGACTGAGTTTCGTTTCGCCGTTCTATCTCGCTATCTCGCCCGAAACTGAAAGACCGATAGAACACTTGCGCGACCTCTCGCCAAGTTGGTTGCATGCGTCAGGCTTGTCGTCGGTAAGCATGTGATTCGACTGCAAAGGCGCATGAACCACACACGCCCGCACGGACTGCTTGCAAATCAGGCCGCACCCGGCCTTCCCGCAATTGCGCAGTCGGGACGCTTCCGCCGGCACGGAGAGCAACAGCGCAGACCAGGCAACTCATCGGTGCTGCCCCAATCACGCTTGGCTCGAATCGAATCGTTCCTCGTTGGCGCCGCTCGGTTCATCGCGCGGCTCGGTTCATGCTGCTGTGATCTTCGTGGCGACGATTCAGTTCAGGTGTCCGCCGCGTCTGGCGTGGCTGATGGTTTGCTCAGCGTCAGGCGGACCAGCTCGCGGGCGGCGGCGGCTTCGCGCTTGTCGCGATCGTTGGCATAGCACTCAGCCGGGCCGACGGCGGCGGGCCAATGTCCGTGATCGAGCAGGAACTGCCGCACGTGCGAGCACAGGTGGCACTTGTTGGCGTAACCCTCCGGCCGCTCTGTGTAGCCAAGCTGCTCAGCGGCACGCATCAACTCGAAGCTTCCGCCGCGCACGACTGGGCCGACAACCGGATGGGCCGGCCATGTTTCCGCGAGGCTCCGCCAGACTTCACTGACGGAGCGCTCCGCGGCGTTGCCGAGAATGATCCCCGCGCAGACTCCCGGAAAGATATTGCCGTAGGGGTCGATGTGGACATGGCGGCTATGGAGCACTTCGCCGATGCAGTTTTCACCGGCGAAGGCCGCCGCCGGCCGGAGCGGAAAAAAGTCGGTCAGGCGCTCGGCGGCGCGGCCGGCCAAACGATCCTGATGGCGGGTCAGTGCGGCCTGAAAGGCGCGGGCGCGCTCGGCGTCGTCGAGCCGGCGGGTCTCGACCGGCTGCTGGTAAAAATCCCACCAGCGCACAATCAGCCGGCCGCGGCCAAGCACCTCCCGGGCCATGCGCACGCAGCGCTCGACGCGCTCGACCGGGATAAACTCCTGGTGATAGACGTCGGCGCTGATGATCAGGCGTTCCATGCCGAGGGCGTCCAGCAACTCCAGCCGGGCGCGCGTCAGGCCGTCGCTGGTCGCCCAAAAGGCGTTGGTCTCAACTTTTTCGAGGCGCGTCAGGCCGGCGTCGCGGGCCGCCCGGATGATCGAGACCAGCCGCGGCCAGTCGCCGGTCGGCTCACCACCGGCCAGGTGAATGCGCATGGTCTTGCCGTGGGCGCGAGCGAGTTCATCCAGCTCGCGCCACAGTCTTATCGCGTCGTCGCGCGACATGTCGCCGCCGCGGTCAGGGCCGCTGTAGACGTAGCAGAAGGCGCACCGGGCGTTGCACCAATACGTGAGCATCAGGCCGGCGTATTCCCAGACGGCCAAATGGTCGCGACGGTCAGGATCAGCGGATGGCGAGTTGGCGGGCATCACTCAAGCTCCGCGGCGCGCCGGTAAACGAGCGGCGAGCGTGTCGCGTCTAGTCAGAATGGCATCGCCTGCGGCGACGGTCGGAACGTCGCCATCGCGGCGGTGAGTTCGCCTGTGCGCGCGAGCTTTCATGGCGCGATATCTCGGCTCTGCGGCTGGCGCGCCCGGGTCTGCGGCGCGAGCTGCGCGGGCGGCGCGGCCCGTGCTATTTCCCGCTGATGCGTCGATACTCCTTCAGCGTCTCGGGGTAGACGTTGGCGAGTTGCTCAAGCACCGGGGGCGGCCAGGTTTTGGTCTTGAGCGCTTCAATCGCCTTGGCCTGGCCCTTTTGCGCGGCGCGGACATACCACTGAATCGCCTGCAGGGCAAAGCGCGGCCGCTGCTTCTCGCGCGAGACCGGGTCGGTTACGACGACGCCCTTGATGCCGCGCAGCTCGTCATAGCAATAGGCCAGCCAGTACATGCCGGCCGCGTCGCCGGCCTCAGCGGCCCGCTCAAACGAGCTGAACGCCTTGGTGTCGTCGGGGGCATAGACGCCGCCGAGCAGGTGATAGAGGCCGCGCTGCACAAACGCGCCGGTGTATTTTTGTTCGAGCGCTTTCTCGCAAAACTCCTTCGCCTTCACGATGTCGGCCGGCATTCCCGCCCCCGCCGCGTACATCACGCTAAGCAGCACACACGCCTCCGGCGAGCCTGCGCCCGCCGCCCGCTCGGCCCATTCGCGCGCCTTGGCAAGATCAGGCGGCAGGCCCAGCTTGTATTGCTCATAGTTCGGGCCTTGAAAGTAAGCCGCCGCCAGGCAGAACTGAGCGGAGCGAATGCCGGCGTTGGCGGCATTCATCAAAAGTTTGCGCGCGAACTCGTCGTCTCGCGGCGGTGAATCGGGCAATCCCTCGGTATAGAGCTGGTAGAGCGTGAACTCCGCTTCGGAGTTGCCCTGATCGACCGCCTGCTTGAGGAGGCGCAGCGCTTCCGGGATGTTGCGGGGGATGCCTTTCACGCGGCCGCTGTGGCACTGAGCCAGCAGCAGCATGGCGTTCAGCAGCCCCGAGTCCTTGATGGATTCTAATTTGGCGAGCGCGTCTTTCTGCCGCGGCCCCGGCACGCCGCTGCGCAACACGTCGAGCGCGAGCAGATAGGTGCTGGCCGGAAAGCCGGCCTCCGATGTTTCGCGGAAGAGCCGCTCGGCGGCGGCGGCGTCGCGCGTCACGCCAATGCCGTTGTTGAGGCAGCGCGCCAAAACGTGGAGGCCGGCCGGGTGGCCGGTGTCGGCGGCGAGCACGGCCCAGCGATAGGCGCCCACGTCATCTGCCGCTACACCGAGGCCCTTGTTGTAGCAGAACACCAGCGACGCCAGCGCGAGCGGATCACCCAGACTCGCCGCGATATGGAGCGTGTTGGAGCGGACTTTCCACTCACTCTCGCGCTGGGCGGCGTCGAGCGCCCGGCGGAAATCCACCTCCTGCAGCGCCTGATAGAACTGCCCCATGGTGGTGGCCGGCGGGCAGCGCTCGCTTAGCCGCGCACCAGCCGCGCGGCGCGCCGCCGCCGACTCGCTCCCCGGTCCGGCGAAGACAAACTCGCCGTCGCCGTTGGGCAATGACCAGCGCAGGGGGAAGAGCGTCCGGCCCGACTGCTCAAGAATTTTCAGTTGGATGTTGAGGAAAAGCTCGGTTGCGGTGAGCGGCTCGCCCTTGCCCAGTTGCTCAAGCAACAATTGCGTGAAAAGCCCGCGCTCCGCCGAGGCGGCTTCGATCGTGCGCTGTCCGTCGGTGCCGGCGCAGATCACCATGCGCGCCCGTCGCAAGGTGCGGTCGGCGTGATCGCCGGCGGGCGGTCGAAACGCGGCGGGCGGCGCTTCGAAGCGCCCGCCAAAGCAGGAATCGCCGAGGAAAAGCACCTGGGCGGGCCGGGGGAATTGCGCCAGCAACGTCCACAGATCGACCGCCTGCCGCGACCAGACGACGCGGTCGCGGTCCTCCTTGCTGAGGGTCGTGTCATAGAGGAAGAGAAACGCGCGGCGCTCGTTCGTCTTGGGATCGGTGTCGAGCGTGCCCGCCTGCCCCGCGAAGTAGATCAGCAGCGTGTCTTGATCGGTCAGTTGCTTATTCAAGGCATCGATTTCGCGGAGCAGGCTCGCCCGGTCGGCGCCCTGTCCAAGCAGCATCTGCGTCTCATAGCCGTAGCGCGACTTGAGCGTATCGGCGAGTGCCGTCGTGCCGCTTTCGGCGTAGCTCAATGTGCGGATGCCGGGCGCCTGATACTTGTCGATGCCGATGAGCAGCGCGTAATTTTTGCCGGCGAAGGCCGGCAGCGCGCCGCCGCCCATCAGGAACCAGATCGCCGCCAGCGCCAGCCGCTGCCCCAAAATCCGTGCTTGTCTTTTCATGCCTGCTTGCGCCTCATGGTGATCGAAGCCGATTCGTTGCGCACGGCGTCGGCGGAGCGCCGCCGCTGGTTGGGCTGACGTTCGCCGTCGCGCCGTCATTCACAGCATTTTCCACGCCGCCGGCGACGATTCTACGGACTGCATCGGCCCGGCAACAGTCCGCGCGTGACCCTGCCCGCCGATCCGCCGGGAAATGTGGCGCGGCGGCCGGACTGTCGGAGCCGATGTGCTTGGGATGCGGCTTGGCCCGTCCCGTAGCACGGGCTATTCTATGAAGCATGGCCCAAACGCTGCTTGATTCGACGGCGCTGCACGCCCATTTGCGCTCTCTCAGCAAAGCCATTGCGTCGGCGGCGCCGCGCGACGTGGCGCTCGGGGTTATCGGCGTTCGTCGCCGTGGAGAAGTGATGGCCCAGCGCATGTTGCCGATGCTGCGCGAGCATGGCCTCAGCCCGATGCATGGCGCGCTGGACATCACGCTCTATCGCGACGATCTGACGACGATCGGGCCAAACGCGATCTTGCGCGGCACGGAGATTGACTTCAACATCACCGGCGCCTGGCTGGTGCTGGTCGATGACGTGCTGTACACCGGTCGCTCGATCCGGGCCGCGCTGGACGCCCTGGTGGACCTGGGCCGGCCGCGTGCGATCCGGCTGGCCGTTTTGGTCGATCGCGGCCACCGAGAGCTGCCGATTCAGCCCGATTTCGTCGCGCTCACCACGCCGACGGAAGCCCATCACATTATCAAGGTGCAGCTCAAAGAGGTCGATGGCGTCGATGGGGTTGAGCTGGTTGATACCCGCTGACCAGCCGTCTGAACCGAACCGCGCCCGTAAGGAAGCGATTCGATTCGCACCGCGCGCTCGATTGGCTCGCTCCCACGCTGCCGGCGCCGCCGCGTACGCCGTCAGTCTGTTGGGCGTGCTGCAGTTCATCGGCACTGACCCGGCGCGCTCGACTCGAGTCGTATCGCTTCGCTACGAGCGTGGGTGGGTTTGCGGGTGTGCGAGCCTTCTTCGCCAAGTGGTAGAACTTCTTGCTCTACACGGCGCACCGATCGTGGCGGCACGATGGCGGCAGCGCGGATGAATTTCCGTGGTTAAGCTACGATGCTGTGATCGCGGCGAGCCAAGCGGTCTTCGGCTCGGGATTCACTTGGATGAGGATCGAAAGGCAACAGATGAAGCGTCCGCGCATCGGCATCACGAGCAACATCGCCCCAGACGAGCACCAACCGGACCGGATTCGCTGTTATGTCAACAGTGCCTATGTCGATGCGATCTTCGCCGCGGGCGGTTTGCCGCTCGTTCTGCCTCCGCCGCCGGTGGATGCACCGCTTGCCCTGATGGACGAGCTGCTCGCTACATGCGACGGCATCCTCTTTACGGGCGGCCCCGACCTTGACCCGCGCCATTATGGACAGGCACGTCACGCCAAAACCGAGGTATTGCCGGCTCGGCGCGATCACTTTGAAGTCGAGTTCTTCCGAAGGGCCGATCAGACCGATGCGCCCATTCTCGCGATTTGCCTGGGGTGTCAGGTGGCGAATGTCGCGCGCGGCGGGGCCTTGGTGCAGCACGTCGACGACCTGCCGCGAACACCCGCGATCGAGCATTACAAGCCCGATCATTCGACCGCTTATCATCCGGTGACGGTGCAGCCCGATACGCGCCTCGCCGCGATTTTGGGAACGCGCGAGCTCGAGGTGAACAGCCGGCATCATCAAGTGCTCGACGCGCGCGAGGTCGGTGGACGGCTGCGTCCGGTCGCGTTTGCCCCCGACGGCGTTGTCGAAGCTGCCGAAGGGGTTGATCGGCGCTTCATGGTTGCTGTGCAGTGGCACCCGGAAGATATGATCGATCGGCCCGAACACTTGCGCCTGTTCGAGGCGCTGGTGCAGGAGGCGGTCCGGCGGCGGTAGCGCGCGGACGCATGGGGTTTCGGATGGTGCGGGCATGCAAGCCTGCCTCTGCGAATCAAGCATAGCGCGCCGGCCCAGTCGGCGTTCGAATCCATGACGCTGCGCGCGTTTCGCGTCCTGTATGCGGCTGACGTCCCAAACACGCGCACGTCCAGGAATACGTCGTAACCAGACAGCCCGGCAGAGCGCCCTACGCCGAGTGGCCGGGCGCGGCGTTGCGGCGGTGTCGGCTATCCTGGGTTGTTTTTCACTATCGGCTTGATTGCACGTTGCGATTTCTGTATACCAGAGACGTTGTAGGTCACGTTCTAACTTCAGGAGTTGGCAATGAAATTTCGCTTTTCCAGCAAGCTCTCGCGCTGCGCGCGCATTTTCCGCGCGCCCAGTCTCAGACCAATGATGCGCGCTGAGCGCTTTTCGCGGATGGGGCGGCAAACCTGCGTCGGTCTGGCCGCCGTGCTTCTCTCCAGGTTCGGCGACATCCGCGTTGTGGCCGGAGAGCCGTGCAATCCCGGCTTCGATTTCCGCGTCAACGCTGCCGATCCATCGCCCTTTGCCGGGCTGGGCATCTTCTTTGACGCTGCGGTGGATGCGGTCCGCTTTGGCCGACAGGAAAACCATCTGGCCTTTTCATACTCTGCCGCAGCGTTGGATGCGCGGGCGTATTGTCTCGGACCTGTGGTTTGCCGGGATAGCGGACTGATGTCGACGGCGTTGGGCGACTGGATGCCGAATCGAGAATTGAGCGCATTTGGCCGGCGCTTCGATCCGCTCGGCGTTCCGCTCGACCCGTCGGACACGCGGCTCGATGCGGTGAATGTCTGCCTGGTCACGCGCGACCATCCCTCGCTTGCGATCCAGAAGTCATCGCTGCCGCGCGTCGCGACGGCCTGGCACGTGGATTATGGTCCGGCGATTCTGGACACATGCAACCCGGGCTGCGCGACCGATCTCATGGAATGCGATCTATTCTCAGTGAAGCACGCCGGCGCGACGTGGGACATGTCCGGGGCGCTGCTCCCACTGGCGACGCCGGAAGATTGCCACGCGACCACGCCGAGTACGGCTTATAGCATCGACGACCGGCTGGTGTCCTGGGTCGACCTTTCCGGCGGCTGTTCGCAGCTTCTATATCGCATCAATGATGGTCCGCCGGGGTTGTTGCGCGAACATGTGTTTGGCGCGCATGTCCAGTTTCCTTGCGCCGCTTCCGACCTGAACAATCGCTTTGTGGTCTGTTGGAACGAATATCCCGACTACCGGGGCGGATCGAGCGGCGATCAACGTGTCCGCGTCGCGCGCGTGCTGCCGCCGGCGGGAGACTTTGTCGAGGTCGGAGCGACGGATCGATCGGCCGCGGTCGCGGCGTTTGACGATGGCAGCTTTGCGGTGGCGTGGTTTGAGCCGCAGCCGCCGATCGCCGATCCGGTGCTGCTGAAGGTTCAGCTCTATAGCGCCGACCTCGTACCGGTCGCGCTTGGGCCGGCGATCGTCATTGAAAATGCGTCGCGCTGTGACGAAAACGTGACGATCGCGGTGACGGGCAGGGCGGCCCGGGCGGGCGATGCACGCATCGTCGTGGCGTGGGAATCCGGACCGCTGTGCGGGTCCAGCGAGACGACGGTCTATCGTGAGGTAAACCCGCGTAAGCCGGCCGTCGGCCCGCGCCGCCCGATCCCGCATGATTCGAAGCGTTGGACCAACTCCCGGCTCGGTCGAAGCTGGCAACACACCGCGGCTTGGCGCCCGGATGGCCGCCTCGCGTTCGCCTGGCACTGGGAGATCGATAGTAATGTGTATGGCACGGTGCGGTCGCCGCTGCCGGGCTGCCCGGGTGACGCGAACTGCGATTTGCAGATTAACTTCGACGACATCGAGTGTTTTGTCGCGGCCCTCGTGGGCGAGCCGGCGTGGCGCGCCTGTGTATCGATCGACTGCGGCTATGTCTGCGCGAATGACGTGAACGGCGACGAGGCTGTGAATTTCGACGACATCGGCTCATTTGTCGATGCGCTGGTCGCAGGCATCTGCGGCGGAACGTGATTGCCAGTTGATGCGAAGAGGGGCAACCTGCTGGGGGTAGGGCTGGCATTCAACTGAGCCGCGGCGCTTGGTTCTCAGCCCTACCCAGATTGGATCGTGACGTCGGTGCGTGCAAGCGCAGCGATCGATACCGTTGTTGATTGCAGGGCGCACGGGCCGGAGGCCCATGCTGCCCGCGCGACGGGAATAGCGCTCCAATCCGTCTTCCCGTTCCCACCTTCCCACGTTCCCACCTTCTCACGTATTCAAAGACGCACGGGCCGGAGGTTCATGCTGCCCGCGCGACGGGAATAGCGCTCCAATCCGTCTTCCCGTTCCCACCT
>CAYQLG010000085.1:16161-18773 GCA_964418235.1 uncultured Planctomycetales bacterium
CCCACCTTCCCACGTTCCCACCTTCTCACGTATTCAAAGACGCACGGGCCGGAGGCCCATGCTGCCCGCGCGACGGGAATAGCGCTCCAATCCGTCTTCCCCTTCCCACCTTCCCACGTTCCCACCTTCTCACGTATTGAAAGACGCACGGGCCGGAGGCCCATGCTGCCCACGCGGCGAGGCTGACATCAAAACCGGTTGCGCGCACGCATGCCCGGTCCTATGCAGCGAAGCCCCCATTGTTGCTCAGACCATGCGCACGACGCGCCGCCGGCCGAGCGCTTTGCGAATCGCCGGGAAGACCATCCGCTCGGCGACGGCGTCCCAGCTCATTCGCCGGGCGAGTTCCTGCCCGCTTTCAAGCAGGGCCGCGCGCTGCTCCACGCTGCGCGGTAAGCGGCGGAACAGTTCCTCCGCGATCTCGGCGGCGACGTGTTGCTCGGCGAGGCGCAGCTCGGCGGCGCCGGTTTCCATCGCATCCTTGATCGTGGCGCCGCGCGGGCCGGCGGCGATGTAATCGGCCATGAGCACATTCGGGCTGCCGCGCACCGCAGACTGCTTTACGAACCCGACGCATCCGCACGACGTGCTGACGACACAGATCGCCCCGAACGTGAGCGGCTCAAGCGGCGAAATGCCGAACGGCTCATACAGGCTGAGACCGAATTCGACGTCGGTCGCACGGCGCAGATCGAGCAGCTCGGCATCCGCCGGCACACGCAGGCCGCACGTACTTTGATCAAAGCCGAACTGATTGAGGAACAGCACGCGGATGTTGCGGGCACGGGCGTTGAACGATTGCGCGAATTGATAGTATTCGGCTTCGCCCGGGGTCAGGTCGGGCGGCTGCTCGCGGTGGGCCAGCGGCCAATCCCACTCCCGCTCCATATAGCGGATGTCTTCGCCCGCGCGGCGCGGCAATTCGGTCGAGAGCACGATCAGGACGGCCTTCTCACCGGCCTCCTCAAGCCGCCGATCGAGCGCGGTCAGCACGTCGAGGTCGCGCCACATCGCCTTGCTGCGCACCAGCCGCGTGACGTGCGTGAAAATCCAGGTCGGCTTCCAGCCCAGCAGCGTGTCGAGATAGGCCTCGATATGGCGGCGGCTGTCGAGCCATTCGGGCGTGGTGGTCCGCCGTGACGGAATGCCGTTGAAAACCAGCGTGATGTCGGCCGTTTGAAAGGCCGGCCCCATGAACTGCATCTCTTGCACGACGTGGTGGCCGACCGAGAGCAGTCCATCGCAGAAGCGCGTGGCGTTGACCAGCTCATACTTGAAATAGTCGCTCTGCGGGCCGAAGACCTGATCGACATAGAGATCGCCGCGCAGGGCGGTCTCCAGCACGTTGTAAAACATCACGTCGTGGCCGGGCAGGTTTTCGACCAGCCGCCGCATCACGGCGACCTCGTGCCCGTAGAAGAGCGAGCGATAGCGCGAGCCATACCAGCTCTGCAGCGTCAGCGCGGTCGGGACGCCCATGAACTCATGCGCGAAAACAACCGCGGGAAGCTCGGCCGAGGCCAGCCGCATGGCGTCGAGCGCCGCCGCCGCCGGCCCGGCGAGCTGCACGTATTGCTCATACTCCCAGATGTGCTCGTGACGGTGCGATTGAATGCCGTAATGATCCCAGAGTGTGCCCTTCAGGTGGTTCACGCGATGCAGATTGATGCCGCGCAGATCGACCAGCAGCACCTCACACATTGTGCGGCGGGAGGTCGGCGTGTCTTCGACCGGCTTCTGCCCATAGACGAGCCGTACGCCCCATTCGCGCTCGACCTGAATAAACGCATCGGCGTACGGGCTGTCATAGATGTTGTCGAGGGAGGAGTATTCGATCACGCCGCCGGGGCCGAGCCGTTGCGGATTCTCGGGATAGAAAAGCGGGCAGACCAGGACGGTGCGCCCGGCGTGATCGCGATAGGCACGGGCGTTGATCAGGCCCTCGAGGACGGTGCCGATCCCGCCGACCTTATAGACGGCTTCATGGGTGACGTGGATCAAGTTGGGCATAAAGTTGACGGTAGTCGGACGACCCGCGCGAGTCAACGCGAATCGCGCGGCGATTCGCGGCGCAGCGAGCGCAGGATCCAACGGTTCGCGGCGCAGCGGGTAAACCAAGGTGCTGATCAGCTGTTCGAACTGGGGATTGAGAAGCCAATCCAGCAGCCATAACGGGATGCTCTGAGAGCAGCGCTTCCGAGCTTTGCGGCACGCGGCGTCTTCCGTAACATATCGTACGAGACGACTGATTGCGATTGAGGTGGAAGGTCTGCTCGCTCACCTCCAGCCCGGACACACCTGGCCGATCGTGAACCCGCCCCCCAGCAGGGCGTCACCCTCACGCAGTTTGGCGATGATCTGTTCCGGCGAATGTCTGGTCCGCTTCACGACAAGCCTCCTTGCCTGCCATGCCGGCAGTAGTGACACTCACAACAACTGGATCAAGATCCGGGGGGCAGGTCACCCGCACGGGCCGGAGGCCCATGCTACCCGTGATTCAGAACTGCCATTCGCACCTTCCCACCTTCCCACGTTCCCACGTTCTCACGTATTCGAAGACGCACGGGCCGGAGAGCCTGTGAATTTTTCGCCTTGACGCGAGTGGTATCTTT
>CAYQLG010000086.1:0-18686 GCA_964418235.1 uncultured Planctomycetales bacterium
GAACGGAACGGAACGGAACGGAACGGAACGGAACGGAACGGAACGGAGGACGAACCGCGTTCATCCCCTACCTCCACCTTCTACCACCAATAATGTAACACGGAACGGTGTGCGCGTCAAGAAAAATTTGGATCAGCTCCAAATTCCGGGGATCGAATTCGGAGTTGGAGCACGCCGAGAGCGACCTGGCGACCACGCTGCCCAGCCTGCCTCCTGCGCTTTCGAGCGAACAAAGAACTGGTCAATCCGGCGTTTTCGAGGCTATCACGAGGCGATTCGTAGGTCTGAAAGGCGCCTGGCGCACACGTAAAGCTCGGCGGCCGGCGGTTTCGTGCGGCGTGCCGAAACGTTCGGGAATTCGAGGGCCATCCCGGAATTTGGAGCTGAACCCAAAAAAATTCGCAAGCGGGTCTGACAATGAACGTGGAGCAGACCAATGGCCTGCTCCACGATTGATTCGATCGATGCTGACGCGCTCAACAAGCCGCGCCGCGCTTGCTTAGTGCTTCGTCAAACTTGATTTTTCGGATGAAGCGGAATGTAGCACCGGCGTCACGGTGTGGAATCAGTGCCGATGTTTGTTGTAGGTAGCACGGGCCAGAGGCCCATGCTACCCGCGTTTCAAACCCGAAAAGTGAACTGCGGCAGACTACTAGCGGCGACGAATCAGCATGCCCGCCAGCAGCAACGCCAGTGAAGCCGGCTCCGGCACGGCAAAACGGTTGTAGTTTCCGTAGCCGGCCGAGGGGCCGTCGAAGCCCGGATTCGCACCGCTGTTGAGCGGGTCATATGCCGGGATCGACTCGTTCGAGCTGAACGACGAATCCGACGTATAGCCTGCGAACAGGTTGATGCTGAGCAGCGACGCATCGGAAATGCCCAACGACGCCAGCGAGAGGTCATACTCGCGGAAGGTCGGGGCGCTGCCAGTGAACGTGCCGTCGAAATCGACGAAGTTGAGGTGGCCGTCGGTGCTGCCGGCGGTCAGCTCAAACGTAACAATGCCGAAGCTGCCGATGATGATCGCGAAGTCCGGCAGGAAAGCGGCATCATAGGCGTCGTCGGCATTCAGCGAATGCTCGGATGCGGCCCGACGGCCGCCGTCGCCGCGATCCGCCATCTGCGCATCGGTGAAGCCGCCCGCGCGCGTGTCCAACATGATGAACACGTTGTCGTTCAGGTTGGCGCCAGGCTGGAAGCCGATGTACAGGTTGCTGGCGTCGCTCTCCATGTAGAGCGTGCCGGCGCCGAGCGTGCCGCCGAAGCCGCTGCCCGCGCCGCGATAGTTATAGCTGTTGCCGGCGCCGTACTCGTTAGCGCCGAGGACGCCGTCGACGCTCGCGCCGCCGGCCGTGCTGTCGATGCGCGTGTCAATCAGCGCGGCGGCGGCAATGCCGCTGCCCAGCAGACCGACCAGCGCCAAACCCAGAAAACGCTTCATTCGCAGTCTCCTCTCCAAGTGCAATGGGTGAGACGGGGTTAACCGCCGCACTCACCATGATCTAGTAAACCGTGCTGTTCAAGTCATGGTAACTACTTGAACCATCGATCCCAAGGCAATCGCCGCGAAAACGGCCGCCGAGCCGGCGACCGTTTTCGCAGAGTTATCGACTCCGGCGACTATGGGCAGCCGCTCAGAACCAGGCAGGTGACAAAGCCCGAGATGTCATCAAACGTGACGCTGCCGCTGCCGTCGATGTCGTTGACATCGAGATAGCTGCAGCCCGGATCATGCCCGCAGCCGTCCCACGCGCTCTGGCTGACCAGTGCGCTCACGAAGCAATCGATGTCCGTGAAGTTCACGTCGCCATCACAGTTCGAGTCGCCCAAGAGCGACGGCGGAACATACGTGACGGTAAAGAACTGCGGACCGGCGATGCCCGGCGGATCGGTCGTTTCGTTGAAGTTGACCGTGCGCGGCTCGCCCGGATAGCCCGCCAGAATCCACAATCCGCCCGCCAGGCTCTGATTCGACACGAAGTCGTGCCGCTGGCCGTTGATGAAGGTGCAGATCTTGAAGTTGCCGGTCGGGTTGCCAAGGGCGCGCAGCGGAATCGACATTTCGATGCCGGTGGTGACGCCGTCGCCGCCGCCGAAGATCACGCCCAGACCGCCCGTCACGCCGAGGACGTTGCTGTTGTTGATCGTCATCAGGATCGCGTCGGGGTTGTCGCCGCCGCTCAGACCGCCGTCGCTCGCCGCCGTTCCCTTGCCGAGATAGCGGCCCTGGCCGGCGTCTTCCGGCGTGCGCAGCCGCGCCCAGTTGCCGAACAGTTCAAAAAGGCCGTTGACCGGTGAGAAACTGCAGTTGGCGGTGACATAGAAGTCGGCCGCGAAGCCGTCGTCGAAGCGCAGACCCGGGCCATCCGGACCGGTGCCCGCGCCCATGCGATTCAGTCCGTTGAAGTCAACATCCGGGTTGTCACCGACAAGCTGGTTCTGACCGCCGGCGCGGGTGTCGAAGAAGATTTCGAGCTTGTTCGAATTGGTCTCGAGGTTGCCCGTCAGCATCAGGTGCAGACGGCCGCGGCTGATGTACGCGAACGCGCCATCCAGCTCCGAGCCGTTCGCACGATCGACCAGACCCAGCGACGAATCTCCAAAGCCGGTCTGCGTGTCCTGAATCGTGATCGCCGTGCCATACAGCGACTCGACGGTTCCGTTCACAGGCGGCAGGTCGGCCGGCGGGGCCGGGCAGGACGCGCAGGTGGTCGCATCGCCCTGATACGTGCCGCCCTGGTTGGTGCAGCTCGTCGGCGAGATCACGACACAGATCACGCCGCCGATGCAGCAGGCGCCGCTGCGGCAAGGTTCGCTCGAGCAGTCGGTGCCGTCGCCCTGATAGACCGCGCCGACGATCGCCTCGCAAGCCTCTTCGCGGCGCAGCGTACAGGTCTGACCGGTGCAGCACGCGCCCACGGCGCATGGGTTGCCGGCGCAGGTCGTTGCGTCGCCGAGATATTCGCCTCCGCCGCTGAGGCAGTCGGCCTGCGTGCGAATTTCGCAGGTGGGACCGGGCAGGCAGCAGGCGCCTTCCGGATCGGGCGTGCAAGGATTTCCATCGCAGGAAATGTCAACGCCGAGGAACGTTCCGCCGGCCGTCGTGCAGCCCGCGCTGGTATTGATGGTGCAGGTGGTGGCCGGCGTGCCGATGCAGCAGGCGCCGCAGGGATCGCTCGAGAGCGCCGACGTGAAGAACTGATCACCGGCGATCGTCGAGAAATCGATGTTGCGCGGCTCGCCCAGATTCGAGCCGCCGCCGAGGCCGCCGAGAATCTGATTCGACATGAAGTTATGCCCGCTGCCGTTGACCATGACGGTGATCTTGAACGGCCCGCTCGGATTGCCGATGGCCGCAAGCGGGATCGCCACCTCGATGCCGGTCAGGACCGAAGCGCCGATCGACGGATCGGTGACGAGGGCGGTGCCGCCGCTGACGCCGCCGACGTTGCTGTTGTTGATCGTCAGGCGGATATTGTCGGGATTGTCGCCGCCGCTGAGGACGCCGTCGGAGCCGGCTTCGGTGGTGCCCAGATAGCGCCCGACGCCCGGCTCGGACGGGCTGATGCGCAGCTCGGCATAATTCGCGAAGATGGCGTGATCATCGCCGCCGTTGGTGCAGCTCAGCCAGAAGTCGGCTTCGAAGCCGGTGTCAAAGCGCATGCCGTCGCCGGTAACGTCGGGCGTGGTTTCGCCCATGCGATTGAGGCCGTCGAAATCAACGACGGGGTTATCGCCGCGGAGGCGGTTCTGACCGCCGGTGCGGGTGTCGAAGAAAATTTCGAGCTTGTTGAAATTGGATTCGAGGTTGCCGGTGACGAGCAAATACAAAACGCCGCCTTGAACTTTCGTATAGGCGGCGTCGAGTTCCGAACCACTGGCGCGGTCGATCAAGCCTTGCGACGCGTCGCCGAATTGGGTTTGGGTGTTTTGTGTGACGATTGGCAGGCAGTAGGCGGGATCATAGCGGCCGTTGATGACGGGCTGAGCAAAAGCCGTCGCCGTCAGCGCCGCTGTCGCGATGAATGCGCGACAACAGAACGATTTCATGAGAGTGCTCCTTGCATGTTGAGAGTGTGAACCGGTTCTTTCAATGCCTCCGGCGTCGGATGCATGCGGACGATGCTCAACGGCTAACCCATGCCACCGCCGGAACGGGCCGCGAAGTCGCGGCCGGGAAGCAATTACCTGAAGTTGCGCATTCCAGCTACGGCCATACAGTGGCGCCAGATCGAACCATCAAGTGCAGCGCGCATACAGCGTTCACCAAAAATTAGCTTAAAGGAATGGCTAGGGTTGCGTCAAGCCATCTTGATGTTGCTGATCGATATGAACGATTTTTTATCCGAATCGGCAATGCCCGATGCACACCCTGAACGATTTGTTCGAATTTATTCTGAAGATCGGGGGTTTCTGTCGCGATAACTGCACGAGTTTATCATTTCGTTTGCTGGTGTGGGTCTTCGGCTAGAATATCGCTTGTGGCGGCTGCGCTCGACCGTGTCCACTCGTCGCGGCCGCACCCGTTTGCGCCATGCGGAGATGCTCATGAAATCCACTGTCCCGCGCCGGGCTTCATGCGTCGCGTTGCTGATCGTCGGTTGGATCATCGCGCCGGCGCCGGCGACATGGTCGATCGTCGTGGTGGATACCGAAACGCGCGAAATCGCGGTCGGTTCGGCGACGTGTCT
Organism: uncultured Planctomycetales bacterium; assembly: GCA_964418235.1. Classification (GTDB taxonomy): domain Bacteria; phylum Planctomycetota; class Phycisphaerae; order UBA1845; family Fen-1342; genus CAYQLG01. The sequence continues at coordinate 4,692 of CAYQLG010000086.1, forward strand.
GGTTGGTTTTGATTTATTGCGCAACCTGCCGGCGGTGCGCGTCGATGTCGGCGCGGGCGTGGCACAGTCGCGGGTTGACTCAACCGCGATCAACCGTCAGCGCATCTGGAACGGTCTCATCGCCGGAACCGATCCGGAGCAGATTCTGAATGAACTCATCGCGGGCGATCCCGACTTTTCGACGCGCCAATATGGGATCGTGGACACGCGCGGCCGCGCCATCACTTACACCGGCGTCGAAGCCGGCGCCTTCGCGAATGGTCTGACGGGGCGCGTCGGCAGCCTGGTCTACGCCATTCAGGGCAACGTCATCACCGGGCCCTCGGTGCTGACTGCTTGCGAGACGGCCTTTCTCAACACGCCGGGGGCGTTTCCCGAAAAGCTCATGGCCGCAATGGAAGCCGCACGCGCTCAGGGCGGCGATGGCCGCTGCTCTTGTAGCTCGACCTGCCCGACGTGCTGCGGGGCGCCGCCGCCGAGCTTTACCGCCAGCGCATACATCGCGTTCATGCTCGTGACGCGGCGCGGCGACAGCGACTGGCCGACGTGCAATCCCAATGGCTGTGCGCGCGGCACCTATTACATGAATCTCAACATCACGGCGATCGCCGCTTCGCAGGGCGACGCGGTCAATCGTCTGCGCACGGCGTTTGACGCCTGGCGTCCGTCGACCAACGGCGTGCCCGATCAGGTGGCCTCCGGCGTGTCGCTCTCGCGCTCGTACCTGCCGCCCGACGGCGTGACGCAAGCGGTCATGACGATCGACCTGCGCGATTGGCGCGGCCAGCCGCCGAGCGGTGTCAGCGGCGTCGCGGTCGTGCATGACCCGCGCGGCAGCGCCGGGCGCGCCGCGCTTGGACCCGTGGAGGATCTTGGCGGCGGGCGCTATCAGGCCACGCTGACCGCCGGCGCCGCGGCCGGTCTCGACACACTCGCGGTGCGCGTTTCATACGGCACACAGCAGCGTTTTTTGCTGCCTAGCACGCGCCTGCGCAGCGCGCCCGGCGGCGACATGGATTGTGACGGGGCGGTCACGTTCAACGACCTCGAGGGCTTCGTCACCGCGCTCGCAAGCGCGGCAGGTTATGCGGCGGCCTTCCCCAACTGCGACTATGTCCTGGCGGACGTGAATGTAGACGGCGCCGTTAACTTCGACGACATCGCGCCGTTCGTCGCGGCCCTCGTCGCCGGCGGCTGATCGATCAACGGCCGGCGCGCTCGGCGGCGCGGCCCCGCCCGCGCTCTTCTTCAAGCTTATTCCAACGTGAAGTCGCGCTCCATCGCGCGAACCGTCAGCACTGGACAAGGCGCGTGCTGCACGATCTTTTCCGCGACGCTGCCGAGCAGCGCATGCTTCAGGCCGGTGTGGCCATGCGTGGCCACGATGATCAAATCGACCTGATGCCGCCGGGCGTAACGGCAGGTTTCGATCCAGGGGTTGCCCACGACCGCGCTGCAGTTGTTGACGGCGCCTTTGCCAAAAACCTCGGCGGCCAACTCGCGCAGTTTTTCCTCGGCGGCCTTGGGCAGATCGGTGTCGGGCACGGCCAATTCCAATCCGGAAGCGAGCGGATAGATCGCGCCCGGACCCACCAGCAGCGGGCAGACGTGCAGAACGTGAATCTCGGAGCCGAAGATGTCACGGAATCCGCGGGCGTAGTCGCCGGCCTTGCGCGCGAGGTCGGAGAAATCCGTCGGCCACAGAATGCGTTTGGGAGAGACGATCACGAGATACCTCCTTCGCACAGGCGGGCGGCGCACGCACCGTATTGTCGACACGCGGCCATGCTCCGCGAGCAAGTGAACTGATCTCTATGAATTCTACGTCGCGGCCCGCCGATCATCCAGAAGATTGCGTCTGCTGACGGCGCAAATTATCGAGACAGAACTTGGACAGCGTGAATTCGGGATATGCGGGTGCTGAATTCGGCTTGATGCATCCCGCCCGAACAGTTACGCCTGCAACGGCTGCTGCGGCGAAGTTGTCGCGGTCCGTATGGATGCGGACAAGTCGCGCAGAATTTCCGGCAGCCGGCGCGTAAACGCGCCCCGCGCGAGCGTGACATCGGCGCCGGCGGCGCGCGCGGCGACGGCCAGTTGCTCGTCCACGTGCGGGTAAAAGCCAAGCACCATCCGACGCGCGTCGGCCTGCTTCAACGCCGCGATCAACGGACCGGTGACGGCTACGGGCAAAGTCAGGTCGATCAAGACCGGACGATCGACACCGGCGGCGACTAGCACCGCGGCCGGCTCTCGCACTACATCCACGGGGACACCCACCGCCGCCGCCACGCCGGTGATCTTGCTGCCGAAGATCAGATCGGAGACGAGCGCGACGACGGTTTTCAGTTGCGGAGCATCCATTGTCTGCCTAGTGCTTTCTCACACTTGAATTTGCGGGTTCGAAACGAGGGTAGCATGGGCCTCCGGCCCGTGCGTCCTACAACAAACAAAGGCACAAATTCACGTCGTGAAGCCAAGCTCTCATCCACTTCATCCGAAAATTCAAGGAAGCACAAGAGTTTTTCATTTTTCCTGTAGCGCCGGGCGTCCCTGCCCGATGGCGTAGCGCAGCAGATTCGCCGTCGGCCACGGTGGGCCGACGCTAAAGTTCAATCGAAACAGCGCTGGATTGTAGCCACGCCCGCCTACCGAACGCCCCGTAAGAGGCTGTCGAAATACTCCTGCGTCGTGGCGTCGAATGCTTGACGCAGGATCAGACCTGGGGTTTCGATGCGACGCTTGGTGATCTGCGGGCTGTCGTGCTTGATTTTGACAAGTATTTCGACAGCCTTGTCAGGAAGCGGTCTTCCGAACAGCGCCGCGAACGTCAGCAATCGCAGCACCGGGCAAACCTGACCTCTCCCTCACGGTCGTGGCTCTGCCATGCGACCGATCAACGCTGAAATCCGCCTACAACACAAAGCCAAAATCAACGTGCAGCCCGCCGGGGGCGATGCGCGGCGGCGGGGCGACGCGGATCTGCACCCGAGTCGTTCCCGGCGCTTGCGGGTCGGCGCCGACGCCGACCATGATCGAATCCGGATCATCTTGATCGGTTAGACGCAGCAAGTCGCGCAAGCCAAAGAGCAGATGCTGCTGAATCTCCGCCTCGCCGCGGCCGCGCAACACGGCGAATTGTTCGCTCAGCCAGGCCGCGAGCAGGCTGCTGAACTGCTGATAGGGGGCGCTGATTTCGAGGAGCGCCTGGGCCTTGGGCGTCTCGGCTGAGACGCGCGGCCGCTGCAACGTGACGCCGCCCAGCAGCACGCAATAGTCCTTGCCGGGCTGGCTCTGCAGGACATTGAGACCGATGTCGAACAACTCGGGCAGGCGCGCGTCTGGCAATGTGGTGTCGCCCGGCCCCCAAGGGCGCTGAGCATCATGGGGGTTGGGCACGATCGCCAGATTTTCGAGCTTGCCGGCCTCGGCGCCGAACATGCGCGTCGGCCAGCCGTGGGCCGCGAACGAGCGCGCCGCACAGACGCCCAGCGCGACGGCGCCGCTCACCCACATCAACTCATGGGCCGCCGTCACGGTTTGGCGCGCGTGCGGCGGCCGCGCCAGGCAGCGGCCAAAGACCGGCAACAACCAGCGTCCGGCGGCATCTTCGCGCAGCCCGCGCCACTTGGCGTAGGTCCACGTGTCGAGCACGCCGCTGAGATTGGGCAGATTCTTGATCAGCGCCGGCGACTTCACATTGAAGAAGGAAACATCGAGCGGAAACGTCACCGGCGCCGGCAGCGAGGCCGCGTGTCGGCTCAGTTCGGCGAGTTGCACCACATCCGGCGGCGTATTCGACATCGCGTAATCGCAGATGATCAGTCCGGGCGTGGGCAACACGCCGTCGAAGGCCGGCTCGATCACGCGCTCCGCGATGGCGCTGACCATCAGGTCGCGCGGTGCGTGCAACAAAGAGAGCCGCACACCCGCGCCAAGATCGCAGCGCTCGACCAGAAATTGCACGCTGCGCCAGGCGGCCTCGATACGCCGGAGCGCCGGCGTCGCGAGCAGTGCATTGAGGGCGCTGGTCAGCTCGAGTTCGAGCCGGCGCTGCGCGAGTCCCCAGCGCGTGGCGCTGGCGCCGCTGATGTGCGACGCGGACGTCGCCGCGCCGCCGGCGATCTGCGCGACGTTTTCAGCGACCGAGCGGGCCGAGTCAGGCTCATCCACCAGATCAAGGATGCTGCCGCCGTCGGCTGGGCTGCGGGGCGGGGCGGCAGCGGCGCCCGAATGACCGAGGTCGCTGGTGGTGACCGCTTCGTTAAGCCATACGAGAGCTGAGTCTTGCGCGACGGCGGCGCGGATGTGCGCCGCGATCGCCGCATCGTCACATTCGCCCTTGCGCCGGGCCGTGAGCGCCTCGAGCAGCTCAAGCCGCACCGCGGCCGGCGGAAACTGCGCGAGCAGCGCATCGGCGTCGAAATCCTGCAGCGTCTCGATCGTCAGTTGGGCTTCCCAGCGGCCGGCGCCGCCAGGGTCGGGGATCGAAACCGCCGTGGTCGGCCGCCACTTCGAAAGCGCCGACGCCGGCAAATCCTGGTCGATCTCGAGCGGACCATCCGGGGCCAGATCGCCCCGCAAGTCGCTGACGTAAACAATGACAAATGGGCGAGTTGTGACAGGCTTTGCGGACATGCGCGCTCCCGGAAACCGATTGCTCGCTCGGTCGCGACGAAGTGTACCGCGCGCCGCGCGGCGGTGCGATGGTCAGCCGTAAACCTCGCAATAAAGAACCATTGTCAGCCCTCCAACAGGTCCGCGACCGCAAGCAGCGCCGCTCCCGTGAGGAAGCGGTCTTACCAGCCGAGCCGCGACCGTCAGGAAGCGGAGTTTTTGCGGGAATCTTCCACTCCCTCACGGTCGTGGCTCCGCTCAGAGACTGTGCAAATCTGAAATCGCCCAGAGGCCGCGACAAGTTTGTTTTCACGCATCGCGGGCTGAGGCACTGCGGCCAATAATCACTCTACTGTGCAGGGCGCTTGTTCGCATGGCGGCCATTCGCTACCTTCGAGGATTACGCCCGCCTACGCGCAGGGCGAAAGGAGCATTCATGAAGGGTCGTCGATTCGCGCCGCACGTCGGCGTTGTCGTGGGCTTGGCCGCAGCCCTGTTTTCGCCGCCGACGCTGGCACAATGCGGCGGATCCAAGCTGACTGGCGGAACGAGCGGCGGATTCGGCGGGGGCGTGAACGTGCGCGGCACGCGCGCGATCGTCGGCGCGCCGAGTGAGCTGGTCTCCGGCGTCACGACCGGAGCGGCGTATATCTATCGCAAGAACGGCCTGGGCTGGACCCTCGAGAATCGCGTGCTCGCCACCGATCGCCTCAGCGGCGATCAGCTTGGCGCGGGCGTATCGATCGATGGCGATTGGGCGGTCGCCGGCGCGCCGGGCCGGGCCGAGGGCGGCGCTTCGTCGGGCGCGGCCTATATCTTCCGTTGGAATGGCTCGGCCTGGGCGCAGTTCCAGAAAATCCGCGAAACGCCCGGCGCGACCGCCGGCGATCGCTACGGCACGTCGGTCAGCATCAGCGGCAACGTGATCGCGGTCGGCGCGTGGAGCGACGACGAGCGCGCCACCGGCGCGGGCGCGGTCTTCATGTACCGCTTTAACGGCTCGACCTGGGTCTTTGAGCAGAAGCTCACCGCCAGCGACGGCCAGCTTGAAGATCACCTCGGCTTCTCCGTCAGCCTCGACGGCGCCTGGCTGCTCGCCTGCGCCGATGAAGACGACGATCGCGGTTCGAACTCCGGCTCGGCGTATTACTACCAGTACAACGGCTCGAGCTGGGTGGAACGGCAGAAGATCGTCGCCCCCGACGGCACGGCCAATGATCTGTTTGGCTGGAATGTGTCGCTCTCCTTCCCCGTCTCGATTCTCGGCTCAGTGCAGGATGGCCCGATTTTCGCCGCCCAAGGCTCGGCCTATATTTTCCGCCACAACGGGGTCAACTGGGTTTTCGAGCGCCGCCTGAACGCGAGCGACCCGGGCACCAACGATCTCTTCGGCTTTTCCGTGGCGATCGACGGCAACATCGCCGTGGTCGGCGCCCCGCGCGACGATGTCTTTCCGAGCGATTCCGGCTCGATCTATGTCTTCGACAACACCGTTGGCACGACCTGGGTGCAGCGCCCGCGGATTTCGCCCGCGGACGGCGCGGCCTTGGATCAATTCGGCCAGACGGTCTCCGTTGACGCCGGAAACATGATCTTCGCCGGCGCCCCAGGCGACGACGACGCCGGCGGCAATGCCGGCTCGGCGTATTACTTCATTCTCTCGCCGCCGGAAGTCACCGATCAACCAGACAGCATCACCCGCCCGCTCGGCGGAACGGCAACTTTCTCGATCACGACGTTGCCGGCCACTGGCGTGACCTACCTGTGGCGCAAGGGCGGCGTCGGTCTTAGCGACGGCGGGCGGATCAGCGGTGCGACGAGCGCCACGCTGACGATCTCAGCGCTCGAAGCCGGCGACGCGGGCAACTATGACTGCGTGGTCACGAACGGCTGCGGCGCCACGACCAGCAGCGCCGCGACACTCACGCTCGGCTCGACCGTTGTCCGGGGCGATCCGAACTGCGATGGCTTTGTCAATTTCGACGACATCAACGCCTTTATTGTGGCGATCGTCAGCGAGAAGCAGTACGCCGCGGAGTTTCCGTCCTGCAACTGGCTCAATGCCGACACGAACGAAGACGGCCTGGTGAACTTCGACGACATCTCGACGTTCACGTGCTGCCTGATCGCGGCGACTTGCAGCGGCTGCTAGTGCTTCGTCAGCCTTTGATTTTCGGGTTGCGCGGAAAAGAATCCTGGCTTCAAGCCTGAATGTGCCGCGGTTGGTTGTTGGACGCACGGGCCAGAGGCCCATGCTACCCTCGATTCGAACCCGAAAAATAGAGTGTGACAGACCACTCGTTTCTGGAGAAGGGGGGTTGGTGTCTGGGGCTAGGGCAGGCGAGCGGCCGGCCCCAGCCCCGAACAACCATCATTCATCGCTCAAGCGTTTTCAAACTGGGTCTGTCCCCTGCAGCGGAGCCGCGACCGTAACGAAGCGAAGCTTCGCTGGGAATCTAACCACTCCCTAACGGTCGTGGCTCTGCCAAGGGACAGCGCAATTCTGAGAATCGGCTAGTCACACGACCCATCGACGACGCAGCCGACGAACGGACTGATGTCGTCGAAGTTCACGACGCCGTCGTCGTTCGCATCCGCAAGGATGCGGTAGCAGGTCGGATACGCCGCCGCGTATGTCGCGGCATCGACCAGCGCGAGCACAAAGCCGTCGATGTCGTTGAAGTTGACCTGTCCGTCGCAATTGGTGTCGCCCGGCGGCGTAGTACGGTCGTTCTTCATGAGCACAGCCACGTCGGCGATCTCATCGAGCAGCACCAGATCGAGATCGCGATCGTTGTCAAAGTCGATCGCGAGTGCGCAGGCGGGATTCGATGGCGCCTCAAACTCTTCGCCGAGCGTGAAGACGCCGCTGCCGTTGTTGATGAAGATGCGCCAGACCTGGCCGCTGAAGCTCGATAGCACCCAATCCATGTCGCCGTCGCCGTCATAATCGCCCAGGTCCGTCGCGATCGCGCCGGCGGGAATGGGATAAGTCTGGGCCGCATTCAGCGCGCCCGTGCCGGTGCCGAGCAGGATCGAGCCGTTGCCGCTGCCGGCGTTGCCGGTGTGCACATCCATGTGGCCGTCGCCGTTCACGTCGCCGGTGCCGAGCATCCAGACCGAGCCGCCGGCGAGCCGCTGAAAGATGTTGGTGAACGTGCCGTTGCCGTTGCCGCGATGAATGATGATGCGCTGCGAGCCGCGCGCCCCGACGACGAGGTCCATGATGCCGTCTTCGTTCATGTCGGCGGAGCCGAGCGCGTATTCATCGTCGCCGCCGCCCTCAAAGCTGGTCGCCGGGCCGAAGACGCCGTTGCCGTTGTTCAGCGAGATCGAGATGTTGTCGCCACTGGTGTTGCTGGTGGCAAAGTCGATGTCGCCGTCGCCGTCCACGTCGAGGAGCGCCAGACCGTGCGGCGCGCCGCCGACGGCGATCTCCTGCCGCGGGCGGAAGGTCCCGTCGCCGTTGCCGAGCAGAACCGAAACGACGCTCTCGGCGCTGCTGGCGGTGGCAACGTCGACAAAGCCGTCGAAGTTGAAATCCGCCGGCTCATTGGGGCTGGATTCAAACGCGATCGGGGCAGGCGGCCGCAGGAACGGTTGATAAAGTCCGGTGCCGTCGGCGCGATTGAGGAACACGCGGATGTCGGCGCTGACCTCGTTAATGACGGTCAAATCGAGCCAGCCGTCATTGTTCACGTCAGAACCTTGTGCGCCATAGATACGCGTCTGCGCACCGCTTTCGTCGCGATCGGAGTAGCGCGTCAGCTCGACGAACGAGCGATTCGAAACGCGCGTGCGCGTGCCGAATTGCGCCTGATAACCGCTGCTACGGAAGGGCGATCCGTCCTGCGCACGCAGGAACTTCGACAGCGTCAGCGTGACCATTTCACCCGCCGAGAAGCGGCGATCCGGCGTGAGCGTCACAACCTGGTCTGAATTGGAATAGCTGATCGCGCCTTCCGCAGGGCCGCTCCAGCGCCCAAAGACGTGGAAATTTCGCGTCGTCACCGTGGTGCGATCGATCGGCAGATTGAATCGCACGCTGATCGTTGTGCCGACCGGATGATTGCCGGAGTTGGGCGCCGGCGTGATGCTGACGACTTCAAGCAGACCGGCCGACGCGGTGCTGATCGCCGCGCAAGCCAAAACGCAGACACACAAGCCCCCTGGCTTTGCCCGATTCATACGATGCCTCCTGGTAATGGTTCTAAGACATCCGCGAAGCGGATGGTTACGCAAGCGTGAGTATAGCACGGCCCGCGGCCGAACTCGCAACAATCGCGCCAGAATGCGCTGCCCCATCTTCGCGGCCCGTTACGACTCATCGAGGGGGAAAACGTAATTCACCGTGCGGAGGCTCAATCAGACCACTTCCCCCGCCACCACCAGAAACCGCGCACGCGGAAGCGGCGCTGCCAATCCCGCAGACAATAGCAACGCCGGGCGAACCAACGCCGCCGGACGAATCGACGCCGAACGATCCATTCCTAGCGCATTTTCAGAATTGCTCTTTCGCTTGGCGGAGCCACGACCGTGAGGGAGTGGTTATATTCGCCGAGAATCTCCGCTTCCTGACGGTCGCGGCTCCGTTAAAGACGACAGACCAAAATTGAAAACGCTCTAGAACGTCTAACATATCCGGGTGGAGCAGGTTCCAGCCTGCTCGGACAGGCAGGATGCCTGTCCCACCCCCGTTTTTTTCTTAGGCGTTCTTCATCTTTGTCGAAGCTCGACTAATAGCCCGTCAGACCAGCTCGTGCCTTCACTCGCTACTCGCCACTCGCCACTCGCTACTCGCAACTAATCACTTACCGCGCATCACCCACCCCGCCCCGCCTGTTCCCATTCCCCCAGCCGCTGCACGCGATTGTTGCCTGAATCGATCACGTAGATCTGACCCTTGGCCCCCACGACCACCGCCCACGGATAGGCCAGTTCACCCGGCTTGCGGCCCGCCTGGCCCCAGACACCCAGCGACTGCCCATCCGGCGAGAAGCGCTGAATGCGGTTGTTGCCATACTCGGCCACCACCAGCGTGCCGTCGGGCAGTTGATCGATGCCGTACGGAAAACTGAGCGCGCCCGGCTGGCTGCCCTGCCTCCCAAACGCACCGAGGAATCGCCCGTCGCGCGTAAATCGACAGACGCGATGCCGACAGGCGTCGCACACAAATAGCGCGCCGTCGGCCGCGAGCAGCAGCGCCTGCGGCCGCTCCATGCGAGCTTCCCCGGCGTCGGCCCCTCCAAAACTCAGAACAAATGTGCCATCGGGCGCGAACTTGCTGATGCGGTCATTGCCCGCATACTCACCGACATAGATGAAGCCGGCCTCGTCGACCGCCACGTCGGTCACCAGTCGAAAACGGCCCGGCTCATCGCCCCACAGCCCAAAGGCGCGCACGAAAGTCCCGTCCGGCTCGTAGATTTTCACGGAAGAATAGTGCGTGTCGGCGACAAAAATGCGCCCGGCCCGATCGACGCCCAGCCCGGTCGGCTTGCCGGCGGCGGTCGCCGGCATCCTCCACTCGAGCCGGTAACGCAATTCCGCGTCGAAGCACTGCACGCGTCCGGCCTTGTCGACGACGTAGAGATCGCCGCTGGGGGCCACCACCGCCGCGCGCGGATAGCTGAATTCGCCCGGCCCCATGCCGGTTTTTCCAATGATCCGGGCGCTGCTCTTGCTGCCCGCATCCGCGCACCCCGCCAGGAGCGCCGCCACGAGCGCGGCCGGCAGAATCGACAGCGCCAGCGTGCGCGCCCCGCGTCCCCTGATCGACGGCCATCCGCGGTTGTGCATCGTGGCACGATGATAGCCCCGGACGGTTAGCACGAAAGCGAAAAATCTCTGGGGGGCAGTCGGACAGCGCCCCCAGCTTCGACCCACTGCAAACAGCGAGGAGCCTATTGCACTCGAAAGCCAAATATCGTAGCACCGCGCCCGCAGTCCGAACATCGCTGTCATACCGAACCGTGCCCGTCAGGAAGCGATTCGAGTCCGCAAGCGCCTGCTCCAACCACATCACGAAGTTGCCGGCGCCCCCCCTGCGGCGGAGTTACATCTAGCGCCTAACAAAACGCAGGGGTGGGACAGGCATCCTGCCTGTCCGCGCAGGCTGGAAGCCTGCTCCACCCGGGTGTGTTAGGCGTTCTTTATCATCGCCGGCGAAACAGGCCCAGGCCGAGCAGGAGCAGCCCCGCCGCCGGCTCGGGGATGGCGATCGCGATCTCGGCGAACGCGGCGGTCTGCAAGGCCGGGCGCGTGATCCGCAAACTACGAATCGGCGGGTCGCTCGGGTCGGAGACATAGAACCCAAAGCCGCGCGCCCCGCGTGATCTGCCGCCTACTTGCTGCAGGATCGACGTGCCATCGTCCGTTTCCACCAGCATGCCAAGGATATCACCAGGTCTTTGGTTCAAAGAAATGTAGAATGCACGCGTCTCGGGCGGCAGCATCATGTCGAATACAATTGGGATTTTTCGGGTAGGGTCTATCCTGTAGATCGGGCCTGTGTAGTCGTGCTGCATGGCCCATGTAGGCCAGCCCATCCCCACACGAAGCAAGTACGCATCGACCGATAGCTCGATGCTGCCGCCCAGCGGAGATGGGATGTCGCGAACAACCGAGGTGATGGGGCGATCATCTTTCGGAAAAGGCGTCAACGTATAGGGCCCCAGCGTCGTCGGCGGCGGGGCGGTGCCGAAAGCGACAGGGATGGTGACTGCCACTGCCGACGGCAACAGTGTAAACAAGGCCGCAATAACAATTGTCTTCATCATCGTAGTACTCCTGAATCTGAATCCAGCCGCACCCGGGTTCATCAGGTCCATCCTAACAACGGCGTCATCGCCGGCGAAACAGGCCCAGGCCGAGCAGGAGCAGCCCCGCCGCCGGCTCGGGGATGGCGATCGCGATCTCGGCGAACGCGGCGGTCTGCAAGGCCGGGCGCGTGATCCGCAAACTACGAATCGGCGGGTCGCTCGGGTCGGAGACATAGAACCCAAAGCCGCGCGCCCCGCGTGATGTGCCGCCTACTTGCTGCAGGATCGACGTGCCGTCGTCCGTCTCCACCAGCATACCCAATTCATCGCCCGACGCCTGATTCAAAGATATGTAGAATGCGCGCGTCTCAGGCGGTAGCGTCATCTCGAAGACAATAGGAAACTTGCCGGTATGAGGTATCATGTAAATGGGGCCAAAGTAATCACGCCCCGGCGCCCAAGTCCCCCACCCGGCAGGTGGTGTCGGGGAAACAAAACGAATGTAGGAGGAGACCGAAAGCTCAATGCTGCCGCCCAGTGGCGAGGGAATGTCGCGCACTTCCGCTCCCCACGGGCGTGTCTCCCGAGGAAACGGAGTCAACGAATACGGACCTAATGTCGTTGGCGGGGGACTCATGCCTACTACGACAGGAATCGTCACCGCCAGCGCCGACGGCAACAGTGTAAACAAGGCCGCAATAACAATTGTCTTCATCATCGTAGTACTCCTGAATCTGAAACCAGCCGCAAGGCTGGATCGACGCTATGGTATCGAGCAACAGCAACTCAACCGTCCAGCCGGCATCTTGACCTAATAGAACATCCTACTCGGTCAACTCAATCAGGCATGCCAGACAGTATTCCATTTCATGCAATCGCGCTGAATCACTTTCGGCCGCCATGCGCTGCATCAGGAATTCTCGCAATTCGCTCACCTCTTCGGCCGGCGTGACGGCCAGGAAGCGCGCGACCGCCGCACAGGGCTGTCTCTGGTCGATTGCCTGCATCAGGCCTTCGCCGGAAAACGCCGCCCCGCCGGCCAGACAGCCGGTATCGATATGGCATGGGCCGTGACAATCGCACAACGGGCCGGTGTAAGGCGGGTCGACGGGCTCGATCGGATCGCCGTTGAAGAAATAGTTGAAATCGTAGATGTCGACGTAGCCATCGCCGTTGAAATCGACATAGCGGCAAGGGCTGCACCGTGGATAAGGTCCGGACAGTTGCCAGCAACTCAGCATTCCAGCGTAATCACTGCTAGCGCCGCCATTGGCGGCATCCAAGTCAAAATCACCGTCGTAGTCGCCGAGAATGCGCAAGAAGTAACAGTCGCAATGAAAGCGCCGGCCATTCTGCAAGGCGCAGGCCGTCGCCTGCACCGGGGCCCAGTTCCGACCGCTATCGCCGGAGCGGCTCAGCGCGATCCGCGTGTTCCGATCCGCCGGCTGCGTCGAGCAACTGCCGGCGTCGTCCATCCACGTGCCGAGCAGCGCCGGCGTCTCGCAGCCGTTGGGCAGCGCCGTGACCGACGTCTCCTTCTTCGAGATATTGTCGTTGGTCAGGCGCGCTTCGCAGACAAAGACGCGCAGCAACTCCGGCCGGAGCACCTCCGGGCATTCGGGATAGTGATAATAGGACGAGGTGCAAATCTGCCCCCAGGTCCCGATCGAGGAACTAGCCATGACCGCGATCAGAATGCCCCGACGAGCGACGAGCGACGAGCCATACATCCCTCCTGAATTTTGTTCGAACAATCTACCCAGTACCGAACTTATGGGAAGCATAACTCAAGCCGGTCGTCAAAGCAAGAAAAATTTCAGATTTGGGGGCGAGCGGGCAGGGCAGCCGCATTCTCGTTGGCGATGCTCGCAGTTCCGGGTGGGAACAGGCTTCCAGCCTGTTCCGCGCAGGCAAGATGTCTGCTCCACCCTTGCTTCGTGGCGACAACCTGGAGAATACGGTTGCGCGGTGTGAGCGGATCGGCGTCAGCCGGACGAAAAACACCAGCAAGCGCGACTGATGTGGTTGACTTTTCGCCGGGGCCTGACGATACTACGTTTCATGAAACCTGGTCTGCACCATCACGCGCATCATCACCATCGCCATTCGATGAGCCGGTGAGCGTGTAGACCCAATCCGCGGATTGATGACACGACGCCGGCCCTGGTCGGCGTCGTTTGTTTTCCCCCATCTTGGAAGACGCGACCGCCGCCCGGCCCTGGCAAACTGACAGGAGCCTGATGATGACGCGCGATTCGAACCGTGTTCTATTCGGCCCGCAGGCCGATCCGGCGGACTTCGCCGGCGCAGACGCGGCAGCTCCGCCTGATGTGCTGCGCCTTGGGATTCCGAAAGGCCGCATGTATGACGGCGTGATTGGCCTGCTGGCCGACGCGGGGATCCGGCTGGCGACATCATCGCGCGGCTATCGTCCGCGCGTGTCCCTGCCGGGGCTTGAAACGAAAATCCTGAAGCCCCAAAACATCGTCGAGATGCTCCACGCCGGGGCGCGTGACGTCGGCTTTGCCGGGCGCGACTGGGTGCATGAGCTGGGCGCCGACCTGGTTGAACTGCTCGACACCGGGCTTGACGCGGTCCGGATCGTCGCCGCGGCGCC
>CAYQLG010000087.1:0-18612 GCA_964418235.1 uncultured Planctomycetales bacterium
CCCTGACCGATTTGCGCGCGGCGACGGCGCCGGGCGTAGCGCTCTTTGCCGCCGGCGACAGCATCACCATCTCGGGCGTTTCCAAGGGCGAACGCGAGCTGCCCGCGGCGACTTTCACCGTCGGCGCCGACGGCAGCACGCTGGGCGACTTCGCCGCCTGGCTCCAAAACAAACTCGGCCTGCAAACCGCGACCGGCACGCCCGGCGCGGCCGGTGTGACGATTGACGCCGGCCGGATCGTCATCACCGGAAACTATGGCGAAGTGAACGAGATCGAGATCACCAGCAACGACATCCTCAGCTCCAGCAGCGCCATTCCTCGTCCGCTCAGCTTCACACAGGATCAGACCGCCACGGGCAGCGGCGTCTTCACCAGCTTCACGGTCTACGATTCGCTCGGCTCGCCGGTGGTCTTGCAGGCGACGTTCACGCTGGAGGCGACGCCAAGCACCGGACCGGTCTGGCGCTATTATCTCGAATCACCCGACACGACCAGTCCGAGCCGCGCGATCGGTTCGGGCACGATCACGTTTGACACGCAGGGGAATTTTGTCAGCGCTACCGGCAACCAGGTCACGCTCGAGCGCGGTAACGAAGGCGCGACGACGCCGGTGACGGTCACGATCGATTTCGGCAGCCTGGCGGGGCTTTCGACGCAATCATCCAGCGCGATCTTGTCGGATCAGGACGGCTTTCCGCCGGGTGTGCTCAATGGCTTCTCGGTCGGCCAGGACGGCCTGCTGATCGGTTCCTTTTCGAACGGTCTGACGCGCACGCTCGGACAGGTGGCGCTGGCCACGTTTGCCAATGACAACGGCCTGGTGGCCGAATCGGAGAACCTCTACGCGCTCGGGCCGAATGCCGGGGCCGCCGCCATCAAGGCGCCCGGACAACTCGGCGCCGGCACCATCCGCGGCGGTGCGCTGGAGTTGTCCAACGTCGATCTGGCGCGCGAGTTCATCGGGCTGGTCACGTCGAGCAACGGCTTCCAGGCGAACAGCCGAGTGATCAGCGTGACCAATGATCTGCTCAGCCAGTTGCTGCTGATCCTGCGGTAGTCGACGTTACGAGCCGAACCGCGCCGGAACCGAACCGGCCCGAGCCGAACCGCGCCCGTCAGGAAGCGATTCGACGCGCACCGCGCCCAAGTACGACTCGGCGCACGGCGTCGATGCGACATCGATCCAAGCCACGTCGCACAGTGCAATCCGCAACGAGTTGATCAGGCGAGAATCGACTCAAATCGCTTCCTGACGGGCGCGGTTCGGCTTGCAGGCGCGGTTCGGCTTGCGGGCGCGGTGCGGTTTGCGCGCACGGCATCAGGCGAGACTGATTTGCCATACTCCCTGATTTGCCAAGCTCATCGGCACGTCTCATGATCTCACTCCGAACCGTCGAGGAGCCGCCATGTCGTCCAAGATGATCCCCTATTCGCTGCCGCTGCGCGATCCGGCGTGGCAAGCTCAATCTGCCGCCGAGCTGCTCGCGGAAATGCGGCAGCGGCGCAGTTGCCGCTACTTCTCGCCGCGGCCGGTGCCGCGTGAGCTGTTGGTGGCGGCGCTGGAGATCGCGCACACCGCGCCGAGCGGGGCGAATCGCAAGCCCTGGCGGTTTGTCGTGGTGGATGATCCGGGTTTGAAGCATGAAATCCGCCTGGCCGCCGAAGCTGAGGAAAAAGTCACGTATGAGGAACGGATGACTGATGAGTGGCGCGAGGCGCTGGAGCCGATCGGCACAGACTGGCACAAGCCTTTTCTGGAGATCGCCCCGTATCTGGTCGTGCTCTTCCGGATCGACTGGGAGGAGGTCGCCGGCAAGAAAATCAAGAATTACTATCCGAGCGAGAGCGCCGGCATCGCGGCGGGAATGTTGCTGACGGCGTGCCACCGGCTCGGACTGGCCACGCTGACACACACGCCCAGCCCGATGGGTTTCCTCAGCCAGATTCTCCGCCGGCCGCCGGGCGAGAAACCCTATCTGCTGATCCCGGTCGGCTATCCCGCCGCTGACGCGACCGTGCCCGATCTGGTCAAGAAGCCCTTGAGCGCGGCGCTGCAGTGGAACCGGGGTGACTAGGGCCTGCGCCGCGCCAATTGCGGCCTAGCAGCAACCGCCGCCCCAGCCGTACTCCGCCCGCCGCAGTATCCGCGCGGCCCCGTCAACCCGCGGTGATGATGGCGCGAATCCCGCCTTGATGCGTGCGCGTAGACCGGATGCCCGCTAGAATTTCGGCATGATGAGCGCACCGCGCACCCGAAGCTCACCGGCAGCCGGCGTCAGCGCCGTCTCTCCCCATGAATTGCTGGAAGAGTTGCTGCAAGGTCGCGAGCTCGATGACACCATTCCAACATTGGCACGCGATGAGCGCGCCATTCAACGCATTGAAGCGCTGCTGCATTCGCAGCCGACGACGCATGAGTTGATTCTGGCGGATGCCCGCACCGCGACGGCCTTGCCGGAAAACTCCGTCCACTTGGTGGTGACTTCGCCACCCTACTGGACGCTCAAACGCTATCACGAACACCCCGACCAGTTGGGACATCTGGTGGAATATGACGCTTTCATTGCATCGCTCGATGCCGTCTGGCGAAACTGCTTTCACGCGCTCGTGCCCGGTGGACGCCTCGTGATCAATGTCGGCGACGTTTGTCTGTCGCGAAAAAACAACCACGGTCGCCATACTGTCGTACCGCTTCATGCGACCATTCAGGAGCGCTGCAAACTGATCGGCTTTGATAATCTCGCGCCCATCATCTGGCACAAGATCGCGAACGCGAAATATGAAGTGGACCGCGGCGGCGGCTTTCTGGGAAAACCATACGAGCCGAATGCCGTGATCAAGAACGACATCGAGTTCATCCTGATGCAGCGGAAGCCCGGCGGTTATCGCAGCCCGGGCAAGACCGAGCGTTTGCTCAGTCTGATTCCCGCCGTCCATTACGCGGAGTGGTTTCGACAAATCTGGTCCGACCTGGTTGGCGCTTCAACCCTCAAGCATCCTGCGCCATTTCCGCTCGCGCTGGCTGAGCGACTGATCCGCATGTTCAGCTTTGCCGGCGACACGGTGCTCGATCCTTTTATGGGCACGGGCACGACCAATTGCGCCGCGGCCCGCTGGGGGCGCAATAGCATCGGCGTCGAGATCGACGGACAGTTTTTTTTGTCCGCGCACAAACGTCTCGCAACCGCTGCTTCCGACCTCTATTCAACGACCACGATTCGCACGAGAGATGCTCGGAATGGTTGAGCTCTCGCGACATGTGCGCCAAGCGGTTCGTTCCTTCTGGAAGACTCGACGGCAGCAGCGGGTGCGTCAGCAGCGCGTCGGCGCCGTCGGCCGCGATCGCGGCGCCCGCGCTGCGGTGACGGGCGGTCAGCAGATGGACGCATTCATCGAGCTGACGAGTGACCTGCTGGTCGAAAGCGGAGTTTCCGCGGATTCCATTCATATCGACGCACGGCTGGAGTTGCCAAGCTGGTTCCGGGCGGAAAAACAGCGGGATCTGCTCGTTGTGTACGCCGGATGCCTGCTCGCCGCGGTGGAATTCAAGTCACAGGTCGGCCCATCCTTCGGCAACAACTTCAATAATCGCACGGAAGAAGCCCTGGGAAGCGCGATCGATCTGTGGGCGGCCTATCGCGAAGGAGCATTCAAACCCGCGCCGCGTCCCTGGCTGGGATACTTGATGCTGCTGGAAGATTGCGAGCGGTCGCGCATGCCGATCAATGTTCGCGAACCTCATTTCAAGACGTTTCCTGAATTCTCCGGCGCTTCCTATGGGCGACGCTATGAAATCCTGATTGAGAAGTTGCTGCGCGACAGGATTTATGACGGCGCTTGCCTCATCCTGGCTGAGAGCGACCTTCGCGCCGACGGTCGATATCTCGAACCCCATCCTGAACTGACCGTCGAACGCTTTGTGAGATCATTATGCGCGCATTGCTCCGCCGCGGCCCGCTCAATCCGCCAGCAATGACTTGCCCGTCATCTCGACCGGCGTTGCCAGCCCCAGCATGTCGAACACCGTCGGCATCACGTCGGCCAGCCGCCCGCCCGGGCGCAGCGTGCGACCGCGGAACGCCTCGCCGATCACGTAGAGCGGCACGGTGTACGTCGTATGCGACGTGTGCGGCCCGCCGGTGGCGGGGTCGATCATCTGTTCAAGGTTGCCGTGGTCGGCGGTGACCAGCGCACAGCCGCCGCGCGCGAGCGCCGCGTCGACGATCCGGCCGACGCACGCATCGACGACCTGACACGCCTTCACCGCCGCCGGGATCGAGCCGGTGTGGCCCACCATGTCCGGGTTGGCAAAGTTCACGATCAACACGTCGTCGCGCCCCGTATCGAGGCGCTCCAACACGGCCTGACAGACTTGCTCGGCCGACATTTCCGGCTGGCGGTCATACGTCGCGACCTGCGGCGAGGGGATCATCTGCCGCTCTTCGCCGGGAAACGGCTCTTCGCGGTAGTCGTTGAAGAAAAATGTCACATGGGCGTATTTCTCGGTTTCGGCGCAGCGGAACTGGCGCAATCCGAGTTTGCTGATGTACTCACCCGCGATGTTGAGCATGCGCGGCGGCTTGGGAAAGGCAACCTTGACCGGCAGGCCCTCCTCATAGGCGGTCAGCGTGACGTAGTCGAGCGCGAGCTTTTTGGGCCGCTCAAAGCCCATCCGGCGTTTTTCGCCGGTCTTGTCGGCGCCGTCGAACGGAAACTGGTCGTAGGTAAACGCCATCGTCAGTTGTCGCGGACGATCGCCGCGGAAATTGAAGAAGATCACCGCATCGCCGTCACGGATGGTTGCGACCGGGCTGAGACCGTCCTCGCTGATCACGGTCGGCGGGACGAACTCATCGCCGGCCATATTCGGCTCGGTCGGGTGGGCGTAATAGCGCTCCAGCGCGGCGAGCGCCGACGGCGCCGCGTCGCCATGACCGCCGACCAGCATGCGATAGGCGCGTTCAGTGCGCGGCCAGCGGAAGTCGCGATCCATCGCCCAATAACGTCCGCAGACACTGGCAATCTGGCCGACGCCGATCTTGCGCAGGCGCGCTTCGATCGTGCGGATGAATCCGGCCCCGCTGGTCGGCGGTGAATCGCGCCCGTCGGTGAATGCATGGACATAGACCTGCCGCAAGCCGCGCCGCGCGCACAACTCGACACAGGCATAGAGATGCTCCAGCCGCGAATGCACGCCCGTGTCGCTCGCCAGGCCCAGGATATGCACGCGGCCCTGCCGCCCGCGGCAATGCTCCAGCGCGGCGATCAGCTCGGTGTTGTTGAAGAATGTGCCTTCGCGAATGGCCTTGGTGATGCGCACCGAATCCTGATCGACAATGCGCCCGGCCCCGATGTTCTGATGGCCGACCTCGCTGTTGCCCATCGTCTCTTCGGGCAAGCCGACGTCGAAGCCGCTCGTCGCGATCAGCGTGAACGGCCAATCACGCCGCAGCCGCGCGTCGACCGGCGGATTGGCGAGCTTGACGGCGTTGGCGTGATCCCACTCGGCGTGAGGATTCTCACCCCAGCCGTCACGGATAAGCACAACGCACGGACGATTCTTCAGCCGGACATCGGGCATGGCGATCGACTCCTCTATCGGCGATTATCGCCGCGCGGCCTGCAGCGCGGTAGGGCGCGGCAAAATCCCGCCGCCCCTGGTCAGATTCGGCCCTGGTCTCTGTCCGTCGGTGACCGTGCTTTCTGTTCGCGCTTGGGCGAATTCGGGCTTCGGAACCATTGGCAGGCAGGGCCACAGCCGCACGGGCAATGGGCGACCAACGGTGTGCTGGTGGTGACTGCAAGGGGAAATGGAGACGACCGGGATCGAACCGGCAACCTCCGCATTGCGAACGCGGCGCTCTCCCAATTGAGCTACGTCCCCAAATTGTCAGATCGAATAGTATACGCGGAAGCGCGGCTCCTGCAACCGCGCGGCCGCATAGTGCAAACGCAACAACGCAACAACGGCAGGGCGAACCGAAGCGCGCAGCACAGCGCCGGCCCACAAGCCCATGCGTCCGGCTGATGGTTTAGTTCCACCGGGTTCCCTCGGGCGTGTCGCGCAGTTCAACGCCGATATCAGCCAGGCGCTTGCGAATCTGGTCAGAGAGCGCGAAGTTTTTCGCCTGCCGCGCTTCGATGCGCAGCTCGGCAAAGAGCCGGATCAAACGATCGCGCTCTTCCGCCTGGGCTTTACCGCCCGCGCCGGCCCAGCGCAGCCCCAGCACGCCATCGGCATAGCGCTGCATCAGCGTATGCGCCGCGAGCAGGTCGGCGCGACCCACGCCGTCACGAATCCACGCGCCCGAAGCCCGCGCCATTTCAAAGAGCACGGCCAGGCCGGCCGCGGTGTTGAAATCGTCGTTGAGCGCCGCAGTGAAGCGCTGCTCGTAATCTCCCAGCGCCGCGCGCACCGCCTCGGCGGCGGGCTGCTCGGGCGCTTGTGTCGCGGCCCGCGCCAACTCGCGGACGGCGTCGCGCAACTTGTGAGAGCCGGCCTCGGCCCCGCGCAACGCCTCATTCGAAAAATCAAGCGGCGCGCGATAGTGGCTCGTCAAAATGAAATGACGGATCACCGCCGGCTCAAACGTTTTCTCGAGCAGCGCGTGGCCATCCGCGATGAGCTGCCGCAGATTGATCGCATTACCAAGGCTCTTGCCCATTTTCTGCCCGTTGAGCGTGCACATGTTGTTGTGCAGCCAGTAACGCACAAAGGGCTTGCCATGCGCGCATTCGCTCTGGGCGATCTCGCATTCATGATGCGGAAACTGGTTCTCCAGGCCGCCGCCGTGGATATCCAACGTCTCGCCCAGATACTTGCGACTCATGGCGGAGCATTCGAGATGCCACCCGGGAAAGCCCGCGCCCCAGGGGCTGTCCCAGCGCATGATGTGCTGCGGCTCGGCCCGCTTCCACAGCGCGAAATCGGCCGGGTTGCGCTTCTCGTTGTTGATGGCGACGCGCGCGCCGGCCTCCTGCTCCTCGAATTTGCGGCCGGAAAGCTGGCCATAGTCGGCGTCGGAGCTGACGTCGAAATAGACCGAGCCGTTGACGACGTAGGCGTGGCCCTTCGCGATCAACTCCTGCGTCAGCTCGAGCTGCTCGGGAATGTGCCCCGTGGCGCGCGGCATAATGTCGGGCCGCACGAGGTTCAGCGCGTCCATGTCGTCGAGGAAGCTGCGCGTATAGGTCTCCGCGATCGCCATCGGGTGCAGCCCGCGGCGGCGCGCCTCGGCGATCAGCTTGTCCTCGCCGGCGTCTTCGTCGTTGTCGGTCATGTGGCCGACATCGGTGACGTTCTGCACGTAATAAACGTCGTAGCCGCTGCTGCGCAGCCAGCGCACGACGACGTCAAAGCTCACATAGCTCTTCGCATGGCCCAGGTGCGCGGGGCCATAGACCGTCGGGCCGCAGACATACATGCCGACGCGCGGCGGATGCAGCGGCACAAAATCCTGAAGCGTGCGACCAAGGGTGTTGAAGACGCGTAAACCCATCGTGATCAACCTGCCAACGCTGAATCGCGCCGTCGCATCGCCCGCCGGCGCCTGGGCCAAGACTGCATCGTAACCGGATGACGCGGATTGTCTGCGCGAGCGTGGTGCTTTCGGCGGGACAGGGCGAGCAGCGGGATGCGAAACCAGCGAGGGCGAACGCGCAGCGCGTCAGACAGGACATGCGCATACGCGGACAAAGTGAACGGTGTACATGGGCAGAACAGGCTTCCAATCCCTCCGCGGGGCAAACTGCCCGCCCCCCATCGCGCAGCGAAAAGCCGTCCCCCGATCGTTCACCAATTTCCATCGGTCTTCGAGCAATAGTAATCCGCCCAGTCTGGCCTGCCGATGCGCTCATAAAGCAAGGCCAGCCGCCGGGCCACGCGCTGGGTTCGCCGATCGACTTCACCACGCGAGCGCAGCATGTCGGCGTAGGATTGCAACAACATGGGTTCGGCCTCAGCATAGCGCCCGCGCCGAATGAGGCATTCGGCCTGGCAACTATCCAAGTAGGGAACGAACCAGAACACCGTCGCGCCGCTGGAGTAGTTGTTAAAGATCGCCTCCGCGATCAGCAACTCCGCTTCATCGAGACAGGCGGTGTCGTCCGTGAGCGCCAGGATCGAGGCGACCAGCGTCAGGCTGTCGCAAATCGGCAAGCTCATCGGCGGATAGGCCTGCCGGCGAATGGCCAGCGACTCGCGCGCCAGTCTTTCAGCCTCGTCGAGCTGTCCCATGGTCAACAGCGTGTCGGCGCGATTCGCGACGATGCGCGCAAGCTCAGGATTTGTGGGCGGGTACACGCGCCGGGCAATCTCCAGCGCCTCGCGCGCATAGGCCGACGCCTCCGGCACGCGCGCGGCGCGCTCATAATAACAGAGGGCCAGATTGTTCTTCAGCGTCGCCAGCCGCGGGTGATCGCGCGGGTGCATCGCCTGCGCGATGCGCAACGCTTCGCGGAAGTAGTATTCCGCTTCCGACGTACTGAACTGCGTCAGCTTGACGCGGGCGACCTGGTTCAGCGAATTCACCACCTGGTGGCTCTGTTCCCCAAACTCGCGACGATGAAACTCCAGCACGTCGTACGCGATCATCTCCGCCGGCCACATATTGCCGATGCGCGTCTCGACCTCGACCCGCAGCATCAGCACCTGCGCCAACCGCCGCCGATCGAACGTGCCGTCGCCCTCCAGTTGCGTCTGCGCGCGCTGCAGGATTTCATTGGCCGCGCGGGTTTGTCGGCGCGTAAAGAGCGCGTTGGCCAGCAGATACTCGGCCCAGGCGGATTCGGCCGAAGCGGGGCCGTTCGCGACGCGGCGCAGCTCGAGCGCTTGCCGCGCCAGCGTTTCCGCCGGCTCGAGCGCGCCCAGGCCGCGATAGGTCTCGCTGAAGTATTCACGCACTTCGGCCTCGAGATCCGGCTGGTCCGACAGACTCGCGTGCAAGGTGCGCTCGGCGGCGTCGATCATGTCGCGCACCGTGACCACCGCGCCGGCGGTGATTTCAGGAGTCGCAGCCAGCAACATGTCGCGCAGGAAAGCATTGAGCCGCTGAGTCTTGAGCGCCTGCACACGTGTCGCCTCGGCCTCGGTCCGCGCGACCCGCTCGGCGAACTCCGCGCGCTCACGCTGCCGGCTCTGCTCCAGCTCGGCCGCGATGGCGCGATTGCGCTGATCCGTGGCGATAATCGTCTGCCGCGTCATGCCGACCACACCGAGCAGCAACGCCAGAAACACCCCCAGCGTCGCGAAGGCCAACGGTTTGTTGCGCGCGGCGAATTTGCGCAGGTGATAGAAGGTCGTCGCCGGTCGGGCGATCAGCGGCTCGTTGTTGAGAAAACGCTGCATGTCCGCCGCCAACTCGGCGGCGGAGGCATAACGCCGGCTTTTGTCCTTCTCCATCGCCTTGAGGATGATCGTCTCGATCTCACCCGCCAGCGCGCGGTTGTGCTGCGACGGTCGCGGCGGCTCATCTTCAGCGATCATCCGCGCGACCTCGGGCAAGGCCCGCGTGTCAAAGCGAAACGGCAGCACGCCGGTTGTCAACTGATAGAGAATCACACCGAGCGCATAGATGTCGGAGCGCGTGTCTACGTCGGCGGGGTCGCCGCGCACCTGCTCGGGGCTCATGTAGGCCAGCGTCCCGACGAGCTGACCGCTGCGACCGTGCAGCGTCGTGACATTGCGGTCGGCGTCCAAGACGCGCGCGATGCCGAAATCGAGAATCTTCGGCCGCGGCACACCCTCGGTGTGTCGCGACGCCCCCCCGCGCCCCGTGGGATCGAACACGGTCGATTCTGCGCCACGCCGCGTGGTCGAGCTTGGCGGCGCGCCGGCGCCAGGGTCTGGTTTCCCGGCAACAGCCGGCTCGAGGCGAGAGGCCGCTGCGCCGGCGCCCTGCCCCGGACGTCTGGCCGTGCTGGCAGCGCCGCCCGTCGGCGCCTCAGCCCGGATCGCGGCTGTCGCACCGCTGGCCCCCGGCGCGGCGCGCTCATCCGCCACGAGGATGTTCGCCGGCTTGAGATCGCGATGAATGACGCCGCGCTGATGCGCATGCTGCACGGCATCGCAAACGCGGATCATCAGTTCCATGCGGTCGCGCAGCCCTAATCCACGGCTCTGGGCGAACTCGGTCAGCGAGATGCCCCGCACGAGTTCCATCACGATGAACGCGCGATCCGGATTCGCGCCGTCGAGGCCGCCCGCGTCATACAGCTGCGCAATGCCCGGGTGCTGCAAGCGCGCCAGCACCGACGCCTCGTGCTCAAGCCGTCGCAGAAGCTGCGGCGAGGCCAGGCCGCGGCGGATGACCTTGAGCGCGACCGTGCGGCGCGGACGCATTTGCTCGGCTTCATAGACCGTGCCCATGCCCCCTTCGCCCAACACGCCGAGAATGCGATACTCATTGGATTGCAAATGGACGATCTGCTCGCCGGCGGGTCGCGGTGGAACGGCGCGGACGTCATCGACGCGGGCGATTTCAGCCGCCAGCAGCTCGATGCCGGCGCCCGGCGCGTCGAGCGGCGCCACCGTCTGCTGATCGACGCGCAGGAGCGTGTCCACCTCGCGCTGCAGGCCGGTGTCTTCGCCGCAGGAGGCGCGGATGAAGCCGTCGCGTTCACCGACGGGCTGCGTCAGCGCCGCTTCGAAAATCTGCATGGCCCGCTTGGAAATTGGCATCGGGTTGCTCAGTCGCTGGGGCCTGGCCCGGTCTCGGGTGGCATGACAGGCGGCCGCGCGCCAGCCGTCGGTATCAAAAAACGCGAAACCACCGCCGCCTCATTATGCTTAACGATAGTACGGGTGCTGTGGCGAAGTACAGCCTTCGAAGGCCTGCCGCAGCCGTAATTGACGGCCAGCGTTCAAGTGGGAGACACCGATGAACCCCGCCCAAGCGCCGCCATATCGCCTAGTTATCGCCGGCGGCAGCGGCTTTCTTGGCCTGAGTTTCGCGACGTTTGTGGGCAGTGGAGAATATCGGCACGACCCAGCCCGCAGTCCCGATATCGTACTGCTCTCTCGAAAACCGCCCCGCAGCCGCGGACCGTGGCGCCATGTCCCCTGGGATGGTCAAACCCTCGGTCCATGGGCGGCGGAGTTGGATGGCGCCGACGCGCTCGTGAATCTCGCCGGTCGCAGCGTTGATTGCATCAAGACACCGGACCATCAGGACGAAATTCTGCGGTCGCGCGTCTTGGCGACACGCGTGCTCGGAATAGCCGTGCGATGCTGTGCAGCCCCGCCACAGGTCTGGGTGCAGATGAGCACGGCGCATATCTATGGCGATCCACCGACGACAATATGCGACGAAGACGCGCCGCTCGGCTATGGCTTTGCACCATTCGTCGGACAGGCGTGGGAACGCGAATTCGCCGCCGCGGCACTTCCGACCCAGCGGACCATCGTCCTGCGCACCGGTTTTGTGCTGGGGCGCGAACGCGGCGGCTCCGGCGGAGCGCTCGCGCGGCTCCGCTGGATCGCGAGGCTCGGTTTGGGCGGAGCTATCGGCGGAGGCACACAAGGCATGAGCTGGATTCACGAACGCGATATGAACCGAGTCATATGGCGTGCAATTACCGATCCAAGCATGCAGGGTGTGTATGTCGCCAGCGCACCGCGCCCGGTCGGGCAGCGCGAGTTTATGCGCACGTTGCGGCGCGTTCTGCGAGTCCCCATCGGCTTGCCAGCAACGGAGTGGATGGTGCGGCTGGGCGCGCACTGGCTGCTCCGCACAGATCCGGAATTGGTGCTATACGGTCGCTATGTGGTCTCACGGCGATTGCGCGATGCGGGTTTTGAGTTTGATTTTCCAGAGTTGGAGGGGGCTTTGCGCGACTTGCTGGGACCGACATGATGCTTGTCTGCTCAGGCCGACGGTGATGCTCATCCATGGCGATGCTTCGAGCGTCGCGCCACGACAGGTGTACATGCGGGTTCGCTTGCAACTCGGCGGCGGCCGCTTCGCGGCTCAACACTCGATTTGACTCGACGCAGCCCGCGATCGACCGTGCGTGCACAGGCGATTGAATCCGTTCAACGCTTCCCGGCGTTGCGCCGCTTGCGCTCGACAAAGGCCCGTATCTCCGCAGCGCTGCGCGTGTTCAGGACCGCCGTCGGCGTCAAGCCCGCCCGCCGCGCCGTCAGCACGCCAAAGGGCATCTGATCAAACTGATCGACCGCATGCGCGTCGGTATCGATGCAGATCATCACGCCGCGCTCGTGCGCCAGCCGGGCGTGCTGATCCTTCAAGTCCAGGCGATACGTTGAGGCGTTGATTTCCAGCGCGGTGCCGGTCCGGGCCGCGGCTTCAGCGAGCGCTTCGATGTCGATCGGCATGGGTTCACGCTTGTTGATCAGCCGGCCGGTGGGATGAGCGATCACGTTGACATAGGGGCTTTCGATCGCCGCCAGGGTGCGACGCGTGTTGGCGGCGATATCCTGCCCCAGCCCCTGATGCACCGATGCGACGACCCAATCCAGCTCCGCCAGTAGATCATCGTCATAGTCGAGTCGGCCATCGCCGAGAATGTCCACTTCCGCGCCGATCCAGAGCGTGATCCCATCCAGCCGTGCCGCGACGGTGCGCACGGCGGCGATGTGCTCGCGCAGGCGCTCGGGCTTCAAGCCGTTGGCGATGAAGCTGCTCTGCGAATGATCGGTGATGCAGAGATATTCGTAGCCGCGCTCCAGCGCCGCGCGGGCCATTTCCTCGATCGAATTCTTGCCGTCACTGGCGGTCGTGTGCAGATGCAGGTCACCGCGAATGTCCGACAGCTCCAGCAGTTGCGGCGTTTCACGCAAGGTCAGCTCGCCGCGATCCTCGCGCAGCTCCGGCGGAATCCACGGCAGCCCCAACGCCGCATAGATCTCGGCCTCTTCGCGCGAGGCGATGATGCGCTCACCCTCGGTCAGGGCGTATTCGTTGAGGCTCCAGCCGCGCTTCACCGCCAGCTCGCGCAAGCGGACATTGTGCTCCTTGCTGCCGCTGAAGTATTGCCAGGCAGCGCCAAACGACGATTCGGGCACAACCCGTAGGTCGATTTGGATCGCCTTGTCTTCGGCGTAAGCGAATTGCACCGAGCCTTTCGTGTCGCCGCGCGCCAGCACCTGGCGCACGCCGGGCAACTCGGAGAACGCCGCGACGACCGCCGGTCCGTCGGCGGCGATGCAGAGCAGATCGATGTCGCCGACGGTCTCACGCCCTCGGCGGAGCGAGCCGGCATGCTCGACCCGCTGCACGTTGGGAATCGCGCGCACGAGCTGTTTGACGTGCGCGGCGATGGTCGCCGCCACGCCCAGACGCACGCGGCCCTGCACGCTCTGGCGAAACTCGATGCCGTGGGCGATCGCGGCGATGCTCTTTTCGCCGAAGCCTTTCAGCCCGGTCAGCCGGCCGGCGTCGATCGCGGTCTTTAGCTCGGCGATCGACGTGATGCCCAGATTGTTCCATAGCAGCGCGACCTTCTTCGGACCGACGCCCTGAATTTCGAGCAGTTCCAACAGGCTCGCCGGGACTTCGGCCAGCAGCTCATCGCGCAGCGCCAGCCGGCCGGTGGTCAGCAATTCCGAGATCCGCTCGGCGGAGCCTTTCCCGATACCGGACAGCGTCGCCAACTCACCCCGCGCCGCAAGATCGGTGATCTGTGACGGGCAATCCTCGATCGCCCGCGCGACCCGTCGATAAGAGTTCACCCGAAACGAATCTTCGCCTTTGATGTCCATCAAGTCGGCGACCTGCTCAAAGACGCGCGCCAGTTCGGCATTGGTCATGCGGCCCATCGTCGATGAAGCGGGCGGGGTTTTCAATAGTCGCCGGGCGACTGCGCTCCCGCGCCGGATGACCGCCGACAAGCGTGTAACATGCCGGAGTCGCGCGATTCCGCACGTCCGTTCAAGCAGCTTCAAGCCGGCGCCGGCGATTGTTGGCGCCGCGGCGCCGGAAACAGGACGGAACCGATTCCTTGACGGGGGCGCGCCCGTTCGCGTAGATTCTCAAGATATGCAACGTCGAGGATGGATCCGGTTGCAAGTCGGCTCGCAATATCGCCCGATCGGCGTACGAGCGGCGGAAGGAGTGCGTACATGCAGGTACGGGTGACGGGCAGGCACATGGGGGTGGGCGAAAGCTTGAAGCAGTATTGTGAGGAAAAGGCCGGTAAACTCGTCCATTTCTTCGATAAAATCCAGTCAATCGACGTCGTCATCGACGGCAAGGCCGGGTCGCACGCGGCCGAGATCATCGTCCACACCGACCATCACACGCCGTTTGTCGCCCATGAGCAACATAGCGACGCCTTCGCCGCCATTGACCTCACCCTCGACAAGATCGAAGAGCAGTTACGTCGCCACAAAGAGCGGCTACGGAATCGTAAACACCCGCCTCGCAGCGGGCATGATCAAGAATAAGCCGCGGGTCGCACTGGGAGACATGCGGCCAGTGCTTAGTTAGCGTAAAGCCATGAAATTGCTGGAGTTAGTTAGTCAGGAAGCGATTATCCCCGAGCTTGCCGGCGAAGACCGCTCGGCTGTCATCCGCGAATTGGTGGGCTGCTTAGCGGCCTCCGGACAAATCCGCGCCGACGCGGTCGATTCGCTGGTACGCTCCATTGTTTCACGCGAGCGCACCGCGACGACTGGCATCGGCAAAGGCGTGGCGATCCCGCACGCCAAGCTGGAGGGACAGCCCCGTGTCGTTGCGGCGGTTGGCCGCAGCAGCAAGGGCGTCGATTTTTCTTCGCTCGACCGAGAGCCGGTCTTTGCGGTTTTTCTCGTGATCAGCCCAAACGACCAGCCGACCGAGCATCTCAAGGCGATGGACATTGTCTATCGCAACCTGCAGCAGGAACGTTTCCGCAAATTCCTGCGGCAACTCGACGACGCGGCCAAAATTTATGATCTGCTGAAGGAGGCGGACGAGCGGCCGATCGGCTGATCCGATCCTGGTCGACTCACGGGGAGCGCGGCGGGACGCGCTCCGTTCCACTGAGAAAGAAGCACGAGCGGCCCCCGCGCCAACGCCGGTGGCGAAGCGCCGGCCGCTTGCTGCAAGCACGCAAGAGATGGTGAGACTGAAAGACTGAATGTGGCGATCGAACGTGAATTTGTCATTACGAACCGTGAAGGGCTGCACTTCCGCCCCATTATGCAGCTCGTCGATCTTGCGCAGCGATTTTCCGCCACGGTGTTTGTGCATTGCGAAGACCGCCGGGCCGATGGCCGCAGTCCGATGGAGCTGTTGATGCTGGTGGCGACCCAGGGCACCCGGGTCCGTGTGATCACGGATGGAACCGATGCCGAGGGGCTGATGGACGCCTGGCGCGAATTGTTTGAATCGGGTTTTGGAGAGTCCTGAGTCGGGCGTGGTGCGTGCCGTCGGCACGCGGCGCCGGCCGGGACTGGGAAGTGTGACAGGTAACGAACCGGAGAGGGCACAATCGCCGTGCGGCCGACGCACGGCGCCGCCGAACACAGCACCGCAGGGTCGAACGAGCAGGAGGCTTGTCCCCAGTGCGGTCGTTTCGCGAGCGCCGGCATGGTCCGGACGACTGTGCGATCATGATCATCAAGAAAGGGATTAACGCCTCGCCGGGGGTCGCGATCGGTCCGGCGCTGGTGCTGGATACTGAAGAATACCGCATCAGCCGCCGCAAGATCGACGACTCCCAAATCACGGCGCAGATTCGCTTGCTCGACGCGGCGGTAGAGTCGTCGCGTCACGAGGTGAGCGAACTGCGCATCGCTGCTGCGCGCAAACTCGGGGAGCAGACCGCCGACATCTTCGCCTTTCACGAGAAGTTCATCGCCGATCCGAAATTGCGCGAGACGGTGGTGCGCCTGATCGAGGCCGAGAAGGTCAGCGCCGCCTACGCCTTCAGCCAGATCATGGCCCACTGGCAGCAGATGTTCCGCAATGTGCAGGACCCCTATCTGAAGGAGCGCAGCCGCGACCTCGCCGACATGGAGAAGCGTGTCCTGCGCCACATCCTCGGACGTCATCGCGAAGACATCACCCGCCTGACCGAGCCGGTCATCATCGTCGCGCACGACATTACGCCTTCGCAGGCGATCTCGCTCGATCGCGACCACATCCTCGCCTTCGCCATCAACGTCGGCGGGCAGGCCTCGCATACCGCGATCATCGCGCGCATGCTCGGAATTCCCGCGGTGGTCGCGCTGGCCGATTTCACCACCGAAATCACCGGCGGCGAAAACCTGATCGTTGACGGCACGCACGGCATCGTCATTCGCGACCCCGACGGACCGACGCTCTCACGCTACCAAGACCGCCGCCGCGAGTATCAGGCGCTCGAGGTCGAGCTGCGCACGCTGCGCGACAAGCCGGCCGTGACCCAAGACGGGCACATGGTCAGCCTCTATGCGAACATCGAGATTCCGACCGAGGCGCACCTGGCGATGGACTTCGGCGCGGAGGGCATCGGCCTCTACCGGACCGAGTTGCTCTTTCTGGCCAGTGGCCGGCTCCCGACCGAAGAGCAGCAGTACGAGGACTTTCGCAGCGCGGTCGAGTCGGCCGGCGGCAAGCCCGTCGTCATCCGCACGATCGACCTCGGCGCCGACAAGCTGATGCACGCGATGGGGCCGCAGCACGACGTGAACCCCGCCCTCGGGCTGCGGTCGCTGCGCTATTGCCTGACCCATCTGGACATGTTCAAGACGCACATCCGCGCGATCCTGCGGGCCTCGGCCCACGGCGATGTGCACATCATGTTTCCGATGATCACCACGCTGATGGAACTGCGCCAGGCCAAGACCGTGCTGGCCGACGCGATGGAGGACCTGGAGGAAGACGGCATCCCCTACCGGCGCGACATCCCGCTGGGCATGATGATCGAGACCCCCGCCGCGGCGCTCTTGGCCCATGCTTTCGTGCCGGAGGTGCGCTTCTTCTCGATCGGCACCAATGACTTGACCCAGTACACCCTCGCGGTCGACCGCGGCAACGAGCGCGTCGCGCATCTCTATCACCCGCACAACCCGGCGATTCTGCGGCTGATTCGTGCCATCGTCGAGGCGGCCCGTCCGCACGGTGTTTCGGTCAGCGTCTGCGGCGAGATGGCCGGCTCGCCCATCTATGGCCAATTGCTGTTGGGCCTGGGTGTCGACGCGCTCTCGATGGCGCCCAAGGACATCCTTGCGATCAAGCGGCTGGTGCGGCTGACGACGATCGAGCGCTGCCGGCAGGTTGCGGCGCGGGCGCTCGATTTCGATGACGACCGGCAGGTGTTCAACTATCTGCGCGAAGAGTTGACCGCGGTTTTTCCGGAGGATCCGTGATGTGGACCGACGCGCCGCCGTCGCCGTCGCCGCTCGTCGCTCCGCCGGCCGCCGCGCCGCCGCGCGTCCGTGCGGCGGTCGAATATGCGATTCGCGGCGACTTGCGCTTTCTGTCCCATCACAACGAGATTCGGCTGCTGGCGCGGGCGATGATCCGGGCTGGTTGGCCGGTGCGTTTTTCGGGCGGGTTCAACCCGATCCCGAAATTCTCGATCGCACTGCCGCGCAGCGTCGCGATGGCCTCCGAGCGACAGCTCGCCCTGGTCGAACTGAGCGCGGAGCGTCCGGCGGAGAGTCTGGCCGCGGCGCTGCGCGGGCAACTGCCCGCGGGCGCGGCGTTGCATGGCGTGACGACGCCGTTCCCCTTGCAGACGCCGCGTATTTCGGATGTGACGTACACCATCGCCCTGCAGGCCGGTGACGAGGCGGGCCTTCCCGCTCGGATCGCCGCGCGGCTGGAGGCGACAAGCTGGGTGGTGCCGCGCCGTGCGGCCCCCGGCAAGCCGGCGCGCGAGATCGACATCCGCCCATTTGTCGCGGGGATCGCGCTGCGCAACGGCGAATTGCAACTGACGCTGTGGAATCTCGCGAGCGGGGCGGCACGCCCCGGCGAGATTCTGGTTTCGCTCGGACTGGCGGAGGCGACCTATGGTCACCGCGTCTGTCGAGCCAACATGAACTGGACCTGTCCGACTTCCGCTCCGCCGGGGCCAGCCCCGGCCGCGGAAGTTTCCGAATTGGAACCATCAAGAAATGAAGAACGATATGAAGACCAAGAGCACACGCAAGACCACGAAGAAGAAGACCTCCCGCAGCGAGGTTGAGACCGGCGCATCCGTCGCCGCGGCGCCCGCCAAGTTGCGCGTCCACCAGCTCGCACGCGAGCTGGGCGTCGGCAGCAAGGAACTGATCGAGCGCGCCGCCGAAGAAGGGCTCGAGCTGAAAAACTACCAGGCGCTGATCGACGAGACCGATGCCGCCCGCATTCGCGGTTGGTTCGGCGGCGCCGCGACCGGCGGCGGTGCGGACGCCTCCGCGGCTGATACAAAGGAGCGCGCGGGAATCGCCGTGACGGTCCCCGGCTCGGCTCCGTCGACGCGCGCTCTGGGCGGCGGGGGTCATGTGAGCGCGCCGCAGGTGCACGAAGCGCGGGACGTGGTGACCATTCGATTTCCACCGGCCGCGCCCCCGCCATTCGCGCCGCTGACGCCGCCGGAACCGAAGGCGCCCGCAGCGCGCTGGACGCCGCCGCCGATGGCGCGCAATACATCGGCGCCCGGCGCCAGCGATCCAGGCGAGCCGCGGCGCGCAGCTCCAG
>CAYQLG010000088.1:0-18377 GCA_964418235.1 uncultured Planctomycetales bacterium
CATGTTGGCATCGGGCGCCGCCGGCTGGGATCGTGGGGGCGGGGGCGGCGTCTCCGGCGGCAGCACGTCGCCCAGCGGCACCTCGATCGTGAACGCGCCGACGTTGACCTCGGCGCGGTGATGATCGATCCGCATACGCACGATCTTGCCGTCGCGGTCGAAGCCGCGCACGCGGACCGCGTCGCCCGGGCGCAAATGCACGACGCGCTGCACCCAGGTTTGGAAATCCTGCTGCTGCCGCTCGAAGCGGACTCGCGCCTCGTTGGCTTCGTGGGCGGCTCGTTCGGCGGCGAGGCGCGCCGTCTCGGCCTCGCTGCGGGCGCTTTCGGCCTGACGTTTCACCTCGCTGGTGTCGGCCAGCACCGCGCGAATCTGCCGCGCGCCGCGCGATAGGTTCTGTCGTGCGGCCAGGACCAGCCGCTTGGGCATGCCCAACCGCTGCGCGATTTCGATCGCGTTGCTTTGGCCGGCCTCGCCGATGCGCAGGTGATACGTCGGTCGTAGGGTTTCGACGTCGAATTCGACCCGCGCATTCTCGGCCCGCGGGCGCGTCAGGGCAAAGCCCTTGAGTGCGCCGAGGTGCGTCGTCGTGATGCAGCGACACTCCAGCCGCAGCAAATCGTCGAGGATCGCGCGGCCGATCGCGGCGCCCTCGTCGGGGTCGGTGCCGGCGCCCAATTCGTCGATCAAGAC
Organism: uncultured Planctomycetales bacterium; assembly: GCA_964418235.1. Lineage (GTDB taxonomy): Bacteria > Planctomycetota > Phycisphaerae > UBA1845 > Fen-1342 > CAYQLG01. Next base: position 694 of record CAYQLG010000088.1, read on the forward strand.
GAGGGTCTTGGGCCCGGCCCGTCGCAGCATCTCGAGCATCCGCCGCAGGTGCGCGCTGAACGTGCTGAGCGATTGCTGCATCGACTGCTCATCACCGATGTCGATCAGAACATTGGCGAAGATGCCGATGGTGGTGCCTTCGGCGACAGTGACGGGCAGGCCGGCCTGCGCCATCAGCGAGATCAGGCCGACGGTTTTGAGCGCGACGGTTTTTCCGCCGGTGTTCGGCCCGGTGACGATGAGCATGTCGAAATCATCGCCGAGGCGGTAATCAATCGGGACGATCGGCTCGACGAATTCGCCCGCTTCGTTGCGGCGCTGCACCATCTCCACCAGCAGCGGGTGGCGTGCGCCGCGCACGTTCAGCCGGCCCTCGTCGGTGATGTCGGGCACGCGCGCTCGATAGGTCTTGGCAAATCGCGCCTTGGCCGTCATCAGATCGAGCACGGCCAGCGTGTCGAGCGTCCGGCGGATTTCGCCCTCGTTGAGGTGAATCTCGTGGCACAGCTCCCAAAGCAGCCGGCCGATTTCCTCTTCCTCTTCGCTGCGCAGGTTGGTGACCTGATTGTTGAGCTCGACCGCCTGGGCCGGCTCGACATAGAGCGTCGCGCCGCTGTCCGAATGACGATGAATGATGCCCGGCAAGCGCCCGCGATACTCGGTGCGCAGCGGCAGCACCATGCGATCGTTGTGAAACGTGTAATTGGCGTATTGCAGCAGCCGCCGCACGCCGGGGTCGCGCAGCAGCTTCTCGACGGTTTCGCGGATGCCCGCGGCGCTCTCCTCGATCTGGCGGCGAATGCGCAGCAGCTTGGGGCTGGCGTCATCGCGAACCATCCCGCGCGGGTCGATCACGCGCGCGATCTTCTCGGATAGCGGAGAAAAGTCGCCCAGCCGCTCGGCAAGGTGCTGCAACTCGGGGAATTTCTCCGGCGGCAGATTGGTGAGATACTGCGCGACGGCCTTGGTGCCGGCGAGCGTCGAACCGATTTCGGCCATCTGCTCGACGGTGACGCGCAAGGGAGGAGCGCAGCGCTCGATCAGCGCGCGGACATCGGAGATGCCGCCGAAGGGGGGCAGGCCGCGGTCTTCGGCGAGTTCGAGCAACTCGCGGACCTGATTGAGCCAGCGACGAATTAGCTCGGGCTTGGTCACTGGCTCGATGTGCTCGGCCAGACGCTTGCCCAGGCCCGACGCCGCCAGGCTCGCAATCAGCTCGCGAATGCGCTGGAAATCGAGCCGTTCACAGGAGTGCGGATCAATCATGGCGTTGCGATCCTGCGCGGCAAACCGCACAATGGAGTCGTGTGGCGAGGGCTGGAGAACATGACGAGGCCGGTTTCGTACAGCACGCTTCGATTGTAACGGATCATCCGCATGCGGCGAGTGCCTGACATCCAACGATCGTTTCAGCGCGGCGGCTTACCCGTTGCGCGTGCGAACGGAACCGGCGGGCGGTTCGCGCTGCGCATCCGCGCGGCGCGGATGGGGGCGGTGATATGGCCGGCCATGGCGCTGCGCCGCGCACTGGCGCTCTGTGTGCTTGCGCTGATCGGATTGAGTTGGCGGTCGCTCGCGGGAGCGCCGCCGTCTGACGGCGCCCCGCGCGCGGGTGCGCCAGCCGACAAAGATGCAGCTGCGCCCGACAGCGCCGCGCGGGCGGGCACAGCGCGCGATCGCGCCCTCCACAATCGGCGGGCCGAGCTTTCTCAGTTGCTGGCGATCATGGATGAACGACTTGCGCGGCGGCAGCCCGCGCTGGCGTTGCAAGAGGCGCTGCACGCGGAGCGCGCGTATGGCCCGCGCCCGGAACTGGCCCAGCGCATGGCGGCGGCCCGGTTCGAGTTGGGTCAGGCGCTTGGCGAAACACAGATTCGCGAAATTCCCGGCGGCCGAGCGGGACAGTTCGCCGGCTCCTGGCTGTTGCTGGAGCCGGTCGACCAGACGGCGGCGGCGCGGGAGATTCGCGACGAATCGACGGTGCGCTCGACAGAGCGGTTTCTGTGCTGCCCGCGCGAGTCGGCTTTGTACTGCGTGCGGCGGGCGCTGGATGCGGGGCTGGATGATCCGGCGCTGCACCTGTTACACGCGCGCATCTGGGATCAGGCGGGCCGCTCGGTGATGGCGCTGGCGGTCTTGAGGGCGCATGAGGCCGAGATCCTGCCCCAGATTGCGGAGCGGCAGTCGGCGAATGCGCGCGGTGCTGAAATTCAATCGGCGGCGATACCCGCCACGGAGGCGCGCTCAGCGGCTGCGGCGACCGTTGCCGATGCGGAGCGCGCTGCAGCTTGCTGGGAAATCGCCTGGCAGATCGCGGCGCGGGCGCATGACGCGGCGGCGCTATTGCACTATGCCGGCGGGTTGGCGCGGCTGCGCCCGGCGCAAGCCGGCCAGGTGCGCGCGCGGACCTGTGCGCTGGTCGCCGGCTGGTATGCCGCGCACGGCGACGTGCGCTCGTGCGCGGCGTTTCTGACGCGGGCACATCTGGCGGCCCCGGAAGATGCGGCGATCCTGCGCCGCTTGGGCGACGCCGAAGCGGCCGTCGGCCGCCCGGGCGAGGCGGCCACGTGCTATCGGCGCGTGCTGGAGCTGGACCCGGCAACGGAGGCGCGGGGTGAATTGCTGCGGCGGATTCGAGCAATGGGTGAAAAGTAATCGACGGGCGGAGTCAGCCGATTGGCTCTTAGCGCGGGTGCCGCGGTTGTTGGATTGACCCCGGGCTTGGTCTGATTTGCACGAGTTTCGGATCGCTGATTCTCGCGCGACTGTTCATGTCGTCGCAGCGGGATATGGAGCTGTCCAGAATTGAACCGTAAGGTTCGGGCAGGGTCCATCCTGCGATCACTCGTAAACGATGCGCGGGTTACAGCCCGGTGCTGAAACGATGCCCGCCGGGCACACTTGCAGAAGGGTGAAAAATGACAATTGTCTCGCTCGTCACCGTTGTGTTGATGGCCGGCATGGGGCTGGCCGACTGTCCGACCTGCGCGGGCGCTGATACGGCAACATGTCATGCGTGTGAAGGGCAGTGGGACAAGGCTGATCTCACAGTGGCTTGCGACAAGTGCAAAGGCGCCGGAAAGCACGCATGTCGAAATTGCCGTGGAGCCAAGACCACGACGTGTGTTCGCTGCAAAGGCAGCGGCAAGATCGAGAAGTCGGCAACCTCGGGCAGCGGTCCTTGGAAGCAATTGAGAACCTATCACGCCGACTGCCAGCAATGCCAAGGCGGCCAGCGCCCATGTACGGCCTGCGATCGGGGTGAGGTTCAATGCGGCTCCTGCCAGCGCACAGGCGTTGTTCGGCGGAGAGGGCTTTGCCCGTCTTGTGACCGAGGCCGGATCGCGTGCCCGCGCTGCAAGGTCGTGCGCGGGCTGCGCGCGAACCGGCCTGACAAGCTAGAGTCGGTCGTTGAAACAGCAGCGCGCGCGATGAAAGACAAGCCGGCCTATCGTGAGGCCGTCCTGCTTGCAAAAGACAAGACGCATTTGCGCTCGAATCAGCAGATCGCTCGTTATCTGGCGTTGCTGCTTGTCCCCGAGAGTCGCCAGCAAGCCGGGCCAGTGATGAGACTCGCGGACAGGCATGCCCCGGCGATCACACGATTCTTTCGTGAGTGCGACAAGATTGGGAAGGAACCCGCGGCTTTTATATCTGTTGATGGGCTGCCCATTGAAGTTGCGGAGCACCACGGCCAGCCCGCAATCCTGATTCGTGGGGTGGCGAGCGGGGCACACCAATCGCCGCTGGCGGGTTTTTCCAGCGTGGCCGATGAGGCCTTTTTGCCGACTGTTCGGCTCTTGCACGAGTGCTTCTCTCAAAGCGACTTCGAGTATTACGGGATGATCCTGCTCTTTGGCAGAGTGACGACGGGCAGTACCCATTTGAATCACATGGAACCCGAGGCGCTGGTGATCGTCGCCCCCGCGTCGGATTGCCGGCGGTATGTTCAAGCGGAAATCAGCGGCAGCGACCTGTTACGCGCCAGCGATTTTTTTGCATCGACGCACGATATGAACGAAAAATCCGGCGTGATTAGGGCAGGGCCCAACGGCTACGCTCGGTAAGTCGAACCGCGGTGCAAGATGCGACTATTGCGGCGTCACGGCCCATCGTCGGAAGCGACCGAAGGTCGCGCTTTTGCGCGAAATGAGCAGCCCTGCCTTATCCAATCGACTTGTCATACGCCGGCCCGTCCATCAGGGCGTTCAGCGGCGTGAGGTCGGCGCATTCGACCTTGACCATCCAGCCGGCGTTGAAGGGGTCGTTGTTCACCAGTTCCGGCTCATTGTCGAGGCGCGTGTTCAACTCTTTCACGACGCCGGTGACCGCCGTATAGAGGTCGCTGGTCGCCTTGACCGATTCGACTTCGCCGAAGCTCGCGCCGGCGGTGATCGGCTTGCCGACGGCGGGCAGCGAGACATATGTGATATCGGTCAGCTCGTCGGCGGCGAATTGGGTGATGCCGATCGTGACGATCTTGCCGTCCACCTTGAACCACTCGTGTGACTTCAGATATTTGCGATCATTCGGCACAGCCATGACTGCACGCTCCTCCATCCGCGGCCATCCGCCGCGGCGCGCCGCGCGCCGCCGGCGGGCGAGTTTCTCGCCGAAGCGACTATACCGCGTCCACGCACGCGCGTCATCCGCGGATGTTTCCGACATGCGGTGGTGGGCGACGCCGTGGTTGCGGGTCGAGCCGAGCATGGGAATAAGCGGTCAAGCCGAACCGCGCCCGTAAGGAAGCGATTGGAATCGAGCCGGTCGCTATTGAGCTGGTCGCTGCTGTGATGCGCATACGGCGCTGTTGCGATCCGGGTGTGCGCACAAAGAGCAGATAGAAATGACGTTGATGCGGGAAGCTGAGGGGGTGGGTTGGTTGAGGTGCTAACGGAATCGAATCGCTTCCTGACGGGCGCGGTTCGGTTTGCGGGCGCGGTTCGGTTTGCGGGTATGGTTTGGCCATGCCGCAAAGATGCTGATGGAGAATCAATCCGCCATCGGATACGATTACCGATCTGTGGAGGATTCGGGCGTCGATGAACAACCTTACCCCGCGACAGATTGTGAACCTGCTGGACCGGCACATTGTCGGTCAGGATGACGCCAAGCGCGCCGTCGCCATCGCGATCCGCAATCGCTGGCGCCGGCTGCAACTGCCGCTCAGCGTGCGCGAAGACATCTGCCCCAAAAACATCCTGATGATCGGCCCGACCGGCGTGGGCAAGACCGAGATCGCCCGACGAATCGCGCAACTGGTCGACGCCCCCTTCATCAAGATCGAAGCGACGAAATTCACTGAGGTCGGCTATGTCGGGCGCGACGTGGACAGCATCATCCGCGACCTGGTCGAGCGGGCCGTCAGCCTCGAGCGGGCCAAAGCGGCCGATGCCCTGCGCGAGCGGGCCCGCGCCAGCGCCGAAGAGCGCGTGCTCGACGAACTGCTGCCCGGGGCCGAAGACGAAAGCGCAGACGCCGGGCTGGAGCAGGCCGAGCGCCGCCGCCGCACGCGCGAAAAGCTGCGCGAGCAACTGCGCAGCGGGGCGCTGGCCGATCGCTCGCTCGAGTTGGATTTGGAGGAGCGCGGCCTGCCGATGCACGTCATCACGAACATCGGCCTCGATCAGATGGGGCCGGAATTTGAGCAGCTCATGCAGCGCATGATGCCCAATCGCTCGAAACGCCGGAAGCTGCCGCTGCGCGAGGCCCTCGAGCATTTCACGCAGGAAGAAATCGACCGGCTGGTCGATCAGGACAGCCTGCACCAATCGGCCCTGCGCCGCTGCGAGGAGCAGGGCATCGTGTTTCTCGACGAGATCGACAAGCTCTGCGGCGGCTGGTCCGACAGCGGGCCGGAGATTTCGCGCACGGGCGTGCAGCGCGACCTGCTGCCGCTGGTGGAGGGAACGACGGTCAGCACGCGCTATGGACCGCTGCGGACGGATCACATTCTCTTCGTCGCGGCGGGCGCGTTTACGCAATCACGGCCGGCGGATCTGATGCCCGAGTTGCAGGGGCGCTTCCCGATTCGCGTCGAGCTGCGCGACCTGAGCGCCGAGGACTATCACCGCATTCTGACCGAGCCGGAAAACGCGCTGATCAAGCAGCAGGTGGCGCTGCTCGCGACGGAGGGCGTCGCGCTGACGTTCCTGCCGGAGGCGATCGTCGAAATGGCGGAGATGGCCTATAAGGCCAACCAATTGCTCGAAAACATCGGCGCGAGGCGGTTGTATACGATTATTGAGAAGGTCGTGGAGGAGATCGCGTACAACGCCTCCGACGCGATCAACAAAGAGGTCACAATCGACGTTGACTACGTCCGCATTCGGCTGGCCGACATCATCAGCGACGAGGAGCGCAGTCAGTTTGTGCTCTAGCGCGCCGCTGGCCGAGCGTGATTCGGGGCGGCGCGCCGGTCGGCGATGGAACTGGGCGAAGGGCGCCCTGCGCCATTCGACGCGCTGTCAGCGGGTGCGGATTTTTCGTCTTTCGCGCGGATGGCAACCGACGGCGGCCGCGCCGCTGGAGCCATGCTGATTTCCGACCCTGTTTCCCAGCTTTCGCCGCGAACATTGCTGACACGGCACGTGCTGGCCACGTCGCTGATCTGGCTTGGCTTCAGTCTGATTCCGATCATGCCGATTCTGGCGCGGCGCGAGTTCGCCGCCCGCGAATGGCAGACGACGCTGATCACGGCGGCCTTTCCGACGTTTCTGGCGCTGTCGATCTTCTGGAATGAAGCGCTCAAGCGCATCGGCACGACGCGCTATTTGTGGGTCTATTGGCTGTTGATGGCCGGGCCGCTGGCGGCAATCGGGCTGGCTCAGGACCTGGCCCAATTCCTCGTGCTCTATTGGATCGCGGCGGTGGGACAGGCCGGTTGGCCGGGGCTGGAGGGCCACCTGCTGCGGCGCTTCTATGGCGATGAGCGGCGCGGCCGCGTCTTTGGGGTGACCAACGTCGCCAAAATCCTCGTCGCGATGGGCGGCGCATGGGCTTTTGGCTTGCTGCTCGAGCACGATCGACAGGCATTTCGCTATGTCTTGCCGATATGCGCCGCCATTCAGGCGCTGGGCATTCTGCTGTTGACGGGTTTGATTCGGCGGATGGATCGCGCCGACGCCGCACGCCCCGCGTTGCGCACGGGGGCGCCAGCGGCGGAAGGCGGCGGCACGACCGCTGACGCCGCAGCCGCGGCGCCAGTGGTGACCGGCGATCTCCCTCCGCGGCGCGTTTCATGGCGCGAATGGCTTGAGCCGGTGCTGGGCATGCATCGCTTGCTGCGGGCCGATCCGATCTTTCTGCGCTATGAGCAGGCCTTCATGACCTATGGCATGGGCTGGATGGCCGGGCATGCGCTGCTGCCGATCTTCGCCGACAAGTACCTCCAGATGAGCTATCCGGAGTATGCCAATTCGACGCAGGTCGCGCTCAATTGCTCGATGCTGGTCTGCATCTATCCACTCGGCTGGCTGAATGACCGGATCGGGCCGGTGCGCACGTCGGCGCTGGCCTTTGCCCTGCTCGCGCTCTATCCGATCGGCTTGCTGCTTTCGCGCGGCGTGCTGGACGTCGCCCTGATTACGGCGTGGTACGGCATCGGCATGGCGGGCGTGCAGATGGGCTGGATGCTCGGTCCGGTCGCGCTCGCCGGCAGTCCGGAGCGCGCGGCGCACTATGTCGCGATCCACGCGACGCTGGTCGGTTTTCGCGCAGTTGTCGGGCAACTGCTGGCGATGCTGCTCTATCAGCTCACGGGCAGCTTACTCGTGCCGTTTTCGTTGGCGGCGGCCATGTTTGTCTTAGCAGCGTGGCAGATGCGCCGGTTACATGATCTGATCTCCGCCCGCTCGGCGGCTGACGCCGCGGCGGCGGCTGTACCGGCGATGCCTGCTGCCGGCGGCGCGCGCGATGGTCGATCCGGCGCGGGTGCGCCGGTGAATCACGAAGCCGTGACCATAGGCGCACGCGCCGTCACCCCTATCATGACGGCTGATGAGCCGGGCTGATTCCGAACACTCACCGCCATCCCCGCAGAACGCGGACCAGCCGCCCGTGAGCGGTGCGCTGCAAACCGGTGAACCGGATGCGCCCTCCGCCTCAACCGAGCGCGCGGCGCAGCGTAGCGTCATGTCCGACGCCTCCGATTCGCGCAGCGACCCCTTCGCCCTCGAGCATCCCGCCGACATTGCGGAAATGCTGGCCGATCTGCCCCCGGAGCAGGGCGCCGACATGCTCAAGGCGCTTCCGCCGGAGCAGGCCGCCGATGCCCTCCAGGAAATGACGGAGTCAGATGCGGAGGAGGTTCTCCACGAGCTGGCGCCCGATGTGGCGGCCCGCGCGGTCGCACTGATGCAGCCGGATGATGCAGCGGACCTGATCGCAACCTTGCCCCAGGCGGAGCGGCGCGAGCTGCTCGCGGCCCTGCCCGCACAGCCGCGCGCGCAGGTGGAGTCACTGCTGCGTTACCCGCCCGACACGGCGGGCGGCATTATGTCGCCGCGCGTCACGGCCCTGCCGCTGGATTTGCCCGCGCCGGTGGCGATCGCCCGGCTGCGCGAGCTGGCCCATCGCAGTGAGCAGATCTACTACACCTACGTGGTGGATGATGAGAACCGGCTGGTCGGGGTGCTGTCGCTGCGCGATCTGATCCTTGCGGATACGAGTCAGACGCTCGCTCAGATCATGATTCGCAACGTGCTGCGCGTGCGCGCCGATGAAGATCGCGAGCACGTCGCTTCGCTGCTGACAAAATATGGCTATCTGGCGCTGCCGGTGGTCGATGAGGGCGATCGACTGCTGGGCATTGTCACGGTGGACGATGCGGTGGAGGTGCTCGAGCAGGAAGCGACCGAGGACATTCAGCGCATGGTCGGCGCCGGCGCCGATGAGCGCATCGACTCGCCGGTGGCGCTGGTCCTGCAACGCCGCACGTTGTGGCTGTTGATCAATCTGGTGACGGCATTCGCGGCGGCGGCAGTGGTGGGCGCGTTCGAAAAGGTGATCGCCGAACTGGCGGTGCTCGCCGTGTTGCAGGGCGTCGTCGCGGGGCAGGCCGGCAACACTGGTCTGCAATCGATGGCGGTCATGATCCGCGCGATCGCGATGGGGCAATTGCGCGGGCTGGGCCTGCTGGCGATCGTCGGGCGCGAGACGTTGATCGGCCTGGGCGCGGGGTTGACGGTGGGCGCGGTGGCGGCCGCAGGGTGCTACCTGTGGTGGCAGGATGCGCTGCTCTCGGCCGTGCTCGGAACGGCGCTGCTGACGAGCATGTTGCTGGCGACGATTTCGGGCGCGCTGGTGCCGTGGGTCATGCATCGCTGCCGGCTCGACCCGGCGCAGTCGGCGGGGATCATTCTGACGACGATCACCGATATTGCCGGCTTCGGGATTTTCCTGGGGTTGGCGACGGTGTTGATCGTGCTGCGCGCAGCGTAGGGTTGCGCCACTTCGGCACGTCGCCCGTCGATTCTATCGTGATCAGGTGCGAAGGTGATAAGGGCGGCCACCGGTTCATCGCTCAAGCCGACGACATGGGCAGTAGCGTTGGGGATCCGTCCGCAACGCCGGGTCGGGCGGGTGTATGAGTCGGGTTGCAGACGCCGTCGGCCACAGAGGGCCAACACGACAGAGCTGGCAGGATGCCTGCTCCACCCGGCCACGGAGGGCAGACACTACAGCGCGTGCGGAGGCGCTTCAGCACCGCGGCGCAGCCGCGCGTCGCGCTCAGCGGAAAAAGATCAACGTAATGATCACAAATAGCGGCAGCAGGATCAGCCCCGACCAGAGCAGATAGCCGAAGAAGCTCGGCATCTTCACGCCGGCCTGTTCGGCGATGGCCTTGACCATGAAGTTCGGGCCGTTGCCGATGTAGGTATTGGCCCCCATGAAGACCGCGCCGCAACTGATCGCAATCAGCAAATCCTCGCGGATGAAATTGCCGTCGACGAGCCGCACGATGCCCGGCCCGGCGGCGTGCGTGAGGTGATTGGCCGTCTCGAAAAACACCACGTATGTCGGAGCGTTGTCGAGGAGGCTGCTGAGCAGGCCCGTCGCCCAGAAGAAGACCCACGGTTGCGTATAGTCGCTGGCGGCGATGCGCGGCGCCAGGCCATGGAGCAACTCGATCGGCGTCTGCATCGTGATGAAGATGCCGATGAACAGGCACGCCACTTCGCCGATGGCGACATAGTTGAATTCATTTTCCCGCCGCAGGCGACCGGAGGTCAGCGCCAGCGACAATGCGGCGCAAGCGAGCTGCACCCCTTCGCGCAGATAGGGAGGAATGATCCACGTCGTTCCGGGCAGCGCTTTTCCGGGCACGAGCAGCGCCACCGCCGCCACGACCCCGATCAGCCACAGGACGTTGCTCAGACCGGCGACGGAGAGCCGCTCACGCCGGGCGGCGTCGAGGGCATGGGCTATCGGCGGCTCCTGCCGAAACTTCACCCAATCGATGACGAAGTAAGTCGCCAGCATCAGCCCGAGCATGACGGCCCACTCTTTCCACAGCACCAGCGTCCAGAAAAACGGCACGCCGCGCAGATAGCCCAGAAACAGCGGCGGATCGCCGATCGGGAGCAGACAGCCGCCGATGTTGCTGACAATGAAGATGAAAAAGACCATGGTGTGCACGACGTGCGTGCGTTCGGAATTGGTCTTGAGCAGAAGGCGGATCAGCAGGAGCGAAGCGCCGGTCGTTCCGATCGCGTTGGCGAGGACGCCGCCGATGGCGAGGATCGCGGTGTTGACGAGCGGCGTTGCGCGCAGGTCGCCGCGGACGACGATGCCGCCGGCGATGACATAAAGACTGAACAGCAGGGTGATGAAGGGAAAGAACTCATCGACCAGGGCGTGTTGGAGTACGCTGACGACGGTCGGCCAGCCGGGTGTGGAGCTGTGCTCGCCATGACCGTAGCCGAAGCCGCGCAGGTAGTAATGCGCAAGCGTGAAGGCGGAGAGCACCAGCGCGATCAGCAGCTTGTTGCGGTTATGATGCCACCAGTGGTCTACTCGGGGAATTAAGGGCAATATCGCGATCGCCAGCAGCAACGCGACGAACGGCGAAATCCAGACCAGCGCGGGCTGTTGTACGGCGGCCAGCAGGAGGGAGGCGGAAATCGTCATCATGCTGCGAGCCTACTGGATTCAGCCCGAAAGTGAAGACCGCGGCCGGCCGCCCGGGAGCGCTGCTTGGCGGAGCCACGACCGTGAGGGAGTGATTCGATTCTGCAACGGCCCGGAATAGCGACGGAGCGACGGCGCGATGGAGCGACGGAGCGACGAAGGGTAGACCCAATCTGCGATGATCGATCGGTCAAAGACCGACTTGGCGCTGCGGGTGGATCGAGACTTGTCTGCGTGCGCGTAAGCTTCGTGTCGATTCGATCGGGTTGATCCGGCGTGTATCGACCCGAATCGCTTCCTGACGGGCGCGGTTCGGCTCGGAAGACCGCTTCCTGACGGGCGCGGCGCTGCTGACGGGCGCGGCGCTGCTGGGGAGACCGCATCCCGGCGGGGCGGTGGGCGGGGGGTGGTCCATGCTCCGGCTTGGACGGAACTGAGTCGACGCCGGGGATGGCCAAGCGGTCGTTGGCGCGATACACTATCCCAGAATGATGTCATTGAGAGGAGGTTGGGGGAGGCTGATGTCGTTGGGGGAGTTGGTTTTGTCCGTGTCGCGCTCGTGGCGCTTGACGCAGCGATCGTAAACAACATAGTCAATGAAATCGTGTGAGGAGTGCTGGAATGCTTCCGCTCGAAGGCAAGGTGGCGTTGGTAACGGGCGCGTCGCGCGGCATCGGTCGCGCGATTGCGTTGGCGCTGGCCGAGGACGGCGCGAATATCGCGGTGAACTACGCTTCTTCCCCGCAGCCGGCCGAAGAGGCGTGCGAGTTGATCCGTGCGCGCGGCCGCAAGGCGTTCCCCTATAAGGCCAACATCGCCAATGACGCCGAAAATCACACCATGATCGCGGCGATCAAGCAGGATCTCGGGCCGATTCAGATTCTTGTGAATAACGCCGGCATCACGCGCGACAAGAGCTTCACCAAGATGACGCAAGCCTTGTGGCAGGAGGTGCTCGACGTCGACCTGACCGGTCCGGCGATGGTGACGCATGAATGCCTCCCCAGCATGTACGAGACCGGCTGGGGGCGCGTCGTTTTCATCACGTCGGTGATCGGGCAGATGGGCAACTTCGGCCAGAGCAACTATGCCGCGGCCAAGGGCGGGCTGATCGCGCTGACGCGCACGCTGGCGCGCGAAGTGGCGAAGAAGGGCGTGACGGTCAACGCGGTTGCGCCCGGCTTCATCGAGACGGACATGACCGCGGGCGTGCCGGAGGCGGCGCTGGATGCCATCAAGCTGCAGACGCCCGTGGGCCGGCTCGGCAAGCCGGAGGAGGTCGCCGCGGCGGTGCGCTATCTGACGCATCCGCTCTCGGCGTATGTCACGGGTGAGGTCATCAACGTGAATGGCGGCATGTACATGGGATAGGCTCTGGTTGTCGCGGGGAGTTGGAAATGCTCCGCGCTATCGTTGCCAGGCGCCGGCCTGAATGGGGAGACTTGGATTTGCACGCGGTGCGAACAGATCTGAAATCAGCGTCGAGTTCGAGCCACACGTTGCGTGTGGCCGCGATCGCGTCCATGCGTGGATTGGGTTTGGGCCGCAATCACGTGACCATTCCGCAAGTCAACGTCTGCACGTGTGTGGATTCGGCCGCGCCAGCGGCGCGGGCGAAGGGGCTTAGCGTTTGCAACAGGGTGGGGCGTGCGGTTGCGCTGCTGCTGGCCTTCTCCGCCTCGTGGATTCTGGTTGGCTGCAAGACCGATGGATCCGTGCCGGCCCCGATCCTCGATGCAAAGGGTGAAGAGGAAATCTGGACGATCCGTTGCGGCGGCCTGCGCGGCCAGGATCAGCGGCGCGTCGCCGACGGCTATGGCGCGTTGCTCCGCAAAGTGCCGGGGTTGAAGGGTGAGCTCGTCTATGTGCACCATGACGCGGATGAGAGCATCATCTATTACGGCAAGTATCGGCGTGAATATGACGCCCTCGGCAACGTGGAGCGCTACAAGCCCAATCATCTGCCAGAGCTAAAGCTGATTCGTGAGTTAAGCCTGCAATCGGACGGGCGCACCGTCTGGCCCTTCCTCGATGCTTCGATGGACGCGATCCCGACGCTGCAATCGAAACACCCCGAGTGGGATTTGGAGCGGGTGACGCAGGCCGACGCCTATTGGTCGCTGCACGTCGGGGTGTTTTACAACAATGAGCAGCTTCGAAAGCGCCGCGCCGCCGCCGAAGAGTATTGTGCGCTCTTGCGCAAGGAAGGCGATGAGGCGTACTATCATCATGGGGCTTCCAACAGCTCGGTGTATGTCGGGCTGTTTCCGAAGCGGTCGATCATCGACACCACGCGCGAGGATGCCCTGAGCGGGTTGCCCACCGCGGTTCGGCAAATCGTCGATGAGCGCATGCTGAAGGTGCAGGCCAAGTATCCCGTGAGTTTGCACAATGGGCATCAGCTCAACGAAGTGCAGCGCGACAGCCAGACCGGTGCAGTGACCAAACGGCAGCCGGTTCCATCGTTTCCAGTGGTGATTCCCGCGGCGCAAGCCCGCGAACAGTTTGGGGTGGCGCCGCGCCGAAAGGTAACGGCGCCGCTCGGCCCTTAGAACCCTACTACGGTTGCGCTAAGGTAGCGAGTTGGATATGCGTTCAGTCGTTGTCGGCACAAAGAACGCGGGAAAACTAGCAGAGATCGTTCGCCTTTGTCAGGCCCCGGAGTTTTCCCTACTCGCGAATCGGATACGCTGGCAGAACCTCACGGACTATCCTGCGATCGCCGAGTCGGATGAACCTGGGCGGACTTTTCTCGAGAACGCCCGACACAAGGCCTTATATTACGCCGCCCAAACCGGCGCGTGGACGCTGGCGGATGATTCGGGGCTGGAAGTCGATCTGCTGCAAGGGTTGCCCGGGGTTCAGTCGGCCTACTTTGCGGGGCGGCCGCGCGACGACAAGGCCAACAACAGCTATCTTTGCCGACAGCTCAAAGGTGTCGCGCCGGCGCTTTGCACGGCGCGCTATCGGTGTGTCTTGATACTGGCCAAGCCCGGCGAGGTGCTGGCGGAGGCGTCGGGCACATGCGAAGGCCGGGTGATCCTTGAAGGCCGTGGCACGGGCGGCTTTGGGTACGACCCGCATTTCTTCATTCCCGAGCTGGATCGCACCATGGCCGAGCTGTCACCAGAAGAGAAGAATGCGATCAGCCATCGCGGTAAGGCGCTGCAGGCCCTGTTGGCGAAATTGTCCGACGTGCTCGACCGCGCGTGAACGGCGTGGCGCGCGATCGCTCTGCTACATCCGCTGAGTTTGCCGCGCCATTGTGGAACGACACGGCGCGTGGCGCGGGGACGATCGGTTGCCGGCCGGCGCATGACTTGGCCGACAATTCCTGACAGCGCCCGGCTGTCTCCGCTGACCCGTCCGGTACACTCCGTCTCGCGATGTTTTACCTCCGCCTGCTTTTCACCGCGCTGCGCAGTCTTGAATCCAACTTTCTGCGCTCGTTGCTGGCGACGGTCGGCGTGCTGATCGGCGTGGCTTCGGTCGTGGCGTGCATGTCGATTCTCGAGGGCGCGAAAAACGATATTCTCAAACGCTTCAAGTCGCTCGGCGCCAATGTCGTCTATGTCGTGCCGGCGGTGGCGCGCGTCGAGGGCCGGTCGGTCGGCGCTTCCCAGACGCTGGTGCCCGGCGACATCGACACGCTGTTGCGCGAGCTGCCCACGGATGTGGAGAGCGTCGCCCCCGAGGCCACTGGTTTCGAGGTGGTCAAGCGCTTTCAGAAGAGCGACAACTTCTCGATCGTCGCGACTTCCGACGAGTATTTCAAAATCAACTCGTACAACGCCGAGCGCGGCCGCATTTTCACCCGCCAGGAATCGAATGATTCCCTCGCCAACGTCATCCTGATCGGCAACAAAGTCTCGGAAAAGCTCTTCAGCGGCGACGACCCGACCGGACAGGCCGTCAAGATTCGCGGCGTGAGCTATCGTGTCATCGGCGTGATGGAGAAGAAGGGCAACCTCGGCTTTCTGAACGCCGATGAGACCGTCTATTTGCCGATCCAGGCGGGGCTGAAGCGTTTTTTCAATCGCAAGTTCCTGAGTCGTCTGACCATCGCCAGCACCGACCCGACCGCCGTGAGCGACTTGCAGAAAAAAGTCGCCGGCGTCTTGCGCGTCGCTCACAAGATCCGCCCGGGCCAGCCGGACGATTTCGATATTTACAACCAGGAAGAGGCGCTGCAACAGGTCAATCAGGTCACGATGATTTTCGGGATCGTGTTTTACAGCATCGCCGGCATTAGCCTGGTCGTCGGCGGCATCGGCATCATGAACATCATGCTCGTTTCCGTCACGGAGCGCACGCGCGAGATCGGCGTGCGCATCGCCTGCGGCGCGCGGCGCGGCGACATCTTGATGCAGTTTCTGACGGAGTCGCTGATCATCAGTCTGCTCGGCGGCGGCTTCGGTCTGTTGCTGGGCGTCATGTTCGCCGATCTGCTCCATAAAGTGCCGCAGGGGCTGTTCAAGACCGAGATCACAGCGGTGGTCATTCTGGTGGCGCTGATTACACCGATGGTCGTCGGCGTCGCAAGCGGAATCTATCCCGCGATCAAGGCCAGCCGGCTTGATCCGGTCGATGCGTTGCGCTATGAATAGGCCTTATGGCGATTCAGTTCTATTGTCCCGGGTGCGCGCAGCCCATTGAAGTGGATGACGAATTGGCCGGTCGGCCCGCGGGGTGCCCTTACTGCCGACGTGTTGTGATGGTACCAACTGCGTCGACCTTTACGCCCGGCGCACCACCAACGGCACGGCCCGCCACCGCCCCTACGGCTCCGCCGAGCGGACCTGGTTCGATCGGTCCGGGGTCAACACCGCCCGGATCGTATGTTCCACCTGACGCCGGTTTTGACCCGACGCGCTATCCACCCCCGCCGCCTCCGTATGGCCTGCCAGGTGGATATGGCCTGCCGAGCGTGTCCGCCGAAGACCTGGCCCGTCGGCGCCGCGGGCAACGGTTTGGCAACGCAGCCCTCATCTGCCTGGGTTTGATGGCGGCGTGTGTCGTGGCATCGATGATCGTAGTGCTGTCGCATGCGCCGATGCCGCTGCTTCCACCGGGGGCCGATCCGCAGCCGATCATGGCCGAATGGCAGAAAGAGCTCGCGGAGAAGCTGGAAAAAAGCACGGCCGGCAAGATCAGTCTTGGCTTGCTCAGTCCGGCACTGGTGATCTTTCCGATTCTGAGCTTCATTTGCGCGATCATCTGCCTGGTGATTTCGCGCGCGACCGAATGGCGCGGCTGGGTGGCGCTGGGGGGCATATTGCTCACGTTCTGCTGCCTCACAAGCGGTGCGGTGACAATGATGGGGCGGGCGGGAGCCTAGCGCCGGCCCCCAAACGCCGTCGGCCACAGAGGGCCGACGCACGGGACGTGAGAAGGTGAGAACGTGGGAAGGTGGGAAGGTTGGAACGTGGGATGGCGATGACGGCGGCGATGGGGCTGTACAGCTGCCTTGGCCGCGTAAAACTGGGGCGGGCGGGAGCCTAGCGCCGGCCCCAAACGCCGTCGGCCACAGAGGGCCGACGCACGGGACGTGAGAAGGTGAGAACGTGGGAAGGTGGGAAGGTTGGAACGTGGGATGGCGATGACGGCGGCGATGGGGCTGTACAGCTGCCTTGGCCGCGTAAAACTGGGGCGGGCGGGAGCCTAGCGCCGGCCCCAAACGCCGTCGGCCACAGAGGGCCGACGCTACAGTGCGCCGTCGGTCACAGAGGGGCGATGCTACGGCGCGCTCGGCTTCGCGCTTGGCTGGCCGTTGATCCAGGCCACCAGCGCTGCGCCGAAGACCGGCAGATCGTCCGGCTTGCGGCTTGAGATGAAGTTGCGATCTTGCACGAGCGCGCGGTCCTCCCACAGCGCGCCGGCGTTGATCAGGTCGTCCTTGATGCCCAACGATCCGGTCATGCGCACGCCGCGCACCACGCCGGCGGAGATCGCGATCCATGGCCCGTGGCAGATCGCCGCAACGAGCTTGCCCGCTTCCGCAAGCTGCCGGGTGAGCTGCAACGTGGCCCCGTCGCGCCGCACCTTGTCGGGCATCCAGCCGCCGGGCAGGATGATCCCATCAAAGTCATTCGCGGAAAGCGACGCGATCGCGGCTTCGCAGACGCACGGATAGCCGTGCTTGCCGGCGTAGCGCCGGCCCGCCTCCAGGCCGGCGACGACGACCTGCGCGCCCGCCTCGCGCAGCCGCAGCAGGGGGTACCACAACTCAAGGTCTTCGTAGTCGTCGCCGACAAGGATGACAAACCGCCGACCGCCGCGCGTTGCATGGGTTGGGTTCATGGCGAGAGTGTATCAGCGCGGGGCAGACGGGCGGATTGCGGCGAGGACGAACCGCTGATCGCATCTGCGCGGCGTCATGTGCGAGGTTTGAAGATGCCGGCAGAGCCGTGACCGCAAGCAGAGCCGCGACCGTCAGGAAGCGGAGCAACCGGCAGAACCGGACCACTCCCTCACGGTCGCGGCTCCGCCAAACCGCAGCGCCGCGACCGTGAGAGGCTGTCGAAATACTCCGGGACATCTTGCTATTTTTGTTG
>CAYQLG010000089.1:0-18256 GCA_964418235.1 uncultured Planctomycetales bacterium
GAAAGCGAGAATCCGAGCCGGCAAAAAGTTCACGAGCTCTCTGGCCCGTGCGTCCTACGACAAACGAAGGCACAAATTTCAGGCCGTAACGCCAAGCTCTTATCCACTTCATCCGAAAATTCAAACTTGACGGAACACTAGTGCTTCGTCACACTTGAAATTGCGGGTTCGAAACGAGGGTAGCATGGGCCTCCGGCCCGTGCGTCCTACAACAAACATAGGCACAAATTTCACGCCGTGACGCCAAGCTCTTATCCACTTCATCCGAAAATTCAAACTTGACGGAACACTAACCACTCCCTCACGGTCGCGGCTCTGCCATCCTACGGTCGTGGCTCCGCCAAGCGACTGAGCGATTCTGAAAATGCGATTGCCGGCGGTATTAAGCCCGCGGCTTGCTCGTCATTGACAGGCTGCAAACCGGTATCACCCCAACACCGCCGGAGCCCGCTCAAGCGCAGCCCGCTTTCACCGACATGACGGTCATATTACGAACAGGCCCAACAACACGGCGCGATCGCTTTGTGGATCGCCACGCGTCGGCATTCGTCCGCGGCGGTTATCGCCGGTAAAGTTTCGGCGTGGATTTTGGCGCGTTGCTCGCATTGGCACCCGACTGGCTCACGAATTGGCCCGCGCTCTTCAATCCGTTGCTGGCCGAGCGGCCGCTTTCGCGCACGGAACTATTCGCCGGTCCGCTTGGGCTGCTGGCGTTTGTGCCGTTGATTCCCGTCGCGCTGCTGCTGGCGCGTTGGAATCCGGCCTTTGCCGTCATCGCGACTTCGCTGATCTGGTTGACGTTGACGCTGCGCCCGGCTACGACGCTCGCGCTCGGCGGCGGCGTCTGTGTGGGGGTGCTTTTCATCCTCATGCTGCGTCGCCTGCGGCACAATGGCGCGCTGTCGGCCGGCGCGATGATCGCCGCCGTCTGGCTGGGGCTGACGGCGCTGATATTGCCGCTTTGGCTAGGGCCGCATCCGCCGTGGTATCCGTCGCGCATGGCGCCGCTGCACAATGTGGGCTTCGCCTATTTCTATCTGCGCTTGATCGCGTGGGGCGTGGAATGCGCCCGCCAGGCGCCGCTCGCGCCGTTGCCGCCGACAAGCGTGTGGCTCACATGGCTGTTCTATCCACCGATCATGCGGTTGGGGCCTGTGGTTTCGCTCGCGTCGTTTGCGGAGGCGTTTCAAGCGTGGTCGCCGCGACATGGTCCTAACGGCAGGGCGGGAATGCAGCGGTTTGGCCTCTGCCTGCTCGGCGCGAGCGGGCTTTTCCTCACCGCCGGTCTGCTGCCGCGCCCACTCGCGGAGGGCGGCGATGTCTTCGCAACGCCCGAGCGCTTTGCGACCGCGCAGCTCGCGGCGGCGCTCTACCTGGTTCCGGTGCAGATTTACTTCCTGTTGTGGACCTACAACGAGCTGGCCGCGGCCATCGGCCACTGGCTCGGCCTGCCTGTGCCGAACAACTTCAACTGGTTGCCGCTCGCCCTCAGCGTGCGCGACTTTTGGCGGCGCTGGCACGTCACCGTCGGCGGCTGGCTGCGGAACTACATCTACATACCGCTGGGCGGAAATCGGCGCAGCGCCTGGTTGACCTACACGGCGGTCTTCGGCTTCTGCGCGGTTTGGCACGGCGCGAGCAGCTCCTTTCTCGCATGGGGAGTGTCACAGGCGGCGGCGCTGGCGATGCAGCGCGGCTGGGACCGCTGGCGGGGCGGTGAGAAGCCGCTCCGGGCCTGGCCGGCACGGGCGCTGGCCTGGGTGGCAACGATGAACTATCAGGCGGCGACGATCATGATCTTTGCCGATTTCGAGCATTGCGGGCTGAGGTTGCTGCGCGAGCTGGGGCGGCGGCTGATTGCTGTGGGCGGCTGATAGCCGGCCTTGTGGCCGCAGCACCTCGCCCCGCGTGGCGAAGCGTTACAAACCAAAGATCAGCCGTGCGACCACGACATACGCGTTCGTGAAGGGTTCCGGCCGAAAGAACATGACGGCAAGATCGGGATCGCCGATGAAGGGGCGGAACATCCACCCCATCTGAATCCCCACGAATGCGTAAAGCGCCGCCCAGAGCCATTGCACATAGCCGTGCCGCGGGTCGCGTGCAATCAGCGGCTGATATTCTCGCCGCATGACGCGCTGACCGGCCAGCGTCGCAAGTGTGAACATCGCGGCGTTGAAGAGCGGCGCGAGGCGGTAGCTGTCGGTCGAGGCATACCAAACGGCGGTGAACGGAGCGAGCGAGGCGAGCGCGATGCTCAGCGCGGCCTGACCCGCGAGAATGCCGCGCAGCGCCGTGCGGAAATCATCGCGCAAGCAGGAAAAAATAGATGCGAGCGGATCTTAGCGTGCGGCACTTAGCTCTTGGCGTTGCATGCCATCCGGCCCCCGGAAATCAGGTTAACCAACCGAACGACATGCGCGATTGCGGGACGTTATTGCCATGCAACGAGCGACATGATGAACGCATCAATGTCTGCGAAATTGACAGAACCATTGCCGTCGGTATCTGCAAGATCGTAATGACACAAAGGGTGGGCCGCTTCATAGCCCACTGGGCCAACCAGCGCTGTGACAAATGGGCCGATGTCGTTGAAGGTCACGCGGCCGTCGCAATCGAGGTCGCCGCGGGGGAGGCCCCAGACGCGGACGTTGTCGATGAAGATTTCGCCGCCCGGCGTGCCGTCGGTGTGCAGGACGAAATTCAAGCGGGCTACGTCGCCTGCCAGGTGGCCCATGAAGATCGGCGGCGAGGTGCGCAGGCCGGCCGCGTCGGCCGGGATGTCCGCCCGCAGGTAGTAGACGATTTCGTTGTCGAGATAGACGGTGAGCGTCTCCGTGCCGCGCGTGCCGCGGAAGAGATAGTCGAACGTGCATTGATAGCCGTAGCGTGGCCACACGATGTCGCGGAAGGCGCAGGCGTCGGTCACCTCGCTGAGCAGCAAGCCGCGGTTTGTCGGGTCGGCTGGATCGGCGCCGGACACGAGCTGTGTTGAGGTCGCGAACCACGTTTCGCCTGTGTCGAATGGATCAAACCAAATCTCGGAAAGCCCTCCCAGCGGATCGCTCGGAGTGGGAGGTTCCGGTGGCCCGTCGAACGTGGAAATCGGATAAAAATGAAGCTGCGACGTTTCGCGCCAATTTCCAACCGGAATTCGCTCGAAATCAAGCAACGAGGCTGCCTCGTAGTTTGGGTCCGTAAAGAAGAAAAACCCGATGGGTGGCGGCGTTTCAGCGTAGTCGGAAACGGCGGGGGGATACCAACCGTCCCCCGGATGACAATCGGCTTGGTTCTCGCCGACAATCCAGGTGTGCGCGATCGCAAGCGGAGGTACGGAAAAGGCGCTGACCTCTAGGTTCGTCACGTTCCCTGCTGCGCTCTCCAAGGGGTTCCCGAAACCCATCCGAAATATGAATGGAAAATAGGCGTTTACGAAACGCGTGTTTGGGAGTTCCATTGGCCGCACCCATTGCAACGAATCAATTAAATAGGGTGCCTGCGAATGCAATCGAGCGCGCGGCGTGTCGAGCGTTGTGACTGAGCGGATGTTTAGCCCATGTCCCGCGAGTGCGTAGGCTGCCGAACCTGAAACTGCGCCGCCATGCGAATTGCCAATGAAGTGAAGGTCCGGCCCGATGGCTCCGTTGCGAAAAAGGTCCAGGAGCGCCTCGGCTAGTTTGCCACCCTCAATGGGGGCCCTGTTACCGGAGCGTAGTGCATCGCCGATAGCGGCGTCCGCGTAAACTTCCGTCATCGCAAGCTGATCGAGCAAGCCATAGCCTTCGATGCGTTCAGAAAGGTCATCCCATGAATCGCAGATGCGATTAGGGTTGGCTGCTCCCTTCCATTCCCAGGCAATGAGGTTCGCGTTTGGGCGCGCGTGCCGGACTGCGCATCCGATGGATGAGACGGCCCACGCGGGCGCGGGGCACGCACTTCCCACCATCTCGCTATTAAGAGCACTGTTCCAGCCGTGAACGAGGACATAGGTCGGTACATCAGGATTCAGAACCAGCTTTCCGCCTTTGGGCGAGACGAACTGGCTCGAACTCGCGTCCCACGACCAAAGATGTTCGTTGACCGGACTCTGTTCAGGCGGGACATCCCTACCGCTCGGCGGCTGAGTGTGCATCGGAGCAGCAGTCACAGTCGAGCTTAGCTGCCATGTATCACCGAGTGCTGAAACGCCATCATAGCCTCCAAATAGTATAATTTGCCTCTCATTAGTGTCATAGCTCATCATGTGTCCCGCGCGGGGACTTGGTGCTGAGATCGCACGCGATCGCCACAAATATCCATCCCACTCCCAAGTATCCCCGAAACGCTGCGTGCCGTCTTGGCCGCCGAACAAGACTGCCCGCTCGCCATGCTTGTCGAAAGCGATGGCGTGGTTCACACGTGCACTCGGTCCCGTTGTTGCGCGAAGCGCCCATTCTGTCCCATCCCACTCCCACGTCTCGCCGTTCGACGTGCCGTCGTCTCCGCCGAACAGCACGGCGCGGCGTCGGTTATCCTGGTATACCATTGAGTGACCAAACCGCGCTGACGGACCAGATGTACCTCGCAGCAACCATTGTATTCCATCCCATTCCCATGTATCGCCATATCTGAGCCCGCTACTACTGAAACCACCAAAGAGGACGATACGGCCGCGGCGAACATCGTATGAGATCGCGTGCAAAAAACGGGGGCTAGGCCTAGGGTCACTTGCAGGCCGAATTAACCAATCCGCTCCGTCGGATTCGTGAGTGGTTCCACTTACCGTCGTGCCAAACCTCCCACCAAACATTACTGCTACTCCGCGACCACTATCATATGCCAGGGCTTGATCCGCGCGCGGGCCAACCCACGATGTCGTTCTCTGTCTCCAGATTCCAGCAGTCCAATCCCACGTGTCAAAGAACCAAGAGAGCTGGTTGACGCGGCCACCGTGTAGGATGGCGTAATCGCGACTAGAATCATAGGTAATTGCTCCTCGCTCTCGACTTCGAGGCCCAGAGCTTGCGCGAAGCATCCACCTGTCGCCGTCCCATTCCCACGTGTCACCATATCTAGCAGACTGATCAGTTCCACCAAATAAGAGAAGCCTTCCCGCAACGCTATCATAAGCTAGCGAGCACTGATTCCGCGGGCTCGGCAAACTTGTGCCGGCGGAGGTTTGCAATACCCAGGTGGCTCCGTCCCATTCATAGGTATCGTTTCTATATTGAACGGAATAACCACCAAACAGCACCACGCGTTCACGTACGCTATCATAAGCCATCGCGTGACCGGTACCCGCGCTGGGGCCAACAACGATGATGCGGATCCAAGCGCCACCGTCCCATTCCCAAGTCTGGCCGCCGCCAAAAAGTACCGCCCGCTGTCTGGAGCGGTCATAGGCTAGCGCATGGCCGCTGGTCGGCGGCCGAGTGGCGGGTGACCCAGCCGCAGCCACAATCGTCCATACGTTGCCGTCCCATTCCCAGGTTTCGCGGCTCGCACTCCCACCGCCATATAGCAGCACGCGCTGCCGGACACTGTCATAAGCCATGGCGTGCCCGCTTCGTGCGCTCGGGCCGGTTGTCGCCCGAAGTGTCCAAGCAGACCCATCCCACTCCCATGTTTCCCCATTAACAGCGCCGTCATTCCCGCCAAACAGCACTGTCCGCGCGCGCGCGTCATCGAACGCCATGGCGTGGCCATATCGGCGACTGGGACCGCTTGTCGTTCGTAGCTGCCAGCAACGCCCATTCCACTCGAAAGTTTCGCCGAACGACTGTTGAGATTCGTAACCTCCATAGCCACCGAAGAGTACCATTCGTTCCCGGATGCTGTCGAACGCCATCGCAGCACCATATCGAGGTGGAATACTGAGAGCGGCCTGCTGCCAGCTAACCTGTGCGGACGCGAAGGATGCCGATGCCGCGAGCGCGAGCAGGGCGACGAACAGCGGACGCGCCGCGAAGGGCGGGCAGGGCGAGATGCGGTGCATGGTGGACTCCGTTAACTCGTCGGCCATTCACCACGTCGTGCAGGCTCTGGGCCGACGCTGCAGCAGGGCCGGAGAGGAAAGCGTGAAACCGCCAACGTCACGACCCCTGAATTGATGAAATCGTACAGGAAGGGACGGTCTCCGGGAAGTACCGCCGCCGGCCATGTCTGTTGAGGCGGACCTGAATCGTGTGGCACGGTTTGATTCGGCGAGAGAAAGCCGCTGACTATCGAAGCATCGGCCTTCTAGCTGTTTCGTGTGTGTAGCTATTGGAGGTATGCCAGCCGAGCCAGGGAAGGCGCCAACCATACGCACCTCGTATTCCCCAGCGCAAGCCCTCAAGGCGGCTTCACCTTGTCGCCGCGTGAGTCTCAGATTTCCAGCGCCGACGGCTTATTGCCCGTCTGCTTCGTGTCGACGTCGTAGTAGTCATATGACATCGTGCCGCGGCCGTATTGCGCCGCGCGGCCTTGCAGGATCGGCAGTTCGTACGCCGCCGGGTTGACTTTGCGGATGTGTTTGACCGCCGCGTCGGGCGACTGGGCCGCGATGTGGGCCTCCAGCTCCTTGCGGAATTTCTGCACGATGTGGCGCAGCGGCCAGGCGGCCCCGTCAGGCAGGCCGCAGATCGACAGCCCCGGCATCATGCCCATGTTCTGCGTGACTTCGGCGACGAGGTCGAGGTCGAGCGTGCGCCCCGCGCCCGCCCGGATGCGCTTCGCGATTTTGTACATCCACTCCGTGCCTTCACGGCATTGCGTGCATTGCCCGCATGATTCATGAGCGTAGAACCGCGCCATGTTCACGAAGACATCGCGGATGTCGGTGTCTTCGGCGACGACGACCGCCGCCGCCGTGCCGAGTCCGAGCAGGTCGTATTTCTTCACGTCTTCGAAATCGAGTTTGCAATCGAGCTCGTCATAATCGGCCCGCCAGTTGATCTCGCCGGTCGGGTTTCTCGGGAAGAGATCGCCGCGCAGCGCGCCCATCGAAATTCCGCCGGGGAGGACGGCCTTGACCTTCTTGCCGCCGCGCATGCCCTGGCCGAAATCCTGGCCGTAGATCAGATCACGCACGGTGATGCCGAGCGGCGCCTCGTAACAGCCCGGCCGATTCACCGGCCCGCTCACGCAATACATCTTCGTGCCGTGCGAGCCGGGCGTGCCCAGCGACAGCCACCACTCAACTCCGCGCGTCAGAATGTGCGGCAGACACGCGAGCGTCTCGACGTTGTTCACCACCGTCGGCTTGCGGAAAAGGCCCTCGATCGCCGGAAACGGCGGCTTGATGCGCGGCCAGCCGCGCTTGCCCTCGAGCGATTCGATCAATCCGGTCTCTTCGCCGCAGACATACGCGCCCGCCCCGCGATGCACATAGCAATCCATCGAATAATTCGAGCCGAGAATGTTCTTGCCGAGCAGACCGGCGGCGTAGGCCTCATCGACGGCCTTCTGCATGACGTGGAACTGCTCGGTGTATTCGCCGCGCATGTAGATGTACGCGGTCGTCGTGCGCGTCGCGAAACCCGCGATGAGGATGCCCTCGATCAGCATGTGCGGGTCTTCTTCGATCGTGATGCGGTTGCAGAAGGTCGGCGGCTCCGACTCGTCGGCATTCACGCACAGATACGTGACGTTGCGCTCCTTCGGCAGGAACGACCACTTCACGCCGGCGGGAAAGCCCGCCCCGCCGCGGCCGCGCAGGTTCGCCTTCTTGACCAGCTCGACGAGTTCATCCGGCGTCATCTGCAGGGCTTTCTTGGCGCCCTCGTATCCGCCGGCGGCTTGATAGACCTTCAGCGTCCGGCTACCCGGCACGCCGACATTTCGCATGAGAATTTTTTCGTAAGGCATGCGTGCATTGTAGGCGGCGTCCGGGCGACGTAAACGCATCGGCGGCGGCATTTTCGAAGAGTTGAAAGGGCTGATGCGCGGCGCGCCGTGACGTTGGGGCTTGCGTAGCCAACGCCGCGTCGTTTGTGCTCCATCGGCGAATTGAACGCCGACGGCCGCGGAGGGCCGCTGTTGCGGGACGCCGTCGGCCAAACTGACTGACGCTACGGCTGCGAAAATACGCTGATCGTGCGCGGGTCGGGCAACGGCGGCAGGCCGAATCGCTTGCGCAGCGCATTCTGTCGGACCAACTCGACAGGCACGTCGGCCGCGTAGATGTAGATCGATACACCATCGGCCTTGCCGGCGATGATGTCGCCGGGCAGCGTGAGGGCGGTCCCACCCGACATAGCCCCGCCCGGCGTGGGCGGGCCTGTCGGCGCCGGTTGACTGACCGCCGGCGCGCCCGGCGCGGCATGCATCGTGCTCGCGGTCGGATCTCCGCCATTTATCGGTGCATTATTCGGCAGGTTTATTGTCACGCCGCCGGCAGAAATACTGATTGTGTCCTGATAGATAATCGGGTCGTTGTTCGCCGGTCCACCGATCGAATAGGGCGTTGCGACGAAGAGCCACAACTCATCGGCCGGTGGAGGATAGGGTATGCCGTGATAAGTGAAGACGCATTCGCCCACGCGATGGGCCAGCACGTCGGCGGGCAGCGCCGCGATCAACGCCCGGAGCTGCGCAGTCCTCTCCGCCACGCTCAGATCGTCGAACCGCTGCCAATCGATTGTTGATGCACCGGCGGTCGCGGCAGCGGCGGCCAGGTTCGACCGGGGCAGGCCGCTCACCATGTACGCCCGCGCCGTGAGGCCGTCTTCGTTGCAGAGCGCGAGGGCGTGCGCAGGCCAGGCGCCAGCATATTCGGCCTGATCGCGCAGCGCGGCCAGCACGGCATCCGCCGATCCGACATATTGCGTGTTGAGGGCCGCGGCCACGACGGCGGCGTTTGTGCGCGCCGTCGCCATCGTTGCTTGCAAACTGAGATACATCAACAGACTCAGGCCACAATAAAGCAGCACCGGCCCACCCAACACCGCCACGATGGCGCGCAGGATGCCGACGCGCTGTCCGCCGCGGATCATCGCGAGCGCCGCGACCGCCCACCAGATCATTCCGACAAATGGGAAGCAGAAGATGACGCAACAGATGCTGGCGCCGGTGCTGTAGCAAAGCGCTTGAAACGTTCGCGTCAGGCCGGCCTGAACGCGCCCCGTCAGGCGCAGCAAGAGATGTACGCAGACCGCCCAGAGCCAGATCGAAAGCACGCCGAAAAGCAGAATGCCGCCAACCCAGCCCAGAACAAAGAGCGCTGCAATGCCCACACCGCCCGGCCCTCCGCCGGCTGCGGACATCGATATCATCGCCACGACCAATAGCGCAAACAGCAAAGATCCGACGACAAGCTGATTGATGAGCGCAAAGATCACCGCCGGCCGCGTCGGCGCCGACAGCGGCGTCACCTCCATCAGCGTATGCGGCCGGGCCAGGCACATCCCGACCGTGCGAAACCACGCCCCGACCGCGCCACGGCCGCCGCGCTGCAGCCACGGGTTCCGCACGGCCAGGGTCTCGACATCGCTCAGCCCCTCGGCGGGCAGGAGCAGGCAATCGTCCATCTCGATCGGCTGCTGACATTGCACGCATTGGAAGGCGCGCGGCACGAGATGGCCGTTGGCGTCGGTGCCATAGTAGGGCTGCTCACAGTGTGGACAGCGGAACTGCACGGTTCCGGGGACGAAGCGATAATCGCTCGGCGCGAAGGCCAGCCCGCACTCGGGACAGATCCGCGAGCGCAGATTCCAAAGCTGATATTCACACTGCCGGCATTCCATCGTGTGATTGTCGCAGAAGGGGGCGTTCTCGTCTGCCGATGCTGCCCTCGATTTTGCTGCTCAACGATCACGGCGGCCCGGTGCATCGGTACGCCGGTCCTCCCGGGCGAGCGGGTTAGCGTGTTACTGCCCCGGATAGATCAGCAGGCGGTCGTGGGCGATCAGCACGATGTCGGCGCGGCCATCGCCGGTCACGTCGTCACAAAGCACCTCGCGTGGTTCGCCGCGCACGTCGGGGTCTTCGCTATAGCGTTTGCCATGAAAGACCTGGAAGCGCTGCACGCGCTGCAGGCGGCTGTCGGGCAGCTCGGCCAGAACCTCGATCGCGGCCTTGCCCAGATCGACGGCGATGATTTCGCGCACGCCGTCGCCGTTGAGGTCGCCGACGACCGCGTCGCTGAGCCAGCCGCCGGCGATGTCGGTTTCGTAGGAGCCGCGCTCGCTGAGTGTCGGTGTGACGCCATCGACTTCGAGCACGCCGAGCTTATCGACGTCGGCCAGAAGCACACCGGCGCGCGCGCCGGTCGTGATCAGGCCCATCGCGCTCAGGTCAAAGCCTGGCGCGGGCATGGTCTGGCTGACGGCGAAGGAACCGTCGGCCCGGCGCGCCAGCACGACAAGCTCGCGAGCCTTGCGCTCATAGAGAACGACGCGCGGCGCGGCATGCGCCGCCGCCCGCACAACGCCCGCGGCTTCGGATTGCGCGGCGGATGCGGCTGCTTGTGCGTCGCTTGCGACGGTGCTCGGATTGCCGCCGCCGGCAGACGCGGTGGGTGCTCCCGGTGACGCTGGAATGACCGCCAGCCCCGTGATCTGCGCTTCGGCGTTTTCCGGGTTGAACTGCTCGATGATGGTCCAGCGTCCGTCGCGCACTGCGAGCGCACGGGCGAATGACTTCTGAGCCAGGAGCATTTCGGGTCGGCCGTCGCCGGTCACGTCGGCATAGGCATAGCCATCGACCGCGGCCTCCTTCACGAGCGCGCCGCGCCCGCCGGCCTCGTCGAGCAGGGAAAATGTGCCATCTTCGCGCTGGAGGAAGGTGCGCAAGGCCGAGAACTTGATAAAGACCAGCAGATCTTGCCGGCCATCCTGATCGACGTCGGCGAAGCGCACGCCGGCAGGGTCTTCCTCCGCGCCCTCCAGCGGGTACACGGCCTCTTCGCCGCCTTTTAGCGGGCGCACGCGCAGCTCGAGTTTTTTTGCGTTGCGCGTGGCATAAGCAAGCTTGTCGGCGCCGTTCTCCGCCGCGGCGCCGACGGCGACCGCGAGCGGCGCACCGGCTGTACCTGCGAGCGGCTCAGGAAATGTCAGACGGCCCTCGTTCCAGCGCATGACGCCGATGGCGCGCTCTTCGGCGCTGACGCAGAGCAACTCGGCCCGGCCGTCGCCGTCGCTGTCGGTGATGCAAAGGTCGAGCGCCTTGGCCAGGCTCGGGAACGCCAGGCCTGGGGCCAATTCACCACTGGGAAGTCCGCGGAATAGCACGACCTGCGCGCCTTCCGGGTCTCCCGCGACCACATCCGCGATGCCGTCCGACGTGATGTCGCCGATCGCGATCGGGCGGCGCTTGCCGGTGGTCTTGCTGGGATAGCTGTAGATCCGCAGCGGCCATTCATCACCGGCAACCTCGCGCTCGGCCGCGCCCCAGCGATAGAGATTGAGATGGCTGGTCGCTTGCTGGACGGCAAGCAACTCGCTGCCGCGATAGCCGCCCGCGCCGGGAACGATCGTCATGCTGCGCGTGCGCGGCACGCGCAACCGCCGAAGACCGCCGAATCCGCCGCCATCTTCCTGCAGATAGGCATACGCGCCATACTGATCGTCATCGGCGGTGATGAGCAGATCCTGGCGCTGGTCGGCGTTGAGGTCGGCGGTCATGAGGAAGAGCGGCTGTTTGATGCCGTGATAGAGGCGTGTGGGTTTGGCGAGACCGCCGCCGGGCTTCTGAGGATAGACGGCGATGACGTCGGTTCCGAGCAGGGCCACGTCGGTCTTGCCGTCGTGGTTGAAATCGCCGCAGGCCAGCCCCGCAGCGCGGGCTTCGCCCTCCGGCGCACGAATCGTGAAGGCCGGGTCGAAGCCGCCCTCTCTGCCGGGAGCGATGATGATTTGCTTGGCCTCGCCATAGCAGATGAAGTCGGGCCGGCCGTCGTCGGTCACGTCGGCAATCTCCATCGCCGCGACCTTGAAGGCCAGCAGAACGCTGTGGTTGACGTGCTCGCCGCGATTGGGCACGTCGTTGCGGTCGAGCGTCCGTGCGCCGGCGCGCGGGGCCGGCGTCTTGGGTCCGGGTTGATAGAAGATCTCGATGCGGCTCTGCTCGTCGTTCCAGAGCGCGATGTCGGTCTTGCCGTCGCCGTTCAGGTCATGCAGCCGCAACAACCCGATCCGCGGCTTCAGCTTGTAAATCTGAAAATCGCCAAAGCCATAATGTTGAGACAGACGCGGAGCGGCGGAGGTGTCCGCGGCGGCCGCCGCGGCAGAGGCGACAGCGATCCACAGCGCCGCAAACCACAGCCCACAGCCGCGAACATCCCGCTTGGGCCGTACGGTGCGCTGGACGATATCAGGATTCATCGCGATCAAGTTCAACTCCCCGGTTGAGATTACCCGGTTGAATGTCCGCGTTTCCGGCTCGCAGCCTGAAAACCGACCAATCCGTACCCGCCTCATGGCTGGTGTCTTATGCGCGCTCCACCAGTGTCGCGACGCCTTGCCCGACGCCGACGCAGAGCGTCGCCAGCGCCACACGAATGGCCGCGTTGCGCTGCATTTCATGGACGATGGTTGTGACGAGCCGCGCGCCGCTCATGCCGAGCGGGTGGCCCAGCGCGATTGCGCCGCCGTGCGGGTTCACCTTCGCCGGATCAAGCTCCAGCGCGCGGATGCACGCCAGGCTCTGTGCGGCGAATGCCTCATTCAGTTCGATCCAGTCCAGCTCAGCGATGCGCCGCCCGGCTCGTTGGAGGACCTTCTGTGTCGCGGGCACGGGGCCGATCCCCATGCACGCCGGATCGACGCCCGCCGTTGCCGACGGACCGATGATGGCCAGCGGCGCGTAGCCAAGCTGCTCCGCCCGGCGGCGCTCCATCAACACCAGCGCCGCAGCGCCGTCATTCACGCCGGAGGAGTTTCCGGCGGTGACGCTCCCGCCTTCACGGAAAGCGGGCCGCAGCTTCGCGAGGGTTTCGAGCGTGGTTTCCGGGCGCGGATGCTCATCACGCGAGATGAGCGTCGGCTCGGCGCCGCGTCCACCCTTCACGATCGGCACGGGGATGATCTCGGCGTCGAAGCGGCCGCACTCGATCGCGCGCTGGCAGCGCTGCTGGCTCTCAAGTGCGAAGCGATCCTGATCTTCGCGGGTGATGGTGTGTTGCTGGGCGACGTTTTCGGCGGTCTCGCCCATGCTGAAGGGTTGGTGCAGCTTCGCCAGGCGCGGGTTGGTGAAGCGCCAGCCGATCGTCGTGTCAAACAGCTCGGCGGTGCGCTGCCAGCCCTCGGCCGATTTCGCCAGGACGAAGGGCGCCCGCGTCATGCTCTCGACGCCGCCGGCGATGAAGCAATCGCCGTGGCCGGCCTCAATCAGGCGCGCGGCGATGTTGATCGCTTCGAGACCGGAGGCACAAAGCCGATTGACCGTACAGCCCGGCACGGCGACGGGCAGCTCGGCGAGCAGGCCGGCCATGCGCGCAACATTGCGGTTGTCTTCGCCGGCCTGGTTGGCGGCGCCGAGATAAATGTCTTCGACCAGCGCCGGGTCGATCTTCGCCCGTTCGACCGCGGTTTTCACCGCCAGCGCCGCCAGATCGTCGGGCCGCACCGGCGCGAGCGCACCGCCATAGCGCCCGACCGGCGTGCGAACGGCGGACAATACAGCCACCTGTCGTGTGTTCATGCGGGGAGTTTAGCGGTCCAGACGCAATCACGCGCGGCGGCGCGGCACACATCGCCGGCGGCTGCCGGTCAGACCACGGCATCGGGCGCCAGCTCGGTCGGCGTGCCCAGATAGGCCTCGATCACTTTCGGGTTTTGCTGAATCTCGGCGGGCACGCCTTGCGCGATGATCTGGCCATAGTCGAGCACCGTAATGCGCTCGCAAATGTCCATGACGACGCCCATGTCATGCTCGATCAGCAGCACGGTCAGGCCAAAGCGATCGCGCACGCTGCGGATCAGTTCGCGCAGCTCCAGCTTTTCCTGCGGATTCATGCCGGCGGCCGGCTCATCGAGCAGCAGCACCTTCGGATCGGTTGCGAGGGCCCGCGCGATTTCGAGCCGCCGCTGATCGCCGTAGGGCAGGTTGCGCGCGGCCTCGTGCTCACGCTCGTGCAGGTTGAAGATGCGCAGCAGCTCGCGGGCGCGCGCGGTCATCGCCCGCTCCTGCCCGACCTGGCCGGCGGTGTGGAGGATCATCGTCAGCAGATGGTGCGTGCCGCGCTGATGGTAGCCCAGACGTACATTGTCCAGCACGGACAGATGCCCGAAGAGCCGAATGTTCTGAAACGTGCGCGAAAGCCCCGCTCCGGCGATCGCGTGCGGGCGCAGACCGACCAGTTCGCGACCCGCCAGCCGGATCGACCCCTCGTGCGGTCGATACACGCCTGTGAGCAGGTTGAACGCGGTCGTCTTGCCTGCGCCGTTGGGGCCGATCAGGCCGTAAAGCCCGCCGGCCGGCAACTGTAACGAGAATTTCTGCACGGCCTTCAACCCGCCGAAAGAGATCGAGATGCCGTTCACATCCAACAGCGGGGAGGTCACGCGGCGACCTCCGGCGGGCGGCGGCGCGGCAGAAAATCCCAAATCTCGCGCACGCCGAACAATCCCTGCGGCCGGAAGATCATCAGCAGGATCAGCGCGAGGGCGTAGATCGCCATGCGGAACTCCGCGAGATTCACGCCGAAGCGCAGCGATAGCAGGCGCGTCAGCTCCCAGATCAGCGTAATCACGATCAGAGCGATGACCGTGCGGGCGGCTCGCCCGCGCTGAACCAGCAACACCAGCACGATCGCCATCGCCGACGGCCACCAGAGCGACGGCGGCTCGAGCAGGAGTTGCGGCAAGACGGTGACGATCACCGCCGCCAGCACCACGCCGGAGATCGACCCCATGCCGCCGAGCACGACCATGATGATGATTTCAAACGAGCGCTGAAAGCCGGCATCGACAGGGCGCACAAGTGTGCCGCTCTGATGGGCGATCAGGCCTCCGGCCAGCCCGCCAAAGAACGCCGCATACACGAATGCGCGCACTTTCCATTTGGTGACGTCGATGCCCATCGCCTGCGCGGCGATTTCGTCCTCACGAATGGAGAGCATGGCGCGCCCCGCCGAGGAGAGCTTCAGCCGCAGCGAGAAAACGGTGGTCAGCACGACAAAGACGTAGACCCAGAAGAGATTGGTGTATTTCGGAATGTCGGAAAACCCCTGCGCTCCGCCCAACGGCGGCGGCCAGAGCAACTGGGCCCAGGGTGTCTGTCGCAACTCGTCGGCTTCGAAAATCTGCGGCCCGGTCTGCTGAAACAGCACGCGCACGATCTCGCCGAAGCCCAGCGTCACAATCGCCAGATAGTCGCCGCGCAGCCGCAGCGACGGCAGACCGACCGCGTAGCCCGCGCCCGCGGCGGCGAGACCGCCGAGCAGGCACGAACCGACCAGCAGCGCCTCGCCGGGCCAGATGCCAAACGAGAGGTGCTTCTCATAGTCGCCCCAGACCAGCATGCTGACGTAATAGGTGCTCGCGCCGGCGACGTAACCGCCGATTGCCAGGAAGCCAGCGTGGCCGATGGAGAACTGTCCGGTGAAACCGTTCACGACGTTAAGCGAGATCGCGAGAATGGCCGCGGTGCCGATCTCCAGCAGGATGCGCGCCGAGTAGCCGCTGATGTTGGGAGCGACGGCGTATTGCAGCAGCGCTCCGACCGCGACTGCCAGCGCGAGCGGCCAGAGGATGTTGGGCGCAACGACGAGCGCCGCGGGGCGCAGCTCGCGGGCGTGCCTCGAAAGCGTTGCGGTTGAAGAACTCATCGTGCGGTCGTCACATTTTGCCGGCGCCGGCGCAGCACATGGTCATTCCCGGATTGCTGCGCATCGCAAGCGTTGCGGATTTGAACGGAATACGGACCCTGAGGCAATCAAGCGGCGCAGGGAAAAGAAGATCGCACGCCGGCCGGGCCGCGACCGTGAGCAGAACCGCGACCGTGAGGGAGCGATTCGATTCACACCGCGCATTCGGCTGGCTCGGCGTGTCGGGTCGATCGGGCTGCGGGCGGGTCTTCTCGTCGGTCTCGAATCCAGCGCATCGATTGGATCAGGCGTGTGTCGATTCGAATCGCTTCCTGACGGGCGCGGTTCGGTTAGCAGGCGCGATCATACCGAACCGCGACCGTGAGCAGAACCGCGACCGTGAGGGAGCGATTCGATTCACACCGCGCATTCGGTTGGCTCGATGAAGAGGTTCGATACGGATGCGGACGGGTTCTATCGCCGGTCTCGAATTCATCGCATCGAATGGCTCAGGCTTGCATCGATTCGAATCGCTTCCTGACGGGCGCGGTTCGGTTAGCAGGCGCGATCAAACTGAACCGCGACCGTGAGAGGCTGTCGAAATACGTGTCAAAATCAAGCTCGACAGCCCGTCGAGCGCCTGGTGTCGCATCCAAACCCCAGGTCTGATATGGAGCCAGGTATTCGGCGCTCCGTTGACGGAGTATTTCGACAGCCTCGTGAGGGAGCGATTCGATTCACACCGCGCATTCGGCTGGCTCCGCGTGTCGGTTCGATCGGGCTGCGGGCGGGTCTTCTCGTCGGTCTCGAATTCATCGCATCGAATGGCTCAGGCTTGCATCGATTCGAATCGTTTCCTGACGGGCGCGGTTCGGTTAGCAGGCGCGGATCGGATTAGCAAGGCGAACCGCGAACGACTACTGGTTGCTACGGAACCGCAACAAATTTCTGCACGCGCGCTTCGAGCTGAGCGACCGTGTACTTCTGCCGCAGGTCGATCGGCAGGAACACGCCGTGAATATGGTCGCTGGCCAGGATCAGCATTTGCCCGACCACGCAATAGCCGGTCTCTTGCGGCGTGTGGCCGACAATGATCGTCTCGGCCTGCAAGCGGCGGGCATACTCGTCGATGATCATGGGTGATTGAAACCGGCCCCAGACGAGCTGGTAAGCCGGTCCGCCGCGCGGCTCATAGTCCTCCTCGCGCGGGAGGCGATCGAAGATCGAATAGTCGAACGTTTCGAGATAGACCGAATCGGGCAGGCTGTGCGCCATGAAGATCCCGTTGCTGGTGCGGGCGGCGAGCGGGAGCGACGCGATGTAGTCGTTCACCGCGGCCAGCACCAGGTCGGCCCCGCGGCCAAAGCGCTCCTGGACGCCGCGCTCAAAATCGAGCAGCACGCTGCGTCCGCCCTTGGTGATCTCATGTCGGCGAAGCTGCGACAACTCATGGTTGGATTGCAGGAAAAAAACGTTGTCGGGAAAGTCTCGCTTCCACTGCGCCGCGGCGATGAGCAGATCGATCGACAGATCGAGGGGGATGCCCGGAGTCGGCTCCTGATGAATCAACTCATGCAGGATGACGTAACGCCCCGGGCTGGTATCGAGCGCGCAAAAGCGCTTGAGCTTCTCAAAATTCCGCAGGTTGCCATGCATGTCGCCGGTCATGACGAGCTGTCCGGTCGAGCCGAAATGCAGCAGTGAGCCGCGACGAATCTCGTCTTCAAGATTAAAGCGCGCCACTTCACGCAGTAGCTCGGCGGCAGCGGTGGGTGTTAGGTCCAAAACCAGCAGCTCCGTTGAAACAGCACCGGCGGATCGCGCAGGGTTTATATTCGGGTCATCGCGGCGCGTCAAAATCGCGCTCGAAAACAGGGGACGCCGGCCAGGGAAAAGCCCGCACGTCCTAACCCCTCGCGCAGGCCGGAGTCGAGAAGCGATCGGACGATCCACGACGGACAGAAATCGCCGCATCCGCCCAGCGCGCGAGCCGCACGGGCATGAAGGCGCGGCGATTCAGGACCTGCCGATCCACTTTCCCTTGCATTGATGCGCAACTTTGTTCTCATCGAGACGAGCCCGTCGTTCCCACCGGCGCGCTTCGGAAGCTATAGTACCCGCCTTCAAAGCCGTACCGTCCACTGCATTCTTGGAGAAGTTGCGATGCGCGTCTTCATGCTTGGTTGGGAGTTTCCACCCTTCATCAGCGGCGGGCTGGGCACGGCGTGCTATGGCCTGACACGCGGCCTCGATCGCATCGGCGTGAGTGTCACGTTTGTCCTGCCCAAACCGATTGAGCGGTCGCAGGCCAGCCACGTCACGTTGCGCTCGCCGCATGATTTCTCGCCGGAGGCCGCGGCCGAGTTGAGTGAACGGCGCGCGTCGCGGCGCTATGCGTTTGAGCACACGCGTTTCGCAACGGTCGACGCGGTGCTGCCATCGCCGTATGCGCGGCCGGACGCGCCGGCGAATTCGCCGGCCGCGGTCAGCCCGCCGGGCGCGTTTGCGGACCCGGTGGTCGGCGTCGCGGGCATGCCGCCCGTCGTGGCG
>CAYQLG010000090.1:0-18135 GCA_964418235.1 uncultured Planctomycetales bacterium
GGTGGCACGCCGCCCGGAGCGCCGCCGGCTCCGGCGCCGCCGACTGTGGCGGAACCGGCCAAGCTGACGCCGGATGGCCTGACCGAGGAAGCCCGCGACGATTGGCGGGTCACGTTCGCGTTCAAGCTGCGCATGGGCGACCTGCCCAAAGCGCCGACCGCAGCCGGTCAGCCGGCGGTCGATCCGAACAACCCGAATCCGCCGCAGAACCCATAGTCGGCGGCGTGGCGATGCGTGCCGGGCCGGTGTGAACAGTGTTTCGGCCGAAACTGTGTGGAGCATGCGATGGATTTCGTGAAAACGCATTGGATCTCGCTGAGCGCCGGCGCGGTGGCGGTCGCCGCGATCGTGATGGGCGTGATGGGCATGACCTCGCGCGCCGTCGTGCAGGACATGGAGCGGCGCGTCGGCGAAGTTGCCGAACTCACCACCCTCAAGAGCGAGCCGCAGAATCAGGAAACGATCAACGCTGAAAAAGAGCGCGGCGAAAACTTCAAGAATCAATACGAGCGGACGCTGAAAGTCGCCGAGGAGTTCAACGCACGCAAGCCTGTGCTCGAAGGCGCTTTTCCCCGGCCCAAGTCGGAGGATTTGCCGTTTCGCTTTAAGGATGAGTATGCCAAGGCCATCCGTGAGCTGCCGCGGCGGCTGTTGGCCGGCGATCTGCCCAGCGCGTCGGACCTGGAAGACGCGAAGGAGGAGATCGACGAAATCCGCCGGCTGAAGTCGGAAATTGAAGGCGAAAAGGTCAGGGAGACGCAGAGGGGCGTCGGCGCCAGGCCGTTGCCGGGTCGGGCCGGAGCGCCGGGCGCGACCGCGGTCAACAAGGATGATCCCAACGAGAATCCCGAATTTCGCGCACGGATCAACAAGGCGCGTTCGATCCGCTGCTACGCCTCGACGGACGGGTCGCGGACGAGTTTCCACATCAGCCCGATCATCGAGGCGACCTCGCCGCCCTCGCCGGCGGAAATGTGGTATGCCCAAATGGGCTTGTGGATCCAGCAGGATTTGGTCAACGCGATCGCCGCGGTCAATGAGGAAGCCGCGCAAAGCGCCGAAGACGCCAACGTCGAGACCATGCCGGTGAAGCGCGTGGTCGGGGTCTATCTCGACGGCTATCACCTCCAGACCGGTCAGAGCGTTGTCTTTCCGCGCATCGGCTCGGGCGCGCGGCAGGGCGCCACGCGCGGCACGCTCAGCTCGTTCACCGGCAAGCACAGCGCCGATCCGTTTGATGTGGTCTATTTCACAACTGAACTGGTGGTCGATCAGCGCGGGCTGCTGAAGCTGCTCGACAAAATCGGCCGGCAGAATTTCTATCAACTGATCGGCCTGAGCTACGACCATTTGACGGAGCAGGAATCAACCACGGCGGGCTTTCTTTATGGCGATGGGCCGGTCGTGCGGGTGACGCTGGAATATGAGGGCTATTTTGCCCGGAAGAACTTCGCCGAGGCGATGCCCGACGAGGTGCGCGTGGCGCTGGGCATGCCCAAACATCAGCCCGCGCCGGGACAGCCGCCGGGCACGCCCTAGGGCATTTTCAGAATTGCTTTGTTGCTTGGCGGAGCCATGAACGTTGTCGCTCAGCGGAGCCACGACCGTAAGGAAGTGGTTGGATTGTCCGTGAATCTCCGCTTCCTTACGGTCGCGGCTCTGTTAAAAGCGACGGTCCGTATGGATGTGCGGCGCAAGTGAGAAGAGATCGTTCAGCCGAATGAATGGTTAGGCCCACGGGGCCGGGAGATTGTGCGGTGGCCAAGGGTTCACTCAACTTCGTCGAGTTGCACATCGAGAAGATGGTGCTGGGGCTGGCCGGCGCCTCGCTGCTCGGCATGCTCGGTTATTACCTGTTTCTCTCGCCCAACCGGGTCGACTATGAGGGTCAGAAGGTCGGCCCCAACGAGCTTTCAGGCGCGATTCTCGCCAGCGCCGACGACCTCGACCGTCGCGTCAAGGGCGTCAAGCCGAAAGAGTCGGTCATTCCGCAATATGCCGACCAGCTCGCCAAGCAGCTTCGGGGCACGTTCGTGGGCGATCTTGGGCTGCCGGCTGAGCTGCGCAGCGCCGTGCTGTTTGGTCAGCCGCTCCCGCTGTTGGAGGGCGCGGAGGAGGCGCGCAACCTGGCCCTGGTCACGCCGCTCAAGCCCACCGATTTGCGCGTCCGCACCGGGCGCAGCGTCGTGCGCCAGGTGGCTGCGGTTCTCGAAGCCAAGCCCGGCGAGCGCGGCGGCGCGGCGCCGCGCGGCGGCGACGACCGCACGCCGACCACCGAGACGGCATGGGTTACGGTTGGGGGCTATTTCTCGCTCGATACGCAGCAGGCCGAGATGACCAAGGCCGGCTATGAGGGCCACCGGTCGAAGCCCTATATCACGGGCATCGACGTGCAGCGCCAGGAAGTGCTGGCCAGCGGCGTGACGTCGGAATGGCAGGATGTTCCGCCGAGCAAGGCCATGCCGCAGCCGAAACTGCCCGAGCCGGCGATTGACGCCCAGAAGAACGAGCTGCTGAATCGCAGCGAGCTGGATCAGGCGTACAACATGCTGAGTCCGCC
Source organism: uncultured Planctomycetales bacterium (assembly GCA_964418235.1). Classification (GTDB taxonomy): domain Bacteria; phylum Planctomycetota; class Phycisphaerae; order UBA1845; family Fen-1342; genus CAYQLG01. The sequence continues at coordinate 2,561 of CAYQLG010000090.1, forward strand.
GTACTCGCAGCAGCGGATCGCGCAGCCGGCGTTTTATCCGGTGACGGCGGGTGATGAGTGGCAGATGCCGCCGCTGGTCGGCTATGACGTAGAGGAGGAGCTCGAGACCGGCGCGCCGCGCAAGCCGACGGCGCCGCGTACGCCAACCCCCAGGCCGCCGCCCGCCAAGCCGCGCGAGGATGATCCGGAGAAGCCCACCGCCGGCGGTGGCGTTCCGGAGCCTGAGCCGGACCCCGACAACCCGGGCAGGCCGCAGGCGCGCGACCCGCGCGAGCGCGATTCCAGAGACACAGTCGAGCGACGCCGCGATGTTCGCAAGGCGCTCGAAGATGCGGAGGCCGCGCTCAAGTCCAGGAAATGGACGGAAGCGATACGGTTGGCCGAAGCGGTCATCGGCAACGACGCCGCGCTGCGCAAGCAGAAAACCGAGGCGGAGGACGTGATTCGCCGGGCCGAAGCGGGTCGCGAGCGCGAAGAGCGGCAGAAGCGAGCGGCGGATGAAGGAGCGATCACGCGGCCGGATCGGCCGAATGACTTCGCGATCTGGTTCCACGATGACAGCGTGCAGTCGGGCAAGACCTATCGCTATCGCATGCGGGTGCGCTTGTGGAATCGCTACGTCGGTCGTCTGGGCGCGGTGAAAGATGCGGCCATGGCCCGGCAATCGCAACTCGTCGGCGACTGGTCGCTCCCGAGCGATCCGGTGCAGGTCGCGCCCAGCTCGCACTTCTTCGTGACGGGGGCGGGCACGGGCGCTGCCGAAGGCTCGGCCCGGGTCGATGTCTTCAAGTGGAACAAGGGCGACTGGGTCAAGCGCAGCTATACCGTGGCGGTCGGCGACACGATCGGTCGGCCGGAAGGCCGCGGCGACGATGCGTTCGATTTCAGCACGGGCGCGGTGGTGCTCGACATCCGCACCGATACGAACGTGAAGGTCCGGCAACTCGCCGGCAAGAAGGGCGAGTTCAAATACGTGGAGAAGCCGCAGTCGGTCACGATCGTCTATGTCGATCCGGTGGACGGTCAGGTGCGCGAGAAGACACTCGTGCACGACGCCGTGGACGCGATTTTCTCGAATCTCAAGAAAACCGCGAAGAGCTAGAGGGTGCCGCTCCGGGGCTGATCGGGCGGTAGCGACCGGCTTGCCCCGGCGGGGGCGCTTCGCGCCGGATGCGTTTGGCAGCGCGGCGCAGCTGGAACGAGACGGACGTGGTTTATCTCGTCGCAGGAATCGAGTCGCATTGCGCGAGCGGCGCTATGCGGCTGGCGCCTGCGGGGCGGAGATTTTTTTCGCTGACGCCTAGTGCTTCGTCAAGCTTGAATTTGCGGGTTCGAAACGCGGGTAGCATGGGCCTCCGGCCCGTGCGTCCCACGACAAAGACAGGCACGAATCTCATGCCGTGACGTCGGAGCTCTTTTCCGCTTCATCCGAAAATTCAAGTTTGACGAAGCACTAGCTCGTATTCGACCCGACTGACGGAGCAAAGCTGACTGGACTTTGCTTGATCCCCATTCTGAGGCGCCCTCGCCCTGACAATTAGAATTATTCTCGAGCTATTCGGCACGCTTCGGCCTGTCGCCGACCGGGGTATCTACCTAACGGCACAAGGGGTATCATTTCGGGAGTCGTACGCTATGAGCTTCCTCGGCCTCTGATGAAAGCCGAGGTAGACGGTTAGGCATGCATTTTTATCCGCCGGAACGGCATGACGTGCGAAACACACCGGTCAGTTTCACGCAACGGCTATGTGAACTTCGCCGCCGCCATTTTGGGCCGCGCGGCAAGCGCACCTTTGCGGAAAAACTCAACATCGATGTTGCGGAATATCAACAATATGAGGTTGGGCGCATCCCGGATCCGGCGCTGCTCGTGCGCATCTGCGAGCTTACCGGCGAAGATTTGCAGTGGTTGCTGACGGGGGTCGCGGCGCGCGGCACGGTCGTCATTTCCGGCTCGCGTAGTCGTCATCAGGAATTGATCGCGCGCATCGCACGGGCGCTGGAAGAGCGCCCTGAACGGGCCGGGCCGATCGAGGCTTTCCTCGACCTCCTGCTGCAAGGCCCCAAGCCGGGCGCGGATGCCGAGCGCCTGCTGGCCGGCCCCGCGCCGGCGGGCGCTGCGGTTCGATTTCCGACACAGCGACTCGTGCCGATTTTTTCGCCTGCCGGGTTGCCGGATCAGCTGCCCGACGCCGACGTGGCGCTCTCCGACACGATGATCGGCGTGGCGCTCGCTGGGGGGTGTGCCGCGCTTGGCGCTGCCCGGCCCTCACGTGACCGCGACAGCGGTGCGGGTGACAACGATCGAGACCACGAATATGGGCGGAGCGTCGTACGCGGCGGAGTTGTTCGCGGCGCCGTGGATTGATGACGCGATCGGCGCGGCGACCTCCGAGCGCGCGACGCCGCTCGTATCGAACATGCTGGTGGTGGAAAACCAGCGTATGCCATTTCCGTTTCTGCTCGGTTATGCGATCAGCGATGCCGCCTTGGCGCCGCTGCTGGCGCCGGGTGACATTGTCGTCGTGAGCGCCGAGCTGGAGCCGGTGTTGGGCGCGGTCGCGCTGTGCAACATTCGCGATGAAAGCGGCCCGCGCTGCCGTGTGTGGCTGGGCGAACACAAGCGGGTCACGCAGTTGGGCCGGCTGACCGATTCACGCATCGAAGAGGTCGAGACCGACGCGGTTGTGTGGGCGCGCCGCGCGCTTTTCCGCGTGGCCCGGGCGGCGTAGGACACGCGCGTGGCGTGGCGCATGCGCGTGGGGCTTTGCGAAGGCACGCGATGCACGGCGTGGCGAAGGCAGCAGGCTTGGTGGAAAAACGCTCATTCGCCCCATGCCACCGCAGACTCGCCGGTTTCGCGGCTGTACGATCCAAGGCGGCACGTTGGCGTGCCGTGGCATCATGACGACACCCTTACCCCAGCGCTATGCCGGTCGCCGACCGGGCTATCTTGTCTGCCAGTGGGCTTGTCAGCTTTTGTTTGCGTATTACTTCCGGCTGCGCATCTTTGGCGGGGCCTATGTACCGCGGCAGGGCGGGGCGCTCCTGGTTTGCAATCATCAGAGTTTTCTCGACCCGGTGCTGGCGGCGGTCGGGCTGCCGCGCGAGTGTGATTTCGTCGCGCGCGACACGCTTTTTCGGCAGCCGCTGTTTGCCGCGCTGATTCGTTATCTCAACGCGATTCCAATCAAGCGCGGCGAGGCGGACGTGGGCGCGATCAAAGAGACGATCCGGCGGCTGCGCGACGGGCGCGCGGTGGTGGTTTTTCCCGAGGCGACGCGCACCGCGACCGGTGCCGTTGCGCCGATGCAGCCGGGAACGGCGCTGATTGCGCGGAAGGTGCGCGTGCCGATGATCCCGACACGCATTGACGGTGCTTTTGAAGCCTGGCCGCGGCAGTCGAAGTATCCGCTTCCCTGCGCCATCCGCGTGGCCTATGGCGCGCCGCTGACGCCCGCCGATCTGCAGAGCCTCAGTGATGAAGAGGCGATCGCCGAAGTACGGCGGCGCATCCTCGCGCTCGCGCCGCGGCAACAAGCAGAGCCGCGACCGTAAGCAGTGCCGCGACCGCGAGCAGAGCCGCGACCGTAAGGGAGCGATTGAACACTGCAGACGCCTGACACGGTGCTGGGCGAACGGAGCGAAAACACCACGGAGCGACGGAGCGACGGAGGAGGAAGATCGAGCGTCCAGCACAATTCCAGATTCGTGAGCAGGCATGTGCTTTCGCTGCGACTGAAATCGCTCCCTCACAGTCGCGGTTCGGTCGGGCGACGCGTTCGGTTTGGCGTCACGGTACGGTTTGGCGCCTTGCGGCCTCAGCCACAAGCGACAGGATTTTCTGATCCAGCCGAGCGAGCGGTACCGATTCAAACTCATCAAGCCGCAGCCATTTCGCGGCCACGTGGCGGCGCAACAAGACGCGGCCCGCGCGGCGCCGCGCGGCCAAGACGCGCACGTGCAGATCGCGGTGCGTGAAAACATGGCGCACCATGCCCAGCTCGATCACGCCGTCAATCGATATGCCGGCGACGTCGAGCGCGAGCGCGCGGACATCTGCGTCGCTGTCGCCCGCGCCGCCTGATGCGGCCGAATCCGGCGTGGCTGCGGGCAATCGCTTGCCACGGGCGGAGCGCGGCTGCTCTGAGCCATTCGATAGCGACCACACGCTGCCGGGCAGCTCCCACAAACCGCCGAGCAATCCCTCCGGCGGTCGCTGAAGCAACAGCCAGCGCCCGCGCTGGGTGATCGCGACGGCCACGGCTGTGGCGCGCGGCGCCGCCCTTTGCGACGATTTTCGCGGCAGTATTGCCTGCGTGCCGGCCAGCACCGCGCGACAGCGCGGCCGCCACGGGCAAGCTTCGCAGCGCGGCCGGCGCGGCGTGCAGACAGTCGCGCCCAGCTCCATCATGGCCTGGTTGAAGTCTCCGGGCCGGCGCGGATCGACCAGTGTTTCCGCCGTGGCCCAAAGCTGAGTGACGGTGGCAGGGCGATCGATCGGGGCGCGCAGATCGTGCCATCTGGCGAGCACGCGCTTCACGTTGCCATCGAGCACGGCGACGCGCTGCTGGGTGCAAATGCTGGCAATGGCCGCGGCGGTGTAGCGGCCGATGCCAGGCAGCTTTCGCCATTCGTCGGCGGTCGTGGGCAGTACGCCGCCATCCTGCGACATGATCTGCTGCGCCGCCGCGTGCAACTGCCGCGCCCGCCGGTAATAGCCCAGGCCCTGCCAGAGCTTCAGCACATCCTGCAGCGGGGCGGCGGCGAGCGCGGCCACGTCGGGAAAAGCCCGCAGGAAGCGCTCGAAATAGGGAATGACGGTCTCGACGCGCGTCTGCTGAAGCATGACTTCCGAGAGCCAAACCCGATAGGGCGTCGGCTGCTCCCGCCACGGCAGCGTGCGACGATGCGCGTCGTACCAGCGCAGCAGGCTCCGCCGCAGGGCGCGAAGCTCCGCCGGCGCGATCCGCGCCGCGCTCACGCCGCTGCGCGGGCTGGGTTGCGCGGTCCGTCCGGCATCGGTTGACGGCGCGGGCGTCATGGCGCGGGCACGCCCGCCACATCCGCGGCGCGGGCCGACTCACGGCTGATGGTTTGGCGCAGGAGAATCTCGTTGCTTTCGGCGCGGCCAGCGCCGGCCCGGCGTAGGACGACCTCCCAACGCCCTTCGCGATGGCGCTCGAGCAACTCACCCCATGATCCGCGGTTCAGGCCACGACGGCACAGATCGTCGAATGTGCGAATCTGACGCCAGTCGGGGCGCGGTTCAAAAGTCGCCGCCGGCGCGGCTGGTGTGGTGCGGGCATCCTGAAACGGGCCGGGCAGCCGCGTCGGCGAGAAGACCTGTGCACCCTCAGCGGCGGAAATGGGTCGCCAAGCGCCCGCGTTTGCCACCGCGTTGGGAAGTTCAACCGCATAGTAGGACGGTTCATTCGGGATGGGCGCGACGTAGTAGCGCGGGATGACTTCGGCATAGAGCTGATCGCCGACGAGCAGAACCCGCTCCAGCGCTTGATCCGCGTTGTCAAAGGGCTGGGCGAGCGGGCGTGTGCGGGCGTCACGCCGGGAAAAAAGCCTCAGCTCCTGGATGCGACAGCGCTCCGGGATGCGCTGCTCCGGGCGATGCCGCGACGTGCGGACTGAGAAGGTGCGCCAATCCGGCTCGGAGAAAACCAGCCAATCGGTAACGCGCAACGTCGGCGCCGCGCGGCCGGAGACGCGCGCGGTCCGGCCAGTTTCACAGATGACCGAACCACCCTGCGGAACCGCATCGGTAACGACCAGTCCGTCGTCGTAGATGCACAACCCGCCGACGCGCCCCGATACACAGCCTGCGGCGCAGCTCAACACGAGCGCCCAGGGATAGATCCGGCGCCAAGCCGGCCGAACGCGGGCCGGCCGGCTTCGCAGCGGGCGATGCTGGGCTTGAGACATCGTCATACGGACTACTTTACCGCCGGCGGCATCGCGGGTTGCGGATGCACGGCGCTCGGCGATCGCGGCGTTTCAACCCTGCGCGTCGCGAACGATTACCATGTCTCCCCGTATGTTGCCCCCGGTTCAGCGCTCCTGGTTGCAGCGTTTGCTTCGAATCCTCCGGCGTCGCGAGCGGGCGTTGCTCGAGAGCGCGGCGCATCCGTCTCCATCACCCGAAGACGCCGCCGCGACGGCCGCTGACGAGGACGACGAGCGTGATTATCGCCCGCTCGATTGGGCGCTGATTCGCCGCATGTCGGCGTGGCTGCGCCCCTATCGCGGGCAATATGCGCTGGGCATCGCGCTGGGGGTGTTGATGATCCTGATCGAGATGCAGTCGCCGCGCTTCATGGCGGCGATCATCGACGTGGCGCTGCAGCATCGCGCCGCGGTCACGCCGGACGACGGCGGCGGCGCGGGGGCGGCGGCTATGGCTCCGGGCGGCGCCGGGGCCGGCGCGATCGATGCGGCCGATGAACAGGCGGCGATTCGCCGCGTGGTGGGGCTGGTGGCGCTGTGGGGCGGCTTGTTCGTGGTGGTGGTCATTCTGCAGCGCGTGACGATTCTCATCATGACCAGCGCGGGCGAGCGCGTGCAGTTCGACCTGCGCCGCTCGGTTTTTGCTCACTTGCAGCGGCTCTCGATGAGCTATTTTGACCGCACCAAGCTGGGCCGGATCATCAGTCGCTGCACCAGCGATATCAACGGGCTGCGCGACATCAACGTCTGGGGCATCGACACCGTCGTGAAGAACGCGGTCATGCTGGTCTTTGGCGGGGTGATGCTGGGCGTCTCGTCGCCGACGCTGTTTCTGGCGGTCGTGTGGCTCGCGCCGCTGCTCTATCTGACCAACCACTATTATCGCAAGCGGCTGGCCGTCGCAGCCCAGGTCATTCGTGAGAGCTATACGCAGGTATCGACGCAACTCGCCGAGAACATTACCGGCGTGCGCGTCGTCACGGCGTTTCATCGCCAGTCGCACAATCTCGAACGATTCAACCGGCTGCAGGATCGGCACACGCGGAATGTGATGCGCTTTGCGCGCGTCAACGGCGCGTTTCTGCCGCTGTTGCAACTGATCGGCTTTGCGGGGCGGGCGATCATTCTTTTGTACGGCGGCTATCTCGTCGCGGGCGGGCATATTCCGCGCGTCGGCGACGTGGTCGCGGCGTTCCTCTATTGGGATTGGTTCATGGGGCCGGTGCTGACGTTCGGGAATTTTCACAACCAGCTCTTGCAGGCGCTGGCCGGGGCCGAGCGCATCCTGCAACTGCTCGATACGCAGCCCGACGTGCAGGACGTGCCCGACGCGGCGCCGCTGCCGCGCCTGCGCGGCGAGGTGCGCTTCGAGGGTGTGACGTTCGGCTATCGCCCGGAGCGGCCCGTCCTGCACGAAGTCGACTTCGCCGCCGAGCCGGGCCAGACGGTCGCCCTGGTCGGCCCGACCGGCAGCGGCAAGAGCAGCATTATTGCGCTGCTGGCGCGGTTTTACCTGCCGCAACAGGGCCGCGTTCTGGTCGACGGGTTCGACACGCGCCGCATGCAGGGCCACAGCCTGCATCGGCAGATGGGCTTCGTGACGCAGACGAATTTTCTCTTCACCGGCAGCGTGCTGGACAACATCCGCTATGCCCGCCCCGATGCGAGCGATGAGCAGGTGCGCGCGGCCGCCCGAGCGCTCGGCACGCATGAGGCGATCGAAGAGTTGAAAGAGGGCTATCAGACGCGCGTCGGCGAGCGCGGCGCGAGCCTCTCGCTCGGCCAGCGGCAGTTGGTCTGTTTTACGCGGGCGTTTCTGGCCGATCCGCGCGTGTTCCTGCTGGATGAGGCTACCAGCGCGGTTGATTCGGTGACGGAGGCGCTCTTGCAGAAATCGCTCGAGCGCTTGCTGCTGGGGCGAACGACCTTTGTCGTCGCGCATCGGCTCAGCACGATCAAGCGGGCCGATCTTATCCTGGTGATCGAGGCGGGGCGAATCATCGAGCGCGGCCGACACGACGCGCTGATGCGCCAGAACGGCAAATATGCGCGGCTTTACGAGCAATTCGTCGCACCGGCGTAGGGGGCTGTCGCACGCTGTTTTTCGGGTTCGATTCGAGGGGAGCATGGGCCACCGGCCCGTGCGACCCGTAAAAAACACAGGCGCTCTTTTCACGCCATGAGGCCGGAGATGTTTACCGCGTGATACGAAAATTCAATCTTGACCGACAACGGCCGCTCGCTCCGCCATTTCCGCCATGTGTATCGGGCGCGAATGGAAGAACAGCCGACACAAAGCTTCCCATCGCCGCGCCGCTCCATGAAATAGAAAGCCTCACTGGTCGTTAGAAGATGCGTACGGCGGAGCCACGACCGTGCGCATGGCGGAGCCACGACCGTAAGGGAGTGGTCAGGTTGCCCGAGAATCTCCGCTCCCTTACAGGCGCGGCTCTGCCGCTGAGGATTGACCCAACAGGCGCTGACGCCAACAGTTGCACAGCAAAGGATTTTTACCATGGACGCGATTTTGCTTCGCATCGTTCTGCTACTGACGCTTTCGTCCGCCGCGAGCGCCGCCACGGTCTTTCGCTCCATCGCGCCGCGCACGACCGATCCCGCAATCTCCACTGATCTCAATGCGCACATCGTCGCGATCGACGCAGAGGCCGCTCGGCGCGGGCTGCTCTATGTGCATATGGTCGGCAGTTGCGGTACGCCGCCCAGCAGTCTGCGAGTTCTCGACTATGCCGCACGGGCGGGCTATCTCGTCGTCAGTCTCAGCTATCCCAACTGCCCCTCGGTCGGCGAAGTCGCTCAACAATCGACCGACCCCGACCGGCATGAGCAGATTCGGCGCGAGCGCCTATACGGCGTTGACACGACGCCACTGATCACGGTCTCGCGCGCCAACAGCATTGAAAACCGGCTGATTCGATTGCTCGAATGGCTCGAGGGGCAGTATCCGGCGGAGGGCTGGGGCGCATTTCTCGACGGCGGTGCGCCGCGCTGGAACCGCATCGCAATCGGCGGCCACTCACAAGGCGCGGGCCATGCCCCGCTGATCGCGAAAGATCATCTTGTCGCGGGCGTCCTGATGTTCGGCGGCCCCGGTGACCGCGTCGCGGTCGGCGTGCCGGCCCCATGGATTTTCGAGGCCGGCGCGACCAGCGGCACGCGCATGGTCGGCTTCACGCATTTTCTCGATGACATCCGGCCCGTCGCCTTTGAGAGTTACGACGCGTTTGGAATGAATTTCGCGGCTCCGGTCACGAGCGTTGATGCGCTCGCGCCGCCGTACCGAGGCACACGCTCATTGACCAGCACCGCCGAACCCGGTCAGCCTGGCGAATACCACGGCTGTGTCGTCGTTGACCCCCGGCTGGTCATCCTGCCCGACGGCGCCCCGCTCTATGGCCCGGTGTGGGAGACGATGCTCGCCGTGCCGGTGATCGCGGGCGACACGAATTGTGATGGTCGGGTGGATTTCGCTGACATCGATGGTTTTGTGCTGGCGCTCGCTTCGGTGGCGCAATATCTGACGACCTACCCCAACTGCAGCTTTGTGAGCGCGGACGTGAACAGCGACGATCGCCTCAACTTCAACGACATCGATCGCTTCGTGAGCTGCCTGGTTGCGGGCAGTTGCGACTAGTGGTCTGCCACACTCTATTATTCGGGGTCGAATCGAGGGTAGCATGGGCCTCCGGCCCGTGCGTCCAACAACCAACCGCGGCACAGATTCACGCGATGACGCCGGGTTTGCATTTCGCGCTACCGAACATTAATAGTTGACGAAACGTTAGACCGTCATCCCGGTGGCGTAGGCAGTGTGGGCGGGGCCGGCATCCGGCCTGCCCAGAGCCGACGGGGGCGAGGTGGGATCCCGCGCATGGCAAACCGCAAACTGGCACTACGGTTTGGCTTGCGGCGGATTCTGACCGGTGACGCGCGCCAGTGCGCGATTTGCCAACTGGCCGATGATCGCCAGAACCACCAGCATGCTGACGATGCCCACGATCACGATCAGAATTCCCGCGCCCTTGCGCGGATCGAACTGCGATACGAGGCTGCCGGCATACGCCCCGACCAGCACGCGCGGCAACACGCCGATCAATGTGCCCAGGATGAACGGAATCAGCGTGACGCGCACCGCCGCCAGCGCAAAGTTGGTCAGTGCAAACGGCGACTGTGCCATGCGCAAGAGCGCGATCAGCCCCAGCACGCGGAACATCCCGCCGCCGACCAGCTCGCGATAGACGGCTTCCCAGCGCGGATGAGTGGCGATGACCTCGACCGCGCGTTGGCCGGCGATCGCGCGGCCGACGCCGAACGCCAGCAGCGAAGCCCCGAGAAACCCCGCCCAGGCAACCAGCGCTCCGGGCACAAATTGAAACGCCCATCCGGCCAGCAGCATGAGCGCATTGGTCGGAAAGATCGCCAGGCCGCATAGCGCAATGAAGCCGCCGAGATAGATCCACAGGCCGGACGGATGCGCCTTGAGCCATTCGCCAACCATCGGCAGAGTCGAGTACATCACGATCGCGCCAAGCGGCGGCAGCAACGCCGTCACCACTGCGGCCGGACCGGCCGGGCCGAGCCGGCGCATCACGATGCGCCATTCCGGTTCAGCCGGCTGAGTGTGTTCAGCCGACGTAGCCGGCACTGGCCCGGTCGTGGTGACGGCGGCCAGATGGGGATCGACCGCGGCGGCCTTCTCCGATGCGGCGGAAATGGCCGAATTCCTGGTCGACTGGTCCGTCTCGGCGGATTCGGGAGAGTTCATCCACAGATTGTATCGAATGCGACGCGGGCCGGATTGCACGGTCGGTTCAACGCCAGCGCGCCGGATGGACTTGGGCCCGAGGCTGGGTCGGAGCGAGCACGGGCGGATTGGCTCCGCCGGGCCGAACGGCTAGCATGAGTCAATGAACGTACCGCGTTTTTTGCGGCGGCTGTTTCGGCGGCCCTATGACGGACTGCGCCACTTTGGCGTGGTTGAGGAGGGAGTGCTCTATCGATGCGGCCAGCCGACGCCGGCCCAACTCGCGGAAGTGATTCAGCGGCATGGGTTGCGGACGGTGGTGAGCTTGCGCGGTTCGCGTGACGCAGACGATCCGGACGACTGGGAACGGGCTGAGCGCGCGGTATGCGCGGCCCACGGCGTCGAGTTCGTGCTGCTGCCCTGCAACCATCGCAACCCGCCGACGGCAGAGCAGGCCCGGCGGTTTCTTGAGTTGACCGATCAGCCGGAGCGCCGGGCGGTGCTGGTGCACTGTCGGCTGGGCCAGCAGCGCACGATGCTGTTTTGCGCGCTATACTGGGTGCATCGGATGCGGATGGGACCGGCGGCGGCCGAGGCAGAGATGGATCGGCTGGGCTTTAACATCCGTCATCGGCGGCATCAGGAACTGCTCGCGCGGTTTCGGGAGCTGGCTGGCGACAGTCGGCTGTCGTTCGCAGGCGCGGAAGTCCGATAGGACGGCGGCGTTAGCCGGAAGTTTCAGCAAGTTAGCGAATGAATCCATGCCGGTTGAGTCTTGCCGGCCCGCGGCGAAGGCGTCATACTACAGGGCTTCGCCGAGTGCGGACGCGCTCGGCGCCGTAACAGGAGTGATCGACCCATGAAGAAGGGCATACATCCCGAGTACGTTGAGGCCGCCGTCCATTGCGCGTGCGGCAATAACTTCTCCACGCGCGCGACCATGAAGGAAATCCGCGTCGATATCTGCAGCAACTGCCACCCGTTCTATAGCGGCAAGCAGAAGTTTGTCGACACCGCCGGCCGCGTCGAGCGCTTCCAGAAGAAGTTCGGCGGGAATTACATGCAGGGCGGCGCGAAGGCGAAAGCCGCGAAATAGCGGCGGGTCTCAGATTGCTCATTCGCGAGCGCTCGGCACGCGGCCCCGCCTCTATCAATCAGGCGGAGCTGGCGTGCCGGCGCTCGAGCTGTTTTTCTGATATGCGTCGCCTGATTGCATCGGCGACCTGATCGCATCGCCGCGTCGCTTGAGTCAGCCGGAAAATCAACGCTCTTCACAGCGCCCGGCAATGATGCAGCGGACAAAGCCGTCGATGTCGTCAAAATTGACCGAGCCGTCGCCGGTGATGTCGCCATTCAGCCACTCGCAGGCTGGGAACTGCTTTTCATAAGCCGAGCGGCTGACGAGTCCGACGACGAAGCCGCTGATGTCGTCGAAGTTGACGGCGCCGTCGCAGTTCATATCACCCAGTGTGGAAATCGGGATCATCACGAAGGCTTGATCCAGCCCGCGACCCTCGCGATAGCCGCGGCCGACGATCCAGCCGGCCTCATTGACGTCGAACGGCAGCATGGGGTGATTAAAGCCCTGCGGATCATCGATCAGATCGAGCAGCTCATAAAACTGGCCGTCTTCCCAGATGAAGCCGCGCAGATTCATCTCAAATCGATCGAGGTCGATGTAATAGCCGACGATCTGGCCGCGCTCATTGACAGCGTTCGCAGCGCCCTGGGGTCGCGTGAAGCCCGCGGGAACCAGCTTGATCACACGGCCATCGCGCCAGACGGCGGGACTTTCCGCCTCAAAGATGCGGAATTGCGCTTCGCCGACGATGATGCCGGCGTTGTTCACATCAAAGGCCCGGCTGGCGACGCCCTGAATTTCCGGGAAATTGTGCAACGAGCGGGCCACGCCGCGCTCCCAGCGGAAGGCACGGGCCTGGAAATCAGTCCAGCCGACCGCGAGACCGTCGTCATTGATCGCGCTGGGAAATGCGGCCCGCCAGCCCGACTCGATCGTGCCGAGGTTGGTCAGCACGCTGCCGGCCAGGAGATAGCCATGCGGCTCGGAGCTGGTCAGCGGGGTGGCGTTGCCGACGATCGCGCCGGCGGCGTTAATGCCGGTAGCCGAGCGTAACTTCAGGGGCGATACGGGGGCAACGCGCGTGTTGAGGTCGCTGATCACGCCGTCCTGCCAGATGGCGGCCTTGGCGTCGGTGAAGACGCGAATGAGGTCGCCGACGCGTTCGACCCGCACATGGGCTGAGGCGCCCACGATGACGCCATCGTCGCGAATGCGCCAGGCCTCGGAGGAATTGTCGCCCGGCAGGCGCGGCAGCGCCGCCGGCTGCTGTTGAGCATCCCAGCGGAGCGCGGTTGTGGTGAACTCGTCGAAAACGAAGCCGTTGCCGGCGAAAGCGTTGCTGTTGTTGATCGAGCGCGGCTCGGCGACCGCCGCGCCCGTCCCTTCCATGACATCGACGATGCGGTAGCGTGGCGGCGCGGCCTCGACGTAGGCTGTAAGCGCGGCGGCGCAGCCGAGTCCGACAAGCCGGTTGAGCGAATTCGACATGTGAAAGCCTCCTGAAGTGGACGATGGTTCGATGAACTTACGCTCGCTGAGCCTGGTCTGTACCCGATTATACCGTTCCGCCCAGCGGTCCCCGAAGATTCGCCGCACGGCGACAAAACGCGATAAGATGACGGGAATGTCGAACAGTGTTGCCCTGACGCCCCTGTCGCCGCTCGATCCGCCCTGGATGGCCCGCCTGGAGGAGATGACGCGCCGCCAGGCTGAGCTGACCGAGCAGATGAACCAGCCCGAGATCGCGTCGAATCCGACGCAGATCGTCAAGATCGCGCGCGAGCACGGCGAGCTGGAAAAGACGCTTCGCCCGTATCGCGAGTACCGCGACGTCACGCGCCAGCTTGATGATGCGAACGCGATCCTGAAAGACCCCGACGCCGACCGCGAGTTGAAGCAACTCGCCGATCTCGAGGCGCCCGATTTGACGGCGCGGCGCGAGGCGCTGCTGCAGACCTTGCAGGAGAAGCTGATCACCGGCGAAGAGGCGCTCATCAGCAGCATCCTGGTCGAAATTCGCGCGGGCACGGGCGGCGACGAGGCGGCCCTCTTCGCCGGCGATTTGCTCAACATGTACATCTCCTATGCGAACAAGATGGGCTTCAAGAGCGAATTGATCTCAATGTCGCCGGGCGACATGGGCGGCGTGAAGGAAGCGATCCTGAATGTGAAGGGCGACGAGGTCTATCTGTATTACCGCTTCGAGGCCGGCGGGCATCGCGTGCAGCGCGTGCCGGAGACCGAGGCGCAGGGTCGCATCCACACTTCGGCGGCGACGGTCGCCGTCCTGCCGGAGCCGGACGAGATCACCGTCAATATCAACTGGGAGAAAGACGTCGTTGAGCACACCAGCCGGGCGGGCGGCCCCGGCGGTCAGAACGTGAATAAGGTCGAAAGCGCGATCAAGCTCGAACACATTCCCACCGGCATCACCGTCAGCATGCGCGACGAAAAGAGCCAGCACAAAAACCGCGCCCGCGCCCGGCAGATCATGCTCGCCCGCGTTTTTGAGCATCACCAGGAGACGCAGCGCAAGAAGCTCGCCGCCGAGCGCAAGAGCATGGTCGGCAGCGGCGATCGCAGCGAGCGCATCCGCACGTACAACTTCCCGCAGAACCGCATCACGGATCATCGCATCGGCAAGGATGTTTTTGACATCGCCGGCATGCTGGCGGGCAACCGGCTTGAAGAGTTCCGCAAGGAGCTGCATGACCGCGAGCTGAAGCTGCAACTCGAGGGGCTGGCCTAAGCCGTGCGGCTCGCAGCTTGAGACATGAATTTAGGCGATCTTTGCACGCGTACAGATAGAATGAACCGGCGCCGCTAACGGTCTGTCACAGCTCATTATTGGGGTTTGAAACACGAGTAGCATGGGCCTCCGGCCCGTGCGTCCAACAACAAACAAAGGCACGTAGATCACGCCGTGAGCCGGAGGTCTTTGTCCGCATTATCCGAGAATTCAAGCGTGTTGGCGCCTCGTGCTGTGTCAGGCTTGAATCGACGGACGAATCGAGTAGTTTCTATTGCACTCACGCTCATATTCGTGCATATCTTGTTTGAGGGCAGCACGGGCCGGAGGCCCATGCTACCCTTGGTACGAACCCGTCCGATGAAGAATGACGAACCACTGGCGATTGACCATGCGTTCGTAAACGATCTGCTCGGCAAATGAATCGGGCTGCTCGCACCAGCCACTTACGCCCGGCTGTTCCACAGCGGCTCGGCGACGCCGGATGTGCGGTTCTGGAAGCGCGCCATGACGAAGAGCGCATCGGAGAGGCGGTTGAGATAGGGCACGATGAACTGCCCGATCGGCTCCTCCGCGGCCAGCGCTAGCGCGCAGCGCTCCGCCCGGCGGCAGACCGTGCGAGCCACGTGCAGGTGCGCCGCCGCCGCCGATCCGCCCGGCAGGATGAAGTTTTCCAGCGGCGGCAGTTCTTCGCTCAGCCGGTCCATCAGGGCTTCGAGCGCCTCGACGTGGCGTGGCTCGACGCGCGGGCCAGGGCGTTCGCCCTTGTCGGCCTCGGGAATGCATAGGTCCGCGCCGGCGTGAAAGAGTTCATTCTGGATTTGTGCCAGGGGCGGGCGCAGCACGGCGGCCACGTCGCCGGCGAGCACAACGCCCAGCACGGAGTTCAGCTCATCGAGCGTGCCATAGGCCTCGATGCGCGCGGAGGTCTTGGCGATGCGCGCCCCGGTGCCCAGGCCGGTGGTGCCGTCGTCACCGGTGCGGGTGTAGACGCGTGTGATGCGTGGCAAGCGTGGTTCCTTTCG
>CAYQLG010000091.1:0-17871 GCA_964418235.1 uncultured Planctomycetales bacterium
AGGCGCCGCTCACACGTCATGGGTGACCGGGCCGGACCGTGACGGCCGCATCGATCGAACTGCGCCGCCCGCCGACGCCCCGCGTCCGGATGGCCTTGGCGCGATCCCCGTCGGCTTCAGCCCGGCCTCCGGATGCGGCTCGCTGGCGCCCAGCCGGACGCGCCCGACCCGCACCAGCGGCACGCTGCACTGGGAAAATCTGCTCACGACGCACGGTCCAGACGCCATGCTGGAGCGTCTCTCGCACCGCTACGACACGCTCCGGCGAATCGGCCACGAATTGGACGACCTGACGATGCTCTGCATCAAGGTGGCGCAGCGCAACGAATGCGCGGCGTAGTCAAAGCGCACGGCTGTTTGGCACGGAGAAAAGCCGCGACCGTCACTGGAAGCGGTCTTCCATCGTTCAGCGTCGCTGATTTCTGGCTTCAGGTGTGACTGACAGAATTGCAGGAGCATGTTGTCGGAAACTGCGCCGCAAGCTTTTTCTGCTGCCCGCTATCGGCTGAACTCGCGCACTGAATCGGTCCGTCCGCTTGCCCCGCCTTCAGACTGGACCCACGCTCACCCCCGAAAATCCAAGCGCGGCAACAACATTACGAGAGTCGCAACGCGCCGATCAACTCGGTGACGGAGCTTAGGCCGCGCTGGTCGAGATAGGCGCTCAGGCCGCCGGCGATCTTGACCGGGGCGCTCGGGTCGACAAAGAGCGCCGTGCCGACCGCCACGGCGGATGCGCCGGCCAGCATGAATTCGATCGCGTCCTCCGCCGACTGCACGCCGCCCATGCCGAGAATCGGCACGCCCGCAGCGCGGGCGACTTCGCGATAGACGCGATGAACGTTGAACAGCGCCAGCGGCTTGATCGCCGGCCCGCTGTAGCCGCCGGTGACATTGGCGAGCCGCGGCGTCCACGTGCGCGTGTCGATGCTCAGCGCCACATAGGTATTGATCAGCGCGAGCGCATCGGCGCCCCCCTCGACCGCGGCTCGCGCCAGCTCGGCGATATCCGTGACATTGGGGGAGAGCTTCACGACCAACACCCCGCGGCGGACGACTTTGCGCACCTCGCTGACAACCTGGCGCAACAGCGCCGCGTTGGTGCCAAACATCAATCCGTCGGAAACGTTGGGGCAGGATACGTTCAGCTCGATGCCCGCGATCCCCTCGGATTGATCCAGCGTGCCGGCGACATGCACATAGTCGTCAACGGTGTAGCCGGCGACATTGACCAGCACCGGCGTCGGCATTGTGCGAATGAACGGCAGCTTCTCGCGCAGGAAACGCTCCAGCCCGACATTGGCCAGACCGATCGCGTTGAGCAACCCCGCCCGCACCTCGACCACGCGCTCCGGGTTGTTCCCGGGGCGCTCGTGGCGCGTCACGCTTTTCGTGGTAAAGCCGCCCAGTTGCGCGTAATCGAGCACATCCGCGTATTCAGGGCCATAGCCGCACGTGCCCGAGGCCGTCAGCACCGGCGTGCGCAACTTCAGCGCTCCCAGCGCCGTCATCAGCCGCGGGTCAACCGGCGGCGGAATCGACGGGATGGCGGCGGTGCGATCCATGGCCGAACGGGTCACCATAACCCTAGGGATAATAACGCAACCCCGCGACCATGCCGATGCAATGAACAAGCGCGGTTGTGCACATACACGCACAGGCGCCGGCTTTCGGTCGCTCCCGGCGAAATCGTCGTGAAGGACCTCAGCCGACCCCGCCACGCGTTTCAGGTAGGTTTGATCATGCAACTTGTCGAACGGCTCTATGACTGGCTGGGGCGCGACCCAGGCGCTTATTGCGACGACATCCTGTCCGTCGGGCTGCCGCGGGCCGAGGAGCCGTTTTTCTCCCAGATCGCCGCAGCCCTGGCCAAGCGCAGCAGCGAGCGCTCCTGCGCGGCTCTGGCCGGCTGTTATGGCCGGCTCAATCCCGAGGTGAAAGCCAAGCTGGCGGCCGATCCGCGCCGGTTGCGCGCGGGGATTACGCTCGCGCTGGCCGCCCCCGACCCGCAGACCAACATCGAGGCCTGCGCGGCGGTGCGCGATCACCCCTATCCGCAGGTGGCCTTTGCCCTGGTGGATGCGCTCCGCAAACGCGAGGTCGATGTCAGCCGGGCGGCCGGACAGGCGCTGCGCAAAGTCGCCGCGGAATTCCTCGCCCGACCGGAGCCGGCGCCGGGCGCCGCGGCCCCAGACGATCGCCCGCACCTGGCGCGGGCTTTTCGCGAGGCGCTGCGGAGTTTCGACGCGCACTGCCGTAAAGACGTGCTGGAGACCTGCTTGTGGTTTGCGCGCGAGCTGCACGAGGATATCTGGGAGGCGCTCGATGCGCGCCGCTCGACCGTCAGCGCGGTCGTCCAGGAAGAGTTGACCGCGTGGAATCATCCCTGGCTGGCGGGCTTTCTGCTGCGCGCCCTGGGCAACACGCACTGGCGCGGCCCGACGCGCAAGCTGCTCATGTCCTGGAACACCGCCGAACACCTGATCGAAGTGCTGCGCGAAACCGAAGCGCTCAACGACGATGAGCTGCGCCGGCAGGTCGGCAATCTGAAAAATCCACCCTGGTTCGATCATTTCCCGCTGTGGATCGATCGCATTCCCCCGCGGCTGCTGATGCACGCGCCGACCTGGCTCTGCGCGGTCGGCTTTTCGCTCAGCACGCGCACCAACCGGCTGTGCGACTGGCTGAATCTCAATCAGCCGGTGCTGCGCCGGGCCGTTGTCTACGCTCTCGCAACGCTGGAGACGGTGGACGCGGTCGAGGCCCTCGCGCGCGTCGCCAAAGAAAGCGGGCCGCTCGGGACGTTTGCCCAGTGGTATCTGGCGGGGCGCCATGCGGCCCTGCCGGTGGCGGAGGGCCGTGCGCCGGCGCACGGCGCGGAACACGCCGAATTTGCCACGCTCTGGCAAAATCTTCGGCGAAACACCGATGATGCCGATCGCGAGTTGATCGCGGCCATCCGCACGAATCTCGATGAGCACCGCCCGAAAATCCGGGCGCTGCTGCACTCGCCCGATCCGCGTGACCGCATCCTCGTCTTGCGCATTCTCGGGAACGCCGGCGCCGCCCGCGTGCTTCTGACCGACCTGCGGCAATTGTTGAACGACCCGGTCGAAGGCATCCGGCATATGACGGCGGCGCTCATTCGCGCCGCCCGCGATCACGCCGCACCCGACGCGGCCCACCCTCATACCGGCGAGGTGGCCCGATGAACGAGAACGTCAAGACCTTCAGCGTCAACGATCAGTCCGAGCAGACCTATCGCGCCATTCGCGAGGGCTTTCAATACGGCGGCAGCGACACCTCCTCGCTCAACTGGATGGTCATCTTCACGATCGCGCTCATCGTGGGCATCGGCGTCTTCTGGTGGCTGCGGCGACGGCGCGAGCTGGCGGCGCAAGGCGACGCGCTCGAGCGGGCGTTTCTTGAGTTGGGGCTGGGGCGCAGCGAGCGCATCCTGATCCGCAAGCTCGCCCGGCTGTCGGAGGCGGCACAGCCCGTCGCGCTGCTGCTCTCACCGGCCAATCTGGCCTGGGGCGTCCTCGCGCGGCGCGAGTTACGCGAGGATGAGACGATCCGCCGGCAGATCCACGCATTGAGCTGGAAGCTGTTTGGGCAGGATGTCGAGCTGACGACGCCATCCGCGGAGTCGCATCGGCATGGGCATGCCCTCGGACACGCGGCGGCAACCGCCCACGGCGCCGTGGCTGGCCACGGACACGAACCCTCCCGCGGCGGCCACGATCATCCGCCCGCGCATGGGCATGCTGTTGGCCACGGTCATGCGGCCGGTCAAGCCCACGGGGCAGGCCAGGGTCACGCGGTTGGTCATCTGCCGGAGCATGGGCATGGCCACGCGGCCGGAACGGGCGCAGCGCCTGGGACAGGTCATGTGTCAGGACATGGCCACGCCGGCCCGAGCCATGCGGCCCATCCCCATACGCACACGCACACGCCTTAGCTCGATTTCAATTGGGTTGTGAGGTTGAAAGCTGCATGGCAGCCCCGCGCTCGAAAGCAGCCCCGCGCCTCTTAGCAGAGCCGCGCCCGTGAGAGCCTGAGAATTTTTCGACTATGGCGATCAGAGAGTGCACTTTTTGGCACTGAGACCTGGCAAGCAATGCCGAATTAGGTCATCCGTGAGGTCGCGACGGGAAAAATTCACAAGCTCGTGAGGAAGCGATTCGAGTCGATCCATGCCTGATCAATCCGATCGAAACGACTCGACACCTATTCGCCCGCGTCAGGCTTTGATCGACTTTCGGCGTCAAATCAGAGTTGGGCTAGACGATCACCGCGAATTTGGTCTTCCGCTTCGTCGCCCCGTCGCTTCGTCGCTATTTCAGGCCATCGCAGAATCGAATCGCTCCCTCACGGTCGCGGTTCGGTTTGCGCTGGCCCGAGCAGCGCCGCGCCCCGTACGCCTACCGCCCCCCGCCGCCCGGACTGAGGCCGCCGCCGACGCCCTCACCCGTACGGCCTTCGAGCGTGTCACGCAGCACCTGAAAATCAATGCGGAAGCCGCCGGGGGCTTCGATCGATTCAACAAACGTGAAGATCAGTACGTCTTCGCACGAGTAATCGACCCCCAGCAACCGCTCGATTCCGACCGCCGTGCCGCGCGTCGGCAGTGCCGCCGCCGGGGAATCGGCCGGCGCCGACGAAAAATTCACGCCTTCCGTAAATGCGTCCGCGTCGAAGTCGTCGGCGTTGATGTCCTCGCGTGACTCGGTCGCGCGGCGGATGAATTCGCTGCCGCCGACCGAGGTCGCCCGGCGACAAGCAACCTCGAATTCCTCACTCACCTGGTTATTCTCGAGCCGTAGTTGAAAGATCGGCCCAACGCCGCGGACGCGATCGAGGGGATCGTACGACCCAAACGTGAAGGCGGCCCGAAAGCGGGTTGAGTTGATGAAGCGGACACGCACGTCGCCGTCGCGCACGGCGATGTTGTTAGGGATGAAGTCGCCGCCGCAGCCGGTCAACAGCCACGTCAGTCCCAGGGCCGCCCCGAGCGCCACTGATGATCGTCGAATCGACCGCAATTGCATCGGAAAACCTCTACTGCCGTGTCGGGTCTGGACCCGCTGGGCCGGCACGCGGCGCGCGGCCCCCTTGGGGTTTCTATCGGCGGACCCGGTCGAAGGATTCTACGGGATCAGGTGTGTCCCGGGAAAGGCTCAGACACATTCCGCCGTGGGTATGTGGCCGCCGGGAAAAGTTTCCGGCATTGCGCCGGGTTCGGCCAGAGCTGCGCCGCCTAGGCCGCAGCGCAACAGTTGCCGCCGCGCCTCCGACGATAGAACCGTAAGGCCAGCCGGCGGAAGAGTGATCAAGCACGAAAGTGTTCGGGCAGTCACGACCGCCGTCGGCCACGGCAGGCCGACGCAATAGCGGTGATAAGGTGCGAGTGATCAGGTGGTAACGGCGGAGATTGGGCAGCGGGGATGGAGTGATGCCGCCGCGCTGTCCGCCGAAACGACTTCGCCGGCAGGAACGAAACGTTACAGACCAACATCACAGAGCGTCGGACCGCACGCAGCAAAATGACAAACGTCTACCAGCAAACCGCGCAGCGCTGCATTCACAGACCCGGCAGGCCAACAATCTGGCGCGCGACGCAGTTGCCGGCGCTGGTCCTTTGCGTCGCGTCGGCCACGGCCGAACCGCTCTATGTCAACGCGCCGCTCATTCGCCTCACCTTGACCCACGCCACCAACGAGAAAACGCCACGGCTCTTCATCCGTTCGGACGGCGGATCATGGCAGCCATGCGATTGCGAAACCGCCGGCGAGCGCTGGCTGGTCCGATTGCCCGGCGATGGGCGCCACGAGTTGTGCGCGCGAACGAGCGAAGTGCCCCCCCCCAACACAGACACACGCCCGGATCAACTTGTGATCGTGGATACGCTCTCGCCGCTGCTCGATGTCCGCGGCATCGCGCGCATGAGCAAGCATCCGCAGCGCCTCGTGATCAGCACCGTCGTCATCGACGAGCACCTGGGGCCTGCGGCACTGCGCATTTTCTATCAAGCTGATCAGCGCGGCAGCGACCCGTTGGAAAGCCGTGCTGATGACTCCGCCGCGCCGCAAGCCATCTGGCACGACGGCGGCGCGCCGGCGCCGGCGGCAGCGGAGACCATCTGGTCGATCCCCGTCGATGCCGCGGCCAAGCCCCTGCGCCTGCGGCTGGTGTGCACCGATCTGGCCGGCAATTCGACCGCGCTCGACTGGCCCCATCTCATCGAGCCGGTATTGCCGACGGCGCCATCGATTGCGGCGGAGTCGGTTCTCGTCGCGAACCACACCGCCCTCTCCGGTCGCGCGCCCGCAGCCCGTGCCGCCGATTGGACGCCGGCCGGTCCGGCAGTCGCGGCAAGTCAGCCTCGGCTGGCGCCTCCGTTGATCGAGGCCCGCCGCCTCACGGAGTTTCAACAGGCCGCGAGCGCGCATCTGGCCGCCGGCGAGTGGACTTTGGCCGCGGCCCGCGCCCGCGACGCGCTCCGGGTGTTGCCCCGTGCGGCCGAAATGCAAGTTCTGTTGGCCGAAGCGCTGCTTCGCCAGGGTGAGGCCGCCGCCGCCCGTGGCCACCTTTCCGACGCACTCGCGAACGACCGCGATTTTTCGCCCGGCTGGGAGCTGCTGGCCCGCCTCGAAATCCAGGCCGGCGACTACCGCGCCGCCGCTGCGGCGCTGCAAGAGTTTCTACGGCTGCGACCGGCTGATGCGACCGGCTGGCTTCGGCTCGGCGACGCCGAGCATCGCCTCGGCGACGCTCACACAGCGCGGACGGCCTGGCAGCGGGCGGCATCACTCACGCCGAGCGCCGCTCAGCGCGACGCGGCCCGTCGCCGGCTGATGCTGCTCGGGCCATAATGCGTCTTGAAATTCGGACTCGCGCCTCTGAGACAGGCCACGATAGTGAAACACCGGCGCGTTGCAGAAACACGCGGGCGATCCTCAGACTCGTCAAACGGGCGATCCAGACCAGCCTCAATGGAGCCATGCATACGCTCTTCCAGAGGGCCATGCATGGCCGCCTGCAGCTCAGCGCCAAGCCGCCCAGCCGTAGTCCAGCGGCAACGAAAAGATCTGAGCAAACGCAAGCCGTGATGAAGCGGAGCATCAGATCGGAACAAACTTTACGCTCAAAATCGCGGCTCCGTAGCAGCATGAGCGCCAGTCAGATCTTGCTCAGGCAACTGAAGCTGGTCGGCGGCGCCGTGCCGCGCTTCATCGCTATTCTCTGACGCTTGCGGAGTCTACTTCGCTTGCTTACGCCGCGGTTCGGGTTAACGCACCACGATCTTGCCATTGTCGCCGGCGACGGTTTCAAAGCGCACACTGGTGCGCGTGTCTTCATCGATGATCAGCCCGGAAATCTCGAAGCGCAACTCGAATTGACTGTCGCCGCTGGGCGCATGACGCACGCGCACGTGCGCCAGGCGCGGCTCGTAGCGCTGAATCGCCGTGCGAATCGCGGATTCATACGAGGCGACCGATTGCGGCATCGCGCTGCGGATCGTCGTGAGGTGCGGCAGACCATACTGCGGATCGGTCAGGCAGTTGCCCTGCGTGGTGTTGAGCAGGTTATGCAGGTTTCGCAGAATCGAGTCGAAGATTTCGGAAGACGAGACGCGCAGCCGCCGCTCCGCCGAAGGCTCCAGGTCGCGCAGCCGTTCGAGCAGTGTCCGCTGGATCGCCATAAGCCCAATCAGGCCGTTTTGGCCTTCGCTCGGCGGGCCGGCTTTTCCGCCTTGGCCTTCGCCGGCGGCTTGGCCTTGGCGGCGGGTTCGGCGCGCTTGGCGGGGGCAGAGGCGGGCTTGGGCGCGGCGGCCTTGGCTGGTTTGGGGGCGGCGCCCTTGGCCGGCTTGCCCGACTTCTTGCGACCGCCGGCGTCGGCCGGGACGGCCTCGGTCTTTGCCAGCTCCTCAAACTCGATCTCGTCGTCGAGCGGCAAATCAGGCAGACCATCGGCATTGCCCGATTGCAGCATTTGCAGCATGTTTCGCGTCGTGCGATCAGGCGGAACGCTGGTGATGGGCCGCACCGCCCGCTTCTTCACGGCGTTGGCGTATTCATTCCAGGCGTGCTTGCGCAGCAGCGTGAAGAACTCCAGGGCCTGATCCTCGGGAATCTGGCGCTCGAGAAACGCCTGGGCTTCATCCTGTTCGCACTTGGCGTCGACAATCCTGGCCTCGATCGCGGCATGCCACATCGCTTCGTCCAGCGGAATCGCATGCAGACCCAGCCCCAGCAGCCGGACACGCGCCCGCGTATAGGCGTCGAGGCCGTCCACGCGGTCGAGGTACGCGAGGATTTCCTTCTTCGGCAGCGCCTTGACCCGATCGAGCGAGACCGCGTGCTCAAGCGCAAAAATCCGATTCAGCGCGCGGGTAATGTCTTCGCACTTCAGCCGCACATCGGGGTATTCGCCGACGTAGCGTGACATTTCCAGCGGTGGAATCACGCGCAGCTCGTTGTAATCGACGACCAGGCTGCGAAGCTGATCGAGCGCCTCGCGGGCCTTCGCCTCGGGCACGTCGCGCGAGAAAATGCCCAGCAAAATCTGCGTAATAGGGTCGGTCGTCGGTTGAAGCGGAACCTTGCCCAGCTTCGAACGCAACGAATTGAAGAACGACTTCAGACGTTTCGCGGCCTCGGTGGCGCCCTTCATCGCTTACGCATCCTCCAGTTCGCGATCGCGGCCTGCACGGCCCGCGGTCGATCGTTCGGTCGATATCGCCGGAGCCGGACCGCCCGCGACAGGCGCGGGCTGCGCCGCGTCGTCGCGCTCCGGCGCACCAGAATCAGTCGCCATCGACGCCCCGCTCGCCCCAAGCTGCCCGCCCGTCATAGCCGCGCCCGCAGGGTCGCCGTCGACGAGGTCCGCGGCAACATTCCCACCGCCCACCGATGTGTCGACGGACTGTGCTTCGACCTGCGCAGCGGGGCCTTCCGCTTCGTCATCCTGGTCGTGCGGCTCAGCGGGGTTGTCACGCTGATATTCAGCGGCGGCGCGCTCGACGGCCATCACCGTCTCAAAAGTCTTTTGCAGTGAATCGTCCAGACGAAAGTCGAGTTGGGGCACCTTGCGAATCGAAAGCTCGCCGGCCAGGATCGCGCGCAGCTTTCCGGCAGCCCGGCGAATCGCGGCCAACCCGGACCGTCGCCGCGCCGCCGAGGCGAAAATGCTCAGGTATACGCGGGCGAGCGAAAGATCAGGCACGACCTCGACGCGCGTGATCGAGGTCAGGCGCTCGATGCGCGGATCCGAGAGGCGATTGGAGATAGCCTCTGCGAGAATGTCGCGGATCAGCTCACCGATGCGCAGTGTTCGTCGGGACACTCGTGCTTCCTGTGTTACTACGCCGACGGCCCTGGCGGCGAATGCTTCACGCGGCCTGTCACGCCCGCAGCCTGGCCCGGCGAGGCGCCCATGCGCCGCCGCGGCTCATAGCAGTTCTATGTCGTACTCAATCACGGAGGCCCGCGCATCGCGCTGAATTTCCTCCATGATCCGCGCCAGGGCGCTTTCGACGAAGGCCGGATCGTTCGCAATCATCGCGATGCCCAGCGTCGCCGCCTGACGGTGGTCCAGGTCATCGATCTCCGCGACCGAGACATTATGGCGATTGCCGATGCGCTCCTTCAGGCTCTTGGTCACGCGGCGCTTATCCTTGAGCGAAAGGGCCTCAAAGATCGCCAGCCGCACGGTAAGTACGCCGACCACCATTACGTGTTTAGGTTAGTTTCTGGGCGATCTCAATCACCTCATACGCCTGCAGGATGTCGCCGGGCTTGAGATCGTCGTAGCCGACCAGCTTGATGCCGCACTCCAGGCCCGCCCGCACCTCGCGGGCGTCATCCTTGAAGCGCTTGAGCGAGCCGATCTCGAGCTTGGTGTGCACGACGCGGCCGTCGCGCACGATGCGGATGTAATGGCTGCGGGCCACAATGCCATCCTTGACCTCGCAACCCGCCACTGTGCCGAGCCGGGTGATATTGTAGACCTGCTTGACGAGCACCGCGCCGCGATTCTCCTCCTTGCGGTCGGGTTCGAGCAGGCCGGCCAGCGCTTTCTCCAGATCGTCGATCATCTCATAGATGACGCGGTATGAGCGGATTTCGACGCCGCTGGCATCGGCCATTTGCCGGGCGCGCTCTTCGGGCACGACGTGGAAGCCGATGATGATCGCCTTCGACGCCTGGGCCAGCGCCACGTCGGCCTCGGTGATCGCGCCGACCGCCGAGTGCAGCACGCGCAGCCGCGCCTTCGACGCGGGGAAATCACCCAATGTCTTTTTCAACACGTCGATCGAGCCTTGCACGTCGGCCTTGACGATGACGTTGAGCTCGGGAATGTCGGCGTCGCTGCCGGCCTTGAGCAGCGCCTCCAGCGTGGTCGGCTTGGCGGCGGTGTGCAGCTTCTCCTGCCGGCGCTCGTCCTGCACCTCGGACGCGATGTCCTTCGCGGTCGTCAGATCGTCCACCTGATAAAGCCGATCGCCCGCCGAGGGCAACACGTCGAGGCCGATGACCTCGACCGGCGTGCCCGGCTTGGCGCTGGTCAGGCGCTGGCCGCGATCGTCTTTGAGTGTGCGAATGCGCCCGGAGGCCGGCCCGCAGACGACAAACTGGCCGACCTTCAACGTGCCCTCGCGGACGAGCATCATCGCGACGACACCCTCGCCCTCGCGCATGTGCGCCTCGATCACCATGCCCATCGCCGGCACGGACGGATCGGCCTTGAGATCGAGCAGGTCGCTCAGCGTGCTGAGGTGCGCGACCAGCTCATCGATGCCGGTCTTCTTGGTCGCGCTGGTGCGAATGACGTCAATCGTGCCGCCCCACTCCGCCGGCGTGAGGCCATGCTCGGTCAATTGGCCGAAGACCTTGTTCACGTCGACGCCGGGCATGTCGATCTTGTTGAGCGCGACGACGATGGTGACGCCGGCGGCCTTGGCGTGGTTGATCGCCTCGGCGGTTTGCGGCATGACGCCGTCGTCCGCCGCGACGACGAGCACCACGACGTCGGTCAGATTGGCGCCGCGAGCGCGCATCGCGGTGAACGCCTGGTGGCCGGGCGTATCGAGGAAGGTGACATGCCAGTTATTGCGATCGATGCGATAGGCGCCGATGTGCTGCGTGATGCCGCCAGCCTCGCCCGCCGCGACGTTGGTCGTGCGAATGGCATCGAGCAGGGAGGTCTTGCCGTGGTCGACGTGGCCGAGCATCGCGACGACCGGCGGTCGCGGCTGGAGGTTCTTGCGCTCACGCTGATCAAACTCGTCGCGCAGCCTCTCATAGGCCGTCTTGGCCTTGACGATTTTGACCTGGACGCCGGCCTCCATCGCGATCAGCTCGGCGGTTTCGGCGTCGAGAACCTGGTTGATCTGCCAGAGTTTTCCGGTGTGCTCGATCAGCTTCTTGGAGAGCACGCCAAAGCCGACGCCGATCGCGGAGCAGAAGTCCTTCACGCTGATCGGCGCGACGACCTCGATTTCACTCTTCCGCTCGACCGGGCCGGCGGGGCCGTGGGTGGTTTGGCGGCGCTTTTCCGCAACGCTGCGATTGCGCAGCCCCTGGCCGGTCGCGCTGGCGAGTCGTTCCTTCCGCTCGAGAATGTCCTGTTCGCGCCACTCCCGCAGGCGCTGATCAACCACCTCGGCATTGCCGTGGCGCCGCGGAGAGCGGGCGTTGCGAGCCGCCTCCTCTTCTTCACGCCGCCCAGTGCCGCGCCCCTTGCGGGCGGGCGTGGTCGTCGCGTCGCCCAACGGCCGAGCCGGCCCACCGACGCGCGGCGGCATGCCCGGCCGCGGCGGACCACCCGGACGCGGCCCCATGCCGCCTTCACTGGGCATCCGCGGACGAGGCTTGGGCAGGACGTCCGGCGCTTCAATCCGAACAACACGCGGGCCTTTGAGCTCCGCCGGTTTGGGCACAAGCTGCGGACCCGCCGGACGGACCGGCTCCGCCGGCGGTGGCGGTGGGATGTCGGCCCGAACCGCGGCCGGCCGTTTTTCCTTCTCCAACGGCCGAACCTCCGCCGATTGATCGGTCGCGGGCGGTACACCGACGACGACCGCCGGCGCGGGCAGTTTCTCACCCAGCGCGGCGCTGGCGGGCAGCCCCGACTCGACCGGTCCGATGGGAGCCTGCGCGACCGCAACGGCCTCGTGAGCGGCTTTGCTCGGCATCGCCACGGATGCCGCCACGGCATCCTCCGCCGCCGGTGAAGCCGGTGAAAGCGGCGCTTCCGCCGCGTGTTCCGCGGCGATGCGATGGGTTTCCTCTGCGGGCGTCGCTGAAGTTGTCTCATCTGGGGCGATCGCAGCGGCATCCGCCGAATCGGCTTCGCCATGCGCGGCCGCATCACTCGATGCGTGAGCGGCGGCCGAGTCGCCTTCCGTGCTGGGCTTCTTGACGGGCGGCTTGCGCTTCACCGCGGGGCGTGCGGCCTGCTCAACCGAAGTAATGTCAGCGTGGCCGCTAAACCATTCGCGGATCGACTCGGCCAGTCCGACCGAGACGGGCGAGAGGTGCGTGGTGATTGCGTCAATTCCCTCGGCTTTGCATTTCTCGATAATGTCCTTGCTGTTGACATTCAGCTCCTTGGCGAGCTGATGCACTTTGAGATGGGCGGACTTCGTCGCAGCCACGCAGCACTCCGAGGTTCATTACCAGCCGGCTCGGTTGAGAGAAACAATCCCCGTTGACGCCGTCGCGCGGGCAGGCAGCGCGCGGCCTCGCAGAGCACCCAATCCGGCTAGTAGACGATAAGATAGCCGCGCAAGACAACATATGCCAACCCGTCGGGCAGATTTTTTCCGCCGGCCCAGCCCCTGATTGACGCCATAAGCGTCATGAATTGAGATACTTATGGTGGGGCGTCGGCGCCGCTGCTCAATCTGGAATTGGTTCAGAGCGACCGTTTGCGACCTGCGGCTACTGCACGATGCCCTTGGTCAAGCGCATGAAAGCCGTCTCGAGGTTGATGTCTTCCTGGCGGATTTCGTGAATCCGCAACTGGTTCTGGAGCATGGCCTGGGCGATGAAGCTGAAATCAGTCGTGTCGTTGGCCAGATTCAGCTCGATATAACCGTCCTGGATCGCGGCGCTCTGGATGTTCGGCAGGCGCTCGAGCAGCTGCCGGGCGCGCTCCGGATCGTCGGGCGTGACCACGTGTACGACCGTGCCCATGCGGGCCTGGCGCAGCGCCTCGGTGATGGACCCCTGAAACAGCAGCTCACCACGCTCAATAATGCCGATGCTGGTGCAGAGGTCGGCCAATTCCGGCAGCACGTGCGAGCTGATGATGATGGTCTTGCCCATGCGGTGCAGCTCTTTGAGCAACTCGCGAATCTCAATGCGGGCGCGCGGGTCGAGACCGCTGTTCGGCTCGTCGAGCAGCAACACTTTGGGATCGTGCAGCAAGACCCGCGCGATCGAGAGCCGCTGCTTCATGCCGCGCGAGAGCGAATCGACCAGCGCCTCCTTCTTGTAGCTCAGGTCGGTCAGCTCCAGCACGTCGCCGACGATCTGCGTCCGTTTCTTGCCGTTGATGTCGTAGGCTGCGGCGAAGAACTCGAGATATTCCTGCACGCACATGTCTTCATAGGCGCCGAAGAAGTCCGGCACATAGCCGACCAGCGGGCGAATCTGCCGGCTCTGATAGCCGATCACGTGCCCGCACACGCGCGCCTCGCCCCAGGTCGGTTGCAAGAGCGTCGCGAGGATGCGGATGCTGGTTGTCTTGCCGGCGCCATTCGGGCCGATGTAGCCGAAGCACTCGCCCTCCTCGATGTTGAGGTGCAGGTTGTTGAGCGCGACGAGCTTGCCATAGCGCTTCGTCAGGTTCACGGTTTGAATAATCAGCGACACACGGCCCTCTTGAAAAAAACTCGCGCCGATCCCGACGCCCGGACGCCCGGCCGACGCCGGCTAAGACGATGCGGCGCGCTGTCGCGCGCAGCCCAGGCAGCCGTCAGCCGCCGATTTCCGCTTGGGCGGGCTTGAACGGCGCGCCCAACACGTCAAAACTCGGAATCACGCCCGAAACCAGCTTGATCGGCACTCGCACGCGATAGAGCGTTCGTCCGGCGCTGGGCCGCAGGGCCGCACCGGCCGCCACCAGCCGCGCCGGCGGCGGCGTATTGCTCCACAGCAGCAGCACGCCCCACGTCACCCGCGCGCCGGTCGCATCGGTCCCCCCGATCAGGCCGTGCGTCACGTCGGCCTTGGGCACGCCATGCAACAGCGGGCGCACCGCGGCGGAATCATAGTCTTCGCTGCTGGTCGACAGGTGCAGGCACCACGTCGAGGCCAGCAAGATCGCGTTGATGTCTTCCGGCAGGCTCGGCGAAAAGAAACGCGAGGGGCTGCTCAGCAGCGAATACGTTCCGGCCCACTGCTGCTGCTCGCGCCAGAGCGTGGGCAGGTCGGGCCGCTCGCGCGCCGGCTGCGTCTCTCTGAAGGAAGCCAGCGCTTCGTCAACCGCCGCAAACTGCTTCTCCCCCAGCTTGTTCAGCCGGCCGCCATCACGCTCGATTCTACCCAACGACAGACAGACGACGCTCCGCGCCGGCGGAGCGATGCGCGGATCGTGCTCATTCCAGCAAACCTCGCGCCCGGTCGCCCGGCTGAGCGGTTGGGTGTATTGACCGTGCCGCACATGCCGCGGATCGACATAGAGCAGGAATCCGCCCTCGACCGTCACAGGCAGCTCGTTGATCACGAAGCTTTCAGGCGTGACCGTGCCGCGCTGTTGAACGACGCTCAGATCGGCCCGGATCGTGCCGTCGAGGTCTCCCCGCCAGTGAGCCTCGAACTGCTTGAGCGTGGCCCGCATCGGCGTGTCGAGCAATTCGGCCGAGCCGGCCTCGCCGCGATAGCGCAGCGCAGTCGCGAACGAGCTCATCAGATACGAGCCGCGCGCGAGCGGGCGGAGAAAGGCGTTCTCGCCCTCAATCTTGAGCGTAACTGATTGACGCAGCGGGCTGCGATAGCCGAACAGGCACGTGCCGCTGGCGGTGCGCGCGCCGGCCTCAAAATCGAGCAGTCCCGCCGCGCTCACGCCGCGCGATACGCCGCGCAGCGCCGTGACCGTCAGCAGGCTGAGGGCGCTGGCGCCGACGGCAAAGATGGCAAAAATCGTCCAACTAAGGTGGACGCGCTTCTGCCGCTGCAGATACCACCAGCTTCCGAAGGTCGCCACGAAAAAGTAGGCCGCGACGAACATCAGCGCCGCCAGCCCGCGCAAGAGCGTCTGCTCGCTGAAATTGATCGGCTTGATCAGGCCGTCAAAGAGGCTGGTGCGATCGGCGAGGGCCCCCGCCGCCGAAATACTGACGCTCTTGTCGAGATAGGATGGGGAATAGCGGTTCAACTCAAGCATCTGGAGGAAAAGCGCATCGGCCAGGACCGGGCCGCTCGCCAAATCGCTCAGACTGGCCGCGGTCGCGGTGACGCGCCCCGCGCCGACGAGCCGCATCGAGATCAACGGCAGCACGCCGCCGGCCGGGTGAAGATCGCGCAGCGTACAGACGGCGCCGTCGGCCAGACCGGCGGTGGTCAGACTTATGGGTTGGCGGAACTTGGCGTCGGCCGGGCTGGTCGTCGTTCGCGCCGCCATGCCCGGATAGGAAAAGAGCGCGCGCAGCCGTTCGACCGTGATGGTCTGGCCGTCGCCGGCGAGCGGCATGATCTCGGCCAGCTTCGAAGTGCGGATGTCGTTCCAATTGGGGCCGACGCCGACGACCAGTTGCCCGCCGCGGCGCACCCATTCGAGCAGGGCATCCATCTGCGAAGGGCGCAGCCGGCCCGGCTCGGGTCGATCCCAAACGATCGCGTCGATCGCTTCAAGGCCGATCCAGCGATCGGGCATGTCTTCGAGCGCGTGCAGCGAGACTTTGACCGGGCGATAGCGCTGCGTCAGCATCGTGTCCGAATCGGTCTGTTCGGAGAGTGAACCCAGCCGAGACACCTTGGCCCCGCTGATGTCCAGCACCCAATAGCCGCGCGCCGTCACATGCTGGAATGTCGGCAGCGGCAGCCGTGCGACGCTCGCGCCGCTCTTCGAGACGATCTCCACCTCGTTGGCGAGGTCGCGCTCATCATTGGCCATGGCGTAGAGCCAGACGCGCTGCGGCGGAGCATTGGGGGTAATGTTGAATGTCGCCGATTGCCAGGCGACATAATCGCCGTCGAGGTCGCGGCTGATGATGCGGGCCGTGCCGGTGAAAATCTCGCTGCCCTGCACCGAGAGATTCAGTTGAATGGGGATCCACTGGCCATAGCGAATCGCGAATTGCTCGTCGCCGCTGCTCTTGAAGCCGATTCCGGCCACGTCGCCGACGAGAATCTGCGCGCCCGCCGCCAGGCTCAACCAGGCGATCAACAGCAAGGCCGCGGCCCGGCGGGCCTGTGGTGCCGACGGGGCGGGGCGAAAACTGGAGTGAGCCAAGCGCATGCTCTTCACGCCACACCTGCTACGAATCAGTTGGACAATGCGTTCGTTTCGAAAGCGTGCCGGCGGCCGACCGGCGCGCTTCTCCGGCTGATCTTCACGGAGGCATCATCGCAAACGCTCCCCGCGACCAGACCGGACTTTCCATGGCCGGAGAATCATAAGGCGGAAATGGCGCGCGTCGAGATTTCTGACAAATCCGCACAGTCGGCCGCGCACGCGCAGCCCGCATCAATCGGCAACGCTGCGGCGCAGAATGAACGTCGGCTTGTTGGCCCAGGCGACGCGCCCGGCGGCGGCGCCGACGGGAAAGCTTGCCGCCGGCTTGTAATATCGCCGCCACCAGCGCGCCAGCGTGTCTGTCTCCTGATCGGCACAGAAAACCAGCCATTCCGGCAGTTCTTCCGGCACAGGCGCTACAGCCGGCGCTTGCTCCGGCAGCAATACGACGCGGCGCGTGGTGAAATCCAGGGGCGGACAGCCATACGGGGCCGGCTCGGCCACGACTGCGATCGCCTCCCCAGGCTGGAGCTGCGCCTGGAGATAGCGGCCGGCGGTCAGCCGGGCCTCAGCCGCGCCGCGGCGATCGTGATCAAAGGCCGACCATGCCGGCCAGCCTTGAAAGATCGCCGCCATGGCGACCATTGCAATACCTGCCAGGCTGCCGAGCGGTCGCGGCAGGCGCGGCAGGAGCGCCGCGGCCGCTAGCGCCAGCAGAACGATCGGCAGCAGGAGAAAGCGGGCAAACTCCAACGACTTGCCCGCCAAAAGCAGACAGCCCATCGCCACAAACGCCGTCGCGACGACGAGGCCCAGCCAGGCGGTTCGGCCACGACGTGCCAGGGCCAGCCCCGCGCCGATCAGCCCGAGCGCGGTCGTCAGCGGCCCGGCGCCCGCGGTCATCAACCAGGCGGTGTTGAGGACGCCCCCGGCGAGGCGCTCCATCTGGCCGGCGTACATCGCGGTTGAATTACCGAGATTGCCGGCTAGCCGCTCGGGCCGCGTCACCGCGTTATAGACAACATAGGGATTCGTGCCGGCATAGACGAGGAGCGCCAGCGTGAGCGCCGCCGCCGGCCGGATCAGCCGGTTCCATCGCGATCGGAACGCAGCGCGCGCGTGCCCCGCGCTCAGCGCGGCCACGGGTATCAGCGTCAATGCGAGCAGTCCGGTGAGCACAACACCGAAAGCCAGCCCGGCGAGCGCTCCGAGCCGCAGCGCCGCGGGCCACGCCGCTGCCCGCTGATACTCCAGCGCCGCCAGCAACGCCCAAAGGATCAGCCCGCACGAGAGGACGTGCGGCTTGGCTTCCAACGAGGCCGTCACAAACGCCGGGCAGCACGCGACCAGCGCCACCGCCGCCAGCGCGACGCGGCGCCGCCCGGCGCGCAGCGCGAGTCGCCC
>CAYQLG010000092.1:0-17121 GCA_964418235.1 uncultured Planctomycetales bacterium
TCCTCCCCACAGCTCATGCCATAACTTTTCAACGTTAACGGCTTCGGTCCTCCAGACGGTTTTACCCATCCTTCAACCTGTCCATGGGTAGATCACGTGGGTTCGGGTCTAGCACATGCGACTAAGCGCCCTATTCAGACTCGCTTTCGCTACGGCTGCGGGCCGTAAGCCCTTAGCCTTGCCGCATACGCTAACTCGCCGGTCCATTATCCAAGAGGTACGCAGTCAGCCGTCCTTGCGGAATCGGCCTTCTACAGCTTGTAGGTTGGTGGTTTCAGGTGCTTTTAACTCCCCTAGAAGGGGTGCTTTTCACCGTTCAGTCGCCTTACTGGTTCACTATCGGTCGTACAGGAGTACTTAGCCTTGCAGGGTGGACCCCGCATGTTCAATCAGGGTTTCACGAGCCCCGATCTACTCATTCGCCAATCTTTCCGTCCGACTACAGGACTGTCACCTTCTATGGTCGCCCTTTCCAAGACGTTCGTCTCTGGTCCGACTGGCTATTGGGCTGGTCCGTCTTCGCTCGCCGCTACTAACGGAGTCTCGGTTGATTTCCTTTCCTCCAGGTACTGAGATGTTTCAGTTCCCTGGGTTCGCTCTGACGGCCTATGCATTCAGCCGCCAGTGACACTGTCTACTTGCGTAGCAATGTCGGGTTGCCCCATTCGGAGATCTCCGGATCAAAGTGTGGTTGGCCACTCCCCGGAGCTTATCGCAGCCTCCAGCGTCCTTCTTCGCCTCTGTACGCCAAGGCATCCACCACAAACCCTTACTAGCTTGACCACAGTTATGAATGGCTGCAGCCAAGCCGCACTCTTTCTCGAGAGAGAACAGATCTAATTCTAGCCTGCGACCAACTCACGCCGCTCCAGCCTGACAATCTCTTGCCAGACCCGACGCAGCCGCCGCAAGCAAGTCTCAAATCCGACTCAATTTGGTCTCGGTTTGATACCTGTCTACATCTACCTATGCACTTGTCACAGAACTTTCCGCTTTCGCGGGCCGGAGGGCAGCATCACCTGCCCACCGGCTCGCGTCGTCGATCTTGGCTCGACGCCGCCACTCACCTTGCCGCGGCCACTCAACCTCACTGGAGCCGACCGGGATCGAACCGGCAACCTCTGCCTTGCAAAGGCAGCGCTCTCCCAGTTGAGCTACGGCCCCGTCTCAACCGGAACACGCCACAACCGGACTCTACTTTTGCCCGTAGCCGCCGGACATCTAAACGGTCGTACCAAAGAGCCGCCAGACCATGTCAGCCGCTCACCGACCAAGCTTGATCGCCAGGACACGCCTAGCCTTTGCCCGGCCCTCAGCAGCCGCCGCGACCGGCGGACCAAACCGCCATCGCCATCAGCAGGCCCAGCAGCACCCATATCGCAATCGCCGCCATGCGTAACTCCAGCGGCTCGCGATCCGTCCCGACCAGCCTGCCTACCAGGCTCGCCGCGGTAGTGGGCCCGACACGATTCGAACGTGTGACCTCGTCCTTATCAGGGACGCGCTCTAACCAACTGAGCTACGAGCCCAAACGCCCTTTACGCTCAACCCCGCCAGCTCGAGCCGCGGGGCCGCCACACATCCAAACCGCTGCGATCATCGCTTGAAAGCTCTCACTTTACCAGCAAATCTCGCACTGCGGTCACGACCAGCGTCGGTCGGCTTCGTGCCTTCCGGAACTTGTCGCGAGCAGAGTAGTGTACCTAGACCGGAACCTGTGTCAAGCCGTCACAAGCCCGCTCCATCCAGATTTACGAGATTTTTTTTCCACACCCGCCCATCCAGCTCCGCCGATGGGCCGCTCGCAATCGCCCGATAGGCAGCTTAACATATTGATTGCGAAGAAGATATCGAACACGCAAGACCGCTGAATGGCAGCCCCGTTCAGCCCCAGGACGGAGTCGCAGCATGTCCACCATCGCTCAAATCCTCGACCGGAAGGGACGCACCGTCGTCTCCATCTCGGAGCAGGCGACCGTACTCGATGCCGCCCGCGCCATGAACGAAGCCCATATCGGCGCCGTTGTCGTTACTCGCGGCGAGAAGGTCATCGGCATCTTCTCCGAGCGCGACATCCTCAACCGCGTAGTCGCCCAAGAGCGCCTCCCGGCGGATGTGCTCGTGCGCGAAGTGATGACGTCGCCCGTAGCGTGCTGTTCGCCATCGACCAAGCGCGGCGAATGTCGACAGGTCATGAAATCGCGGCGCATCCGGCACCTGCCCGTCGTCGACGACGACGATCACCTCGTCGGCATCGTCTCCATCGGCGACCTGCTCGAAGACGCCGTCGCCGAAGACGAAGACACGATCCGCTATCTGTACGAATACATGCACGCATCGCGCTAATAGGCTCATGTTCTGACTCAGAGCCTCTGTTTCTGCTCTCCCGCTGGCGCGTCCGGCGTAAATCGCCGGTTGCCGCTGGCGGCTATGCGCGGATCATGGGGCGCTTCGCCACCGCGCCGCTTACCACACCGCCTTCGGCCTTCCCACGATTCTCACTGTTGGCGCCGCGACCAATCATGCCGCTGGCCGCCGCTAGAATGAATGCGTGCGGATTGCCCTGGCCCAGCTCAATCCCGTCGTCGGCGCCGTCGGCGTCAACACCCGCGCGATCATCACAACGCTCGCCGAGGCGCAGTCCGCCGGGGCACAGCTCGCGATCTTTCCCGAGCAGTCGATCCTCGGCTATCCCAGCAAAGACGTGCTGTTGCGCAGCGAGCTGGTTCGTGCCAATGTCGCCGCGCTGCACGAGATCGCCACTCATTGCCGCGACCTTGCCGCGATCGTAGGCTTCGCCGAGCCGAATCCGCGCGATTCCGGCCGGCCGCTCTTCAACGCCGCGGCGCTGCTCAGCGATGGTGTCATCGTCGGCGTATCGCGCAAGCAACTGCTGCCCAACTACGATGTTTTTGACGAGGCGCGCTATTTCGAGCCGGCCGGCGCTCAGGCGCCCCTGCCCTTCCGCGGCCATCGGCTCGGCGTTTCGATCTGCGAAGACATGTGGTCTCACGATGAGGTCTTGGGTCGCCGGCTCTACGCCGCCGACCCCCTCGCCGACCAGACCACCGCCGGCGCGAGCCTGCTGATCAACATTTCGGCGTCGCCATTCTGGCTCGGAAAGCCCACGGAGCGCATCGCGCTGCTGCGTGAGCATGCCCGCCGCAATCAGCGCACGATCCTCTTTGTCAACCAGGTCGGCGGCAACGATGAATTGATCTTTGACGGCGGCAGCGCTGTGGTCGGCGCTGATGGCGCGATTCTCGCCCAGGCCCGCGCGTTTGAGCCAGACATGCTCTACTTCGACCTGCCGAGCGACCACACCTCCGCCGCCGCGACGTCCGCTCCGATCGTTGCGGCGCGTCGCGAGGCCACGCTGGACGATTTACCCGCCGTGCATTCGGCTCTGGTCCTCGGTTTGCGCGACTATGTGCGCAAGTGCGGATTTCGCGAGGTCGTGCTCGGGCTTTCCGGCGGGATCGACTCGGCGCTGGTCGCGGCGCTGGCGGTTGAGGCGCTCGGCGCTGGGCACGTGCTTGGCGTCGCGATGCCCAGCCGTTTCAGTAGCGAACATAGCCTCACCGACGCGCGGGCGCTCGCGGAAAATCTCGGCATCAGCTTTACAATCATCCCGATCGAATCCGTTCACGCGGCGTATGAAAGCCTGCTGAGGCCGCATTTCGCCGGCCGCCCGGCGGATGTGACCGAAGAGAACATCCAGGCCCGGGTGCGCGGCGCAATCCTGATGGCGCTTTCGAACAAAACCGGCCGGCTGCTCCTGACGACGGGCAATAAGAGCGAGCTGGCCGTCGGCTATTGCACACTCTACGGCGACATGTGCGGCGGATTGGCGGTCATCAGCGACGTGCCGAAAACGATGGTCCATGCCCTGGCCGCACGGATCAATGCAGAAGCGGCCCAGCGCAGCCCGGCCACGCCAGCGCCGATTCCGATCAGCACGCTGACCAAGCCGCCATCGGCAGAGCTGCGCCCCAATCAAACCGATCAGGATTCGCTGCCGCCCTACGACGTGCTGGATGAGATCATCGAACGTTACGAAGTGCGCCTCGAAACCGCGGAGCAAATCATCGCCGCCGGCTTCTCGACGGAGCTGGTAAATCGCGTCATCCGGCTCTTGCACACCAGTGAGTACAAGCGCCAACAAGCCGCACCGGGATTGAAAGTGACCTCGCGCGCCTTCGGTTTTGGCCGGCGCATGCCGATCGCCGCACGCTTGGGATGACTGAACCGAACCGCTCGCATACCGAACCGCGCCCGTCAGGAAGCGATTTCTCTGAGCCGAACCGCGCCCGTCAGGAAGCGATTTGTCTGAACCGAACCGCGCCCGTCAGGAAGCGATTCGAATCCGACAACGCCTGATCCACGCGCGCCGTCAGACTCCCTTCAGACCACCACGTCCGCCCCTTACACATTTGCCATTCAGGCCGAATGTCGGGCCGTATGTACACTCCATCTGTCACATGAACATCTATGCGCGACTTGACACCAATCGCGTCCATACGGTCGCGGTTCGGCTCATTGCCTTTAGGTTCGGGCCGCGCGTCCAAACGGCCAAGCGCCGCGCCCTCCGCCGTCAACAAGCGGAGAGCGCAGCGCTTGATGAACTTCTCAGACGCTAACCGAATGGCTCAGTCGCAATCGCGTATCACAGAGAGCCTCGAGGCCGCTAGCACGATTCGCAAGCGCCCGCGATCAGGCACTCGACGAACGCATTGATGTCGTTGAAGTTGACCAGGTCGTCACAGTCGGCATCACCCAGCTCATAGAAGCAATCCGGGAACTGGGAAGCGTAAGCGCTCGGTCCGACCAAAGCCGCGACGAATGCGTTGATGTCGTTGAAATCAACGCTGCCGTCGCAATTTACATCGCCGGTGTTGAAGCGCGGCCCGACAACGCGAACGCTCGCGCCGGTCAGTATGCCGGTACTGTCCTGATTGGGCCGCGCCGCGCCATAGACCCGCGTGCGGCCGTTCGTGCCGCCGGACGCGGCCAGCTCGACGCGGGCATCGATGTCGCCCGTACCCAGCCGACCATGGAAGCGCAGCGTCGTGATCAGCGTGCCGGCCGGCGTCGCGTCGATCGTTTCTCCTAACAGGCCGAACGCGACGTAAAACGCATCGCCGTCCGCCGGCACCACCGCCTCATTCAGCCCATACTGATCGGGCCGCGGCAGGAACTAGCGCAAGAGCGGCACGCCATTATCGAGGTTGCCCGTGTACCGGACGCGCAGCCTCTCCCACGTGAAAATCACGTCGGCGGCGACGAATTCTTGCGCTACGGCGCTCTCCGAAACCGCGTATAGACCCAGTTCAAACGCCTGACCGGGGTTCACCGTCACGCTCGCGGGGCGCAGCTCCAGATTGACATTCGCCCATCCGACGCCGCTCGTCACGAGGCCGACGACCGCACTTCCGATCGCGAAGCTACGATTCCGATTTGTTCGCATGATGCAATTCTCCTTTTATGAAACGCGCACGGCGTGGGCTTAGCGGCCCGCGCAGCACGGCGTCTCCGAAGTGCGGTTGAGGTTGATCGTGATGAACGTGAAGTCTTCCGTGCCGACGATGCCGTCGCCGCTGATGTCGGCGTGTGGTCCGACCGTCGCGCAGCTCGTCGCGCCTGTGCCGTAACTCGTCGCGTAACGGGCGTTGTAGAGCGCGTAATCAAGTGCGTTGATCACGCCGTCGGCGTTCAGATCGCCGCCGACCAGGGCGTCGTCGCTGCCGTTGATATTGGCGACATACTGACGAGCAGCGATCGCGCCGGAACGCTGTGCTTCGTCGTTCAGACGGCTCACGACATTATCGCGTTCCAACAAGCATCGCCGCACGCGCGAGCGCGGAGCGCTACGATGGCATACGCAGCGCGGCTGGCATCGCGCATGCCCGACCGAACAGCGCGCCGGGCGCTATTTCACATAGTTTCTATAAAACGATAGAATCGTCGGCTGGACGCTGTCTTCCTGATGGCAAAACCATCAGTCTAGACATCACCACCTCGACCTGGAGAAATACTAGGACCGAGATGTAAGCGGAGCGTTTAGTTCTCGAAGAACTTTGTTTAACGATACGGCGCCAACCGCAGAATGCTGTTCGTACACGCCACATAGACCGTGCCCGAAGCCGACACGGCGAGGTCGACCGGGTCGCCGATCAGGCCGGTCGCGATCACCTGGGCGTTGATCACCGCGGTCTGATCAACACTGAGCGTCGCGAGTTGCATCTGTCGCGTCGCGGCTTCGCCGACAAACAGCGTATTGCGCAGCGAGGGGCCATAGAGCGTGCTCAGGTTGAGACCGATGCCCGTCCAGCGCGAAGCGGCGTTGCCGCTGTCGAGCAGCGGGTCGCGGAAGGCGGCGTCGCCGACCTGACCCTCGACAAAGTCCCAGCCATAATTCGCACCAGGCTCGAGCCGATTCACTTCGCCGCGATTACCGGGGCTGCGATCGACAAAATAGATGTTGCCGGTGCTGCGATCCGCCGCGAAGCCGCGCGGGTCGCGCACCCCGCTGCCAAAGACCGCCGAACCCGCGATTGGATTGTCGCCGGGGGTGCTGCCATCATCGTTGAAGCGCAGAATTTTCCCGTTCAGCCGGCCGGGGTCTTGCGCGCCGGGGGGGTCTTCGAGATCGCCAACCCCGACCAGCAATCGCCCACCCGGGTCAAACGTGATGCCGCCGCCGACCTGCAGCGTCCCCCCCGCCGGCAGCGATGCGACAAAAATCTCATTGCTCGTCGCGACATCGCCGGCGACCGTGAAATACACGATGCGATGGTCGACGATCGCGACGGGGTCGCTCGTATTCGCGCCGATGTCGGCGCGCGAATAGAAAACGTAAAGACGACCGTTATTCGCAAAAGCCGGATGAACCGCGATCCCCAGCAGGCCGCGCTCGCCGGCAAAATTCACCGGCACGGTCGCGACCGGGTCGGCCAGCAGTTGCCCATCCTTCACAACGCGAATCGCGCCAGTGTTTTTCTCGGTGTAAAAAATGCGCCCGTCGGCGGCAAGGGCGAGCCCGCCAATCGGCGTGGTCGAGCGCGCCAGCACGTCGGCGTTCAGATCTTCGGCCACGGGGAAGCTGCGCCGATACTCCTCGATCGCGAAGATCGGGCAACCGGCCGTCGGCATCAGCAGCGCCGCCGCGCCGCCCGCAATCATCACGGTTGAAATCCATCGCTGCATGCGTCAAGCTCCGAAAGCGTGAAAGCGTGCCATCATAGTTATCGGTGAAATGAAGCGAAAGGGGCCACGCGCGCCGGCCCAAGCGCATTTCATCAAGAAATGCTCGGGTACACGGCTCATCAGCCCTCTTCCGCACACGGATGAAGCGAGCATCCTACTGGCAGGATTGCGGACACCGGGAGAACCAGGCGTTATCCAGTCGTTATCCTAAAAAACGGGTATGTCTGGCGTACAGGGTGGGGCAGGCATCCTGCCTGCCCAGAACAGGCTGGAAGCCTGTTCCAACCCGACATTTGTCTAATACGAGTACGAGGATACTTTTGTCCAAAGATATTCGCTGTAAGACATGGCGACAGAGCGTGGAAATTGAACCACCTTATCACACCCGCACGATCCGCCACACAGTGCCGACGCTGCTGAGCAGTCTGCGTCCTAAAGGCGTTGCCACCTGCGCAACCGGCTAATCCTCCGATTTCAGCGGCCGATTCATCAATTCGGTGATCGCGGCCAGCGGCGGCTTCTTCTGAAAAATCACGGCTGCGACCGCCTCGGTGATCGGCATCTCCACGCCGCAGCGCTCGGCCATGTG
Organism: uncultured Planctomycetales bacterium; assembly: GCA_964418235.1. Classification (GTDB taxonomy): domain Bacteria; phylum Planctomycetota; class Phycisphaerae; order UBA1845; family Fen-1342; genus CAYQLG01. The sequence continues at coordinate 7,796 of CAYQLG010000092.1, forward strand.
CAAGACGGCCTGTGTCGTCGGAATGCCCTCGATCACGTGAGGACTGTTCGCGATGATCGCCTGCAAATCCTCACCGCGGCCGATCCGCTCGCCGGCCTGCCGATTGCGGCCGTGCGGCGAGACACAGGTCGTAATCAGATCGCCGACGCCGGCCAACCCCGTAAACGTCTCGGGCCGCGCCCCCAGTGCCAGCGCCAGTCGCGTCAGCTCGACCAGTCCGCGCGTGACCAGCGCCGCCTTGCAATTATCGCCGGCGTGCAGCCCGTCCAGGATGCCCGCCGCCAGCGCAATGACGTTTTTCACCGCACCGGCCAGCTCGACGCCGATCAGATCATGGCTCGTATACACGCGAAACCACGAGGTGCTCATCGCCGCCTGGACGCTCTGCGCAATCGCGTCTTCCGCGCTGGCCACGACCACCGTCGCGGGCAGGCAGCGCGCCAGTTCCGCCGCAATGCTCGGCCCCGAGAGCACGGCCCGCGGATTCTCCGGCAACAACTCCGCCAAGATTTCGCTGGGGCGCGCCAAGCTGAGCAGCTCCAACCCCTTGGTCACGCTGCAAAGCGGCGTATCCGGCGCGATGTGTGCCGCCAGCGTCCGCCAGACCGCGCGCAGATGCTGGCACGGGACGGCGGAGATCACCAACTCCGCGCCATGCAGCGCAGCCCGCGCATCCGCCGTCGGCACAATCCGAGTTGAGAGCCGCAAACCCGGCACATAACGGCGATTCTCGCGCGCAACCAGTAATTCCTGCACACGCTCCGGCCGGCGCGCGTACAGCGCCACATTCGCACCGTTCTCGGCGAGAATATGGGCGCAAATCGTCCCCATCGCGCCGGCGCCGATCACGGTGGCCTTTGAAACCATGCGCCGGATTGTACGACCGCACGGCGCTTGCGAAAGCTGTCGCCCGCCCTACCCGGCGGCTAAACTCCCGACGCATGGCCGAGTTCCAATCAAACCTCTGGGCGCCTTGGCGCATGGCCTATATCGCGGCGCTCGGCGGCGCCGGCCCGCAGACGTGCTTTCTCTGCCACCATCATGCCCATCCCGAGCTGGATCACGACCATCACGTGCTCTGGCGCACGCCGACCGCGCTGACGCTCCTCAACAAGTTTCCCTATGCCAGCGGCCACGTGCTGATCGCGCCCCAGGCCCACGTCGCCCACTTCCGCGACCTGCCCGAAGCCGTCCTCACGGAAATGATGCGGATGATCCGCGACGCACAGCTTTGCCTCGAGCGCGCTTTCCGCCCGCACGGTTTCAACGTCGGCATGAACCTCGGCGTGTGTGCCGGCGCCGGCTTGCCCGATCACCTGCATTGGCACATCCTGCCGCGCTGGAATGGCGACACCAACTTCATGCCCGCGCTCGCCGACGTGAAGGTCATGCCCGAATCGCTCGACAATGTCTTCATCCGGCTGCGCCGCGCGGCCACCGAGCTGGGGCTGAACCGGGCCGATCAAGCCGCACCGGGCACATGAACAGCAGCCGTTTCATTCGGCTCGGAGCCGGTCGTGGCGCCGCGCCCGTTTCCGCCGCGGGGGCGGCCATGCGCCAGCTTCATCCGGCCGGCGCGTCTCCGAACCTGCACGGCAAGCGCACCGCCGCCTTCAGCCGCTTGAGATACTCGCGCCGCGGGATCTCGCGTGCGCCCAGCGACGCCAGGTGCGGCGTGACCCATTGCGTGTCGAGCAGCGCAAAGCCCCGAGCGCGCATTCGCTCCACCAGAGCAACGAGCGCGACTTTGGATGCATCCGTCGCGCGATGAAACATCGACTCACCAAAAAACGCGCCGCCGATCGAGACGCCATACAGGCCGCCGACCAACTCGCCCCCCTGCCAGCTCTCGACGCTGTGGGCATAGCCGCGCTCGTGCAGCTCGGAATAGACCGCGATGATCTCGGGCGTGATCCAGACGCCGGCGTCTTCATCGTCGTGACGCACCGCGCAGGCGCGGAGAACCGCATCAAAGTCGCTATCGATCCTGATCTCAAACACCCCGCGCTGCACCGTCTTGCGCAAGGAGCGCGAGATGCGCAACTGATCGAGTTCGAAAATCCCGCGCGGGTCGGGGCTGAACCAGAGGATTTCGCCATCCTCCTGCCCCATCGGAAAGACTCCGGCGCAGTAAGCCTGCAAAACCAGCTCGGCCGTAAACGGCTGCTCCATGCCGACAAAGTACGACCTGCCCAAACGAATTCAAGCCGGCTGCTTCCGCGCTCGACTCAACGTCTTGCCGCAAGCCGAACCATGACCACATACCGAACCGCGCCCGTAAGGAAGCGATTCGATTCCGGCTGTACCCGAACAAACCACCCCGCCTGATTCCGTCATCACGGACGTTACACACTCATCGGCTCCTCGTCGGCGCACATCCCAGCGGCCCAGCACGCGGATCGCAGCGGCGCATCTCACACATCCCAGCGGCGCCCACCTGATACGAGCGCGACTCGATCCCAAACGCTTCCTTACGGGCGCGGCTCGACTCGATGTACAAACCAACAAAGCCGTGCACGCTTGGCCGCGGACTCTCAGCCAGGCTGAAAATCCGCGGCCGCGCGAACACGGCTTTGCGTAAGCTGCTTTCCCAATGCTTACGGGGTCTGCTCAGTTCGTCTGACGACCCTAGCCGCCGGCAATGCGTGCGACAAAGGCATCAATGTCATCGAACAAAACCAGCGCGTCGCCGTCAAAATCGCCGTTCACGAGCTGACACGTCGGGAAGGCCGCGTCATAGGCTGCCGGCCCGGTGATCGCCAGCACAAACGGGCTGATGTCGTCGAAATCCGCGCGCCCGTCGCAGTTCAAATCACCCAGGCCGAATGGGCAGCCCAACCGCGCCCAGGCGGTGGAGGCGGCGTCTTCCACACCGACAATCCCTCCACCGATCAGGATGTCTCCATCATCAACATGCAGCGCGCGAAGCGGAGCGATGAAGCCCTCGACCATGCTGACCCAGTCGCCGGCTTCCAGGCGATGGAACTGACCGTTGTTGATGAACTCGCCCACGGTGTAGAGTTCGCCTCGATAGGAGCGCATCCGGCGGACGTTTGATGCGACGATCGAACCGACCACGTTCCAATCCGTGCCGTTCCAGCGAAAGCGCTGGAATCCGCCCGCGGCATAGAGATCGGTTTGATGAAGGCCGACCGCCGTGACTACATCCGGGATCGCGTTTCCCATCCGAGACCAGTTCGATCCATTCCAGCGCGCGACAAAGCGCGCCCCTTGACCGCCGGCAAAGAGGAAGTCGCCGCCCGCGACCAACTCGCCGTTGAACACCGTCAGGCCATTCACATCGTGATCCATACCGGCGCCTACAGAGCGCCACTCGACGCCATTCCAGCGGGCGATGCGATTGACCTCACGCCCGCCGGCCAGCCCAATCGATCCGCCGGCGTACAGCTCACCGTTGTAGACGGCGAGCGCCTTGACCTCTGGTGTCGCCGCACCGCTGAGAATCCCGCCGAGACCCTCGCCGAGCGGCGCCCACGTTTGCCCGTTCCAGCACGCCACACCGCTGGTTCGGCTGTTGCCGATGACTTGAAACGAACCGCCGGCATAGAGCGCCGGACCGCTGCCATCGTCATAGACCGCCAGCGCCTTGATCACGGCATCGGCGCCGGGCAGACCGCTGGTCGATTTCCACACCCCCGGACACTCGGCCCATGTCGTGCCGGGCTTCAGCGCGATGCCGGCCACGCCCGCAACTATCGCCAGGCATGAGAACGCCTGCACAACCCATCGACGATCCATCACGATCCTCCTCTCCGGCACGGCGACTCACGCACGCGCCGATGTTAAGCCTGGCAAAATTGCCCGGCGATCCTCGCGCTGAGTCTGACCGAACACGGTCGCGACCGACGCTCCACGTCCAACCGCTCCGCGGCCGAGACACCACGGCGCATTCCCGGCGCGCACACGACGGTGTGCATAATTTCCGCCACTGCGCCATCGCAGGCCCGATCGATGCCATGGCAAAACTGCAATTTTCATTACAATTTGCTCCGAAGACCAGAACGCTGTTTTCACGCGAACATGGCCTCGCATCGTGATCTCCCGCCCCCAGCCAAGCCCGCCCGGTGGAGACGAATGACGGTTTTTTGCAAACCGCAACGGATTCTTGCGGCAGGTTGCGGCAAGCTCGACGACCTGAGCACGAATGTGGGCGCCGTTGAGCGCCCTCACCAGCCGTGTGAGCAGCCCGGCGACACGTGCTGGACCACCAAAAATTAGAGTTTATGAACTAGTAATCTGCGCATTTTAATTGCGGGTTTGAAACGCGGGTAAACATCTCCCTTTTCGGGGTCGCGGGTAGCATGGGCCTCCGGCCCGTGCGTCTCACAACAAACAAAGACGCTTACTTCACGTCATGACGCCGGAGCTCCTTTCCGCTTCATCCGAAAATTGAAACGTGACGGAACTCTCGGTAGAGGATCAGCGCCAGTTACTGCGTCGTTGCCAGTTACGCTGTCCGCGCAAGTTGCCCAGCGAGTACCAGTTACAGGTTCGCGCCAGTTCTTCGTTCGGCTTCAGCCGACCAGTTTCTGCCACTGGACTTCAGCAGAGGAGCCGATCGGCGGCACCCCAAAACCCAAGCGCGTCTCGCCGCGCTTTTCACGCAGACCCACGGCCACGGAACTACCTACAGGTTGAGCCAAACCTCGACAACATGCCGCCGACTGCCCTTGCCCCACAAGGCCGCGGCGGCGACGATCCCGGCGGGAGCGTCCGGTTGCCTGGTGGAACCCGCGGCCTTCAAAGCCGTTGACGCGCTACACCCGTAGTGTGTGGTGGGTTCGATTCCCATCCGCTCCCGTCGCCCACTTCGTACGCTTCGCGGAATTTCCGCGGCGTTTGCGGCACGCCCGCATCAAGCTCGCACCGAGCTTGGGTAAATCAATCGACGGAAGCACGATATATCTGGACCTCATCAACGGCCCCGGCGGCGGCATCAAACCCCCAGCACAGTGCATGACCTGATGACCGCATGGTCCGCATCCTTCCGAAATTCATCCCGCCGCCGCCCACGGTGATCGTGCCTTTTCCCCTCGAATCAACCACGCATGCGACTACTATGGTGATAGACATGACGGAGGCCCCGATACGAATGATTCATTCCTTATCTCGCATCCGCCCCTGGCGGCGGATCGTGATCGCATCGACGTTTGGTGCGATGCTCAGCGCGGCGTTCGCCGTCCCGCCCGATATCTTTTTCCTCGAGCCTGATAACGCCCGACCCGCGTTGGGAGGGCGGGTCGGCTTGAATCTGCTCGCCATCGCGGCGAACGAGGACGATCTGGCGGCAGACGCGCGCGGCGTCGCCGGCCGGCTCGTACCATTCAACGCCCGCGCGCTGGATTGGAAGCGCGACACGCCCGCGCGGCTCTTCATCCATCGCGATGGACATGCGGAAAACCGCGAACGCAGCGAGTTGCAAAACGCCCCCGGCGCGCCGCGGGTGCTACCGGCGGCGGCGGGCGTCGTCAGCGCCGGCGCCGAATGGGAGCCGCGACTCGACACCCTCACCGCTGTCGAGCTGCTGGCTTTCATCGACACATCTCTCAACGCCGATGCCCCCGGCGTCAGCGCGATCCGCGACGAGTTGCGCCGTCGACCAGCCGACGCCCCCCTGCGCGTTCTGCGCGTTTCCGCGGCCCGCGCGCTGCTTCGCACGGTCAACGCCGAGGACAACGCCGGCGGCGCGCTGGCCGTCAGCAAGGCCGGGCAGCCCGCCGAGCTGCGCCCCATGTTCGACCCGACGCGCATCCGCCTGGCGAGCGACCTGCCGATCAAGTTCTATCTCGATTATTCCAAGCTCGAAGCCGTGCGTGTCAGCGCGACGCACCGTGATGGAACGCGCGTCACAGCCCTCGCGGATGCAACCGGCTTGGCGATCCTGCGTCTGACAAAGCTCGGTGCATATCGCGTCGAAGCGCATCATCTGGATCGTGAGGCCGGCGATCGCGCTGACTTTCGCCTGGCTACGGCGACGCTGACATTCACGACCGACGGGGAGGTGCGCGAATGAGCCGCCCGATGTGGATCATCCGCTCGTCACACCCGTGGGCAATCTCAGCGCCGGCTCGCACGGCCTCCGGTCAATCGGCCAGAAAGCCCGTGCCCCATACTGCTCCGCAACACTTGGCGGCGAGCCTGGCCGCGCTCGTTACGCTTGCCTTCGCCGCGCTGACTTTTGCCCCGGTCGCCTCCGCGGCCACCTGGACCAGCATCGGCCCGGCGCCATCGGTCTCCGTCACCCAGTTTTTCGCCGGCCGCATGTCGGCGATCGCCGTCAGCCGCACCGATCCCAATCGCTACTTTGTCAGCGGCGCCGACGGCGGCGTGTGGCGCACGACCAATGGCGGCGCGAGTTGGACCGCGCTGACCGATCAACTGCCGACCAGCGCCGTCGGCGCGCTCGCGCTCGACCCGAGCGATGAAAACGTGCTCTATGTCGGCACCGGCGAAAACAACTACGCCCAGCACAGCCGCTATGGCCTGGGACTTTACAAAACCACCGACGGCGGTGAAACGTGGAGCGTGCTGGCGGCCGAGACCTTTGCCGGCCGCTCCTTTGCGCGCATTCTCGTCCACCCAAGCCAGCCGCTCACGCTCTACGCCGCGATCTGTCGCGCGGGCGGATTTCCCGAGTTAGCCGCCGCCAAAAATCATCCGCTTGCGACCGGCCCCGTCGGCGTTTTCCGCTCACTCGATGGCGGCGTCACCTGGATGCAGTTGCTCAACGGCCTGCCGAACATGTCCGCCACCGATCTCGCGTTTCAGCCCGACAACCCCGCTATTCTCTATGCCGGCATCGGGCACATCTTTGGCGACCCGACCAACGGCATCTACAAATCGACCGACGGCGGCGAATCGTGGACGCGCCTCGGCGGCGGCCTTCCCACCGCCAATCTCGGACGCATCAGCTTCGCGCTCGCCCCGTCTCAGCCGCTCCGGATCTACACGCTCATCGCCCGCAACTGCACCAGCAGCGGCGCCAATGGCGGAAATCTCGCGGGCCTGCGCAGCGATGATGGCGGCGTCACCTGGACCAACCTGCCCTCGCCGACCATCCGCTCGTCGCAGGCCACTTATGGCTGGTACAACTCCCTCGTCACCGTCGATCCGGCCAATCCCGATCGCGTGTTCTTCGGCGGCGTTCCGCTGATTCGCTCCAATGACGCCGGCGTCACTTGGGCCACCGTCACCCCGCCGCATGTCGATCTGCACGAAGCCGCATGGGATTCGGCCGGGCGGCTGATTGTCACCGACGACGGCGGCATTCATCGCACCGTCACGCTTGGCGCTTCATGGGAGGCCCTCAACAACGGCCTCACCACCTTGCAGTATTACGCCGGTTTGTCCAATCATCCCAGCGATCCGAACTTCAACCTCGGCGGGCTGCAGGACAACGGCACCGTGCTGCGCGCCGCGCCCGCCCCGCTCTGGGGCCAGGTCATGGGCGGTGACGGCGGCCCCACCCTATGGGACAGCGCCGACAGCCGGCGCATGTTCGTCTGCCTCCAGGGCACGGGGAACATTTTCCGCTCGACCGATTTCGCCACGTCGTTCAACGCTGTCAACCCCGGCATCAGCACCACCGACCGCAACGCTTTTCACTCACCCTTTGTCTTCAACACCGCTAACCCGCAGCGCATGCTCTACGCCACTTTCCGCGTTTATCGCAGCCTCAACGGCGGCAGCTCATGGTCGGCGTTTTCAGGCGATCTCACCGGCGGCGGTCAGGCCGCCGTGCGGGCGCTCGCCATGGCGGCTTCCGATGCCAACATTGTTTACGCCGTTACGAATGATCATCGCTTCCTCCGCTCCGACAACGGCGGCGCCAATTTCATGCTGTTGCTGACCGATGCCTTTGGCTGGCCGCGCGTCACGCGCGAACTCTTTATCCACCCGACGCAGCCGCTCACGGTCTATCTCGCCGGCGGCTACTTCGGCGGGCCGAAGCTGCGTAAGACCACCGATGGCGGCGCGAGTTGGACCACGCGCGACGCCGGACTGCCGGATATCCCCGCCAACGTCGTGACGGTGGACGTGCGCGGAGCCAGGCCGGTGCTCTACATCGGTCTCGACAACGGGGTCTATCGCTCGATTGACGACGGCGCGACGTGGCATCGCTATGGCACGAACCTGCCGGTCGCGGCAGTGATTGACCTCATACTCGAGCCGGCCCGCAACCGCCTTACCGCCGCGACGCAGGGCCGCTCGGTCTGGACGATACCGATCGCGATTCCTGCTGATTTCAACGGCGACGGGGCAATCGATTTCAACGATATCGACGCGCTCGTGCTGGCCCTGGCCAATCCTCAACTCTACGCACTCACCTACGGCGGACAGGACGCGGATCTCGTCGGCGATCTCGACGGCGACAACATCCTGACGTTTGATGACATTGACGAGTTCATAGGCCTACTATCGGGTTGATAGGCTTACTCTCAAGTTGTGCCGCGCCCCGTAAGCAAAGCCGCGACCGTATGCACAGCCGCGACCGTAAGGAAGCGGAGTTGCACGGACAATCCAACCACTCCCTCACGGTGATGGCTCCGCCAGACGACAGAGCAATCCTGAAAATGCGCTATTCCATTCGTTCTTCGCTATTCGCCATTCCTAACTTCACTTCCGCGGCCCTCACCGCAAGATGCGGAGCCGCTCGTGAATCAGTGCCAGCAAGGGATCATTCGGACTCAGCGAATCAGCCAGTGTCTGCAGTTCCCGCCGCGCGTCGCCGGCGCGGCCGTTGAGCAGCAGCGCTTCGGCATAGTTAAGCCGCACCCGAATGTCCGCCGGCTGAAGCCGCAAGGCTTGCTCGGCATGTCGCAGCGTCGCGGCGCTGTCGCTCGTGGCCAGCAGCAGAGAGAGATTCGCATGAGCCTGCCAATTCTCCGGTTCGATGCGCACAGCCCGCTCATACGCTTCACGCGCGCCGCGCTCGTCCATCAGCAGCACACGCACTTCGCCCAGATCATTCCAGTAGGCCGCCGCGTCGGGCTTCAATTGCACAAGCTGCTCGAATCGCGCTCGCGCGTCCAGCCGCCGCCCCACTCCGAGCAACAGCCGGGCCAGCTCCGCCAGGCGCGGCGCAACCGCCTCGCCCGCCTGCGAATCGAGTGATACCGCCGCCGACGCTCCTGGTGACATGGCCCGTGAAGTCTCCAGCGACGCACCGGCCGAATCCGAGCGCGCTTCGGCGGCTCCGACTTCGACGCCCAGCGCGGCCAACTCCGCCTCGAGCGTCGCGATGCGCTCCATCGGCGCGGTCGGGCTGTCCAGCGCGGCCAGCGCCTGGCGCGGCAGCGGGCTGT
>CAYQLG010000093.1:0-16998 GCA_964418235.1 uncultured Planctomycetales bacterium
CGCCTCCGGCTGCCGGCTGACCGCGCGCAACCGCGCCGGCGGCGGCGCCGAGTTTCGCCTGACGCTGCGGCGCGCCGCGCCGCACGCAAACCCAGCCATCCACGACCGCGGCCACAGCGGCGCCGCGTGTGCATGAGTCTCAGCAAGGAGAAGCGAATGGCGCTTGTATGTGTAATCGACGATCAGGCCCTGATGCGCGACTCGATCGAGTCGACCCTCGGGCTGCAGGAGCACAAGGTCCAGGCCTTCGCCAACGCGCAGGAAGCGCTGACCGCGGTCAAGCAGCAGGCCTATGACGTCATCCTGACGGACCTGCGCATGCCCGGCATGGACGGCCTCGCCTTCATGCGCGAGTTGCGGCGCCTCGGCATCGATACGCCCGTCATCCTGATGACGGCTCATGCCTCCGTCGAAACCGCCGTCGACGCCATGAAGCTCGGCGCCTTCGACTATGTGCAGAAGCCCTTCAACGCCGAGGAAGTCGGCATCCTGATCGAACGCGCCGTGCGCGAGCGCGTGCTCGTCCGCGACAACGAGGTGCTCCGCCGCACGATCGAAGACATCGAGCGCAGCCGCACGCTGGTGGGCGAATCGCCGACGATGAAGCAGGTCGTCGAGAAAATCCAGCGCCTGGCGCAAAGCAGCGCGACGGTGCTGATCACGGGCGAAAGCGGCACCGGCAAGGAAATGATCGCGCGGGCGCTGCACGCCGCCAGCCCGCGCGCCGACCAGCCGCTGCTGGCGGTGAACTGCGCGGCGCTCTCACCGACTTTGCTGGAAAGCGAGCTGTTTGGTCATGAAAAAGGCGCGTTCACCGGGGCCGACCGGATGCGGAAGGGACGCTTTGAGCTGGCTGACGGCGGCGCTCTCCTGCTGGACGAAGTCAGTGAAATCCCGACGGCGCTGCAGGCCAAGCTGCTCCGCGTGCTGCAAGAGCGCGAATTCGAGCGCGTCGGCAGCTCGATTACGCGGCGCGTCGACGTGCGCGTGATCGCCACGACCAACCGCAACCTGCGCGACTGGTCGGCGAAGGGCCGCTTCCGCGAAGACCTCTTCTACCGGCTTAGCGTTCTGCCGATCGAAGTCCCGCCGTTGCGCGACCGCCGCGAAGACGTCGACCTGCTGCTGAATTATTTTGTCGAGCGCGTCACCGCCCGCGAGGGCCGCGAGCGGCCCAAGTTCACCGCCGAGGCCTTGACGCTGCTGCGCGAATACGGCTGGCCCGGCAACGTGCGCGAACTGCAGAACCTGTGCGAGCGCGTCTGTGTGCTGGAGGCCGGCCGCGAAATCACGCCCGCGACGATTTCGCCTCTGCTCAACGGCCCGATCAAGACCGCCACAGCGCCGGCCGAGTCGCTGACCTATCGCGACGGCCACATTCTCGAAGACGCTGAGCGCGAGTTGATCATGCGCACGCTCCGCAAGTACAGCGGCCATCGCGAAAAGACCGCCCGAGCCTTGGGCATCGGACTACGCACACTCGGGCTGAAAATCAAGAAATGGCGCGAGGAAGGCTCGTTCGAAGAACCGGGCCTGCGGCGGGCCGTGCTGGTGTAAAAGGGCGAATTTCGAATAGCGAAGAACGAATTGGCGAGCACTGATTGGCGAGTAGCGAGTAGCGAGTTAAAAGACCCGATTGGGTCGCCGTTGAGCGCTATATTGACCGACGGTGTCTGTAGCGTCAGCCTCCGTGGCCGAAGGTGAATCCACAGTGTCTGTAGCGTCGGCCCTCTGTGGCCGACGGCGGCTACGCGGCCGACGGAAAAAAACTCTCACCGCTATTACCGGATCGACCCGTTGTCGGGATGAAATCCCCGGCGCCGGAGCGCCCGCAGATCACAATGGCGCGCCACTTGCATCGAGGCGAATATGTGGATCGATCGGCTGCTGATGAACCCGACGACGCACGCGCTCGAGCTGACCACCAGCTTCAGCGAGTCGCGTCAGCGCGTGCTGTCGGAGAACGTCGCCAACATCGATACGCCTGATTATCAGCAGCGTCAGCTCGACGTCGCGCCGTTTCAATCAGCCCTGCGGACAGCCTATGAGCAGGCCCGCGCCGCCGGCGAATGCGCGCTGCCCCTGCCAAGCCACGAGCAATTTGCGCTGAGCGCCGCGCAGACGCTGCGCACGACGCCGACGGTCGGCGGTGGCGACTCCGTGTTGCTGCACGACGGCACGAACGCCTCGATCGATCAACTGATGTCCGAAGCCGCCGCCAACAAGCTGACGCATGAATTCGCCATCACTCTGCTGCGGGGCCGCTATGACAATCTCATGCGCGCCATTCGCGGACGGGTGACGTAAGAAGAATGAAGAAGGCAGAATGAAGAATGAAGCAGGCAGAAGGATCGCGGTGTGAATAGTCAGATTCTCGTTGAAAGGATTTGCCGGTGATTCAGGCCCTCGAAATCAGCCAGTCGGCCCTCGTTGCACAGCGGACGCGGCTTGATGTCATCGCCGTCAACCTCTCGAACGCCGAGGCCACCCGGCAGGAAGATGGCACGTCCGGCCCCTATCGCCGGCGGGTCGTGAGCTTTGCGGTCGGCGACGGTCGCGGCGGTCCGGGCGTGCACGTGGCGGAAGTCGCGCAGGACTCGTCGCCCTTTCGCGAGCGCTTTGAGCCGGGCCACGCCGACGCCGACGCGCGCGGCTACGTCAAGCTGCCGAACGTCAATGTGTCGATGGAGTATGTAGACGCGCTCGCGGCCAGCCGGGCCTACGAAGCCAACGCCGCCATGATGCAGGTCAGCCGGCAGATGATTCAGCAGACACTGCGGCTGTTTGCGTAAGCCAAGCGCGACTGCAAACCGAACCGCGACCGTAAGGGAGCGATTCAGCCCCCGCAAAAGCCTCGAATAGTGACGGAGCGACGAAGGGAATGAGATAAACAAACGCCCGGTGCGACGCATCGTTGCCGTCGGTTTGCTTTGGCCAGCGGCAAACCGCGCGCGGCCCTGACGCCTGCAGCAGTGCACGGCACGGTAGTGCCTGAAGATAAAAGACCATGATTGATCCACTGTCATCGCTGCACGCCGCCCCGCACCTGTTGCCGAGCACGCCGGCGACCCCGGCCCTCCGCACGGGCCATTCGACCGGCGAGTTCGCTTCGGCGCTTCGCAACCAACTCGAGCAGGTGGGACAAGCCCAGGCCGAAGCTGATCGCGGGATCGAGAAAGTCCTGACGGGTCAGTCCGACAACATCAGCGAGGTTTTCGTCGCCGCTCGCAAGGCCGAAGTCGCTTTCAGCCTGCTCATGGAAATCCGCAACAAGCTGGTCGATGCGTATAACGAGATCAAGCAGCTGCGCGTGTAGTTGGCCGCAGGAACGTGAGAAAGCGGGAAGGTGCGATCGTGGCAAGTTCGGCCGACAGAATCATCAAATCAATCGCGGCGTGATGAAACTGCGCCAAGCGCCGCGCAGCCATCTGATTCGAACATGCGCACTCATTCAGTAGATCACGCTCTCGCCACAATCCGGCAACCACTGCTCGTGACCCGTCCAGCCCGGACCTGCGTCTGATCCACATGATTCTTCCCGCAACATCAAGTGTCCGGAGAATCGCCGGCGGACACCATGGAACCGAGCGACAAGCAATCTAAACCCGCCTTAAAATACCCGCATGGCAACCCAGACGACCGTCTCCGAACTGCGCCGCTACGTCGGCGAAACCGTCACGCTGCAAGGCTGGCTCTTCAACATCCGCAGCAGCGGCAAGCTGCTGTTTCTCCTGCTGCGCGACGGCACCGGCATCTGCCAGTGCGTCTTCGAAAAAACCGATGCCACCGCCGCCGCCTTCGAAGCCGCCAAGCACCTCGGGCAGGAATCCTCGATCGAGATCAGCGGCGCCGTCCGCTCCGATGAGCGCGCCGAGGGCGGCTACGAGCTGACCGTCGCCGACGTGCGCATCATCCACGCCGCCAGCGACTATCCGATCACCCCCAAGCCGCACGGCGTCGATTTCCTGATGAAGCATCGGCACCTCTGGTTCCGCTCGCGACGGCAATGGACGATCCTGCGGATTCGCGCGACGCTGGTCGACGCCATCCGGCAGTTCTACAACAGCCGCGGCTTCGTGCTGATTGACACGCCCATCTTTGCCCCGGCCGCCGGCGAAGGCGCGCAAACGCTTTTTGCGGTGGACTATTTCGGCGAGCCGGCGTTCCTGGCCCAGACGGGGCAGCTCTATCTCGAAGCGGCCTGCATGTCACACCGCAAGGTCTACTGCTTCGGGCCGACGTTTCGCGCGGAAAAGAGCAAAACCCGGCGCCATCTCACCGAATTCTGGATGGTCGAGCCGGAGATCGCCTTTGCCGAATTGGACGATGTCATCGCCCTGGCCGAAGACTTTGTGTGTGAGATCACACGGCGCGTCGTGCGCGACCACCGCGCCGATCTGGAGTTCCTCGGGCGCGATCTGCAGAAGCTCGACGCCGTCCAAAAGCCCTTCCCGCGCATCTCCTATACCGAGGCCGCAACGATCCTCAAGGGCAGCCGCGTGCGGCACATGCTGGAAGAGGATTTGAAGCGCGCCGGGGCGCGCGTCTCGGAACTCAAAGACCTGATCGAAAAGAAAAGTGCCGAACGCACCGCCCCCGGCGTCAAGGCGTGGCAGGCCGACAAGCTGGCCCATGAGATCGCCGATCTGCGCGATGAGCTGGGCGAGCGCGAGGACGATGTCCACAACATTCCCAAACACATGGAGCTGGCCGAAGGCTTTCATTGGGGCGGTGACCTGGGCGGGTCGGACGAAACGCTCATCGCGCGGCTCTATGATCGGCCCTGTTTCGTCACGCACTATCCGCGGCAGTGCAAGGCCTTCTACATGAAGCGCAATGTCGCGGATGCCCGGCTCGTCAATAACTTCGACCTGCTCGCGCCGGAAGGCTATGGCGAAATCATCGGCGGCTCGCAGCGCGAGGACGACTATCACGCCCTGCTGGAGCGCATCAACGAAGAGCGCCTCAACCCCGCCGATTTCGAATGGTATCTCGACCTCCGCCGCTACGGCAGCGTGCCGCATGGCGGCTTTGGCCTGGGCGTCGAGCGCACGCTCGCCTGGCTCTGCGGGTTAAACCATGTGCGCGAGACGATTCCTTATGCGCGCATGATGGGCAAGGTCTATCCGTAGCGAGCTGGCCGCGCGCAAACCGGCGCGAGCCGGGCGTTGCCGCGGCGGCTTCTTCCCCTCGGGTGTGAGCAAGTCTCATGTCGTCAACCGCCGCTCAAGGGCGACCTCAAGTTCAAACGCGCGCACCCTGGCTCGCCGCCGCGCTCGTGACGCTCGGCCCGGCGCTGGCGGCGGTCGTGGTCTGCTGGCCGGCGCTGCATGGCCGCGCGGTCTGGATGGATGACGTTGAGTACGTCGGGCGCAACCCCGTCATGCAGAACCCCAGCGCATCCTCCGCGATGATTTTCCTGCGCGAGATCGCGGCCCCCTCGACGGTGCGCGGCTATTACCACCCGCTTGCGATGATCTCACTGATGCTCGACTACGCCGTCGGCGGCCGGCTTGAGACGCCCGCGGCTTTCCGGCGCACGAGCCTGGCGCTCCATGCGTTGAACGCGGGGCTGGTTGGCTTGCTCGGCTGGCGGCTGCTGGCGTCGCGGCGCGCGGGGTTGCTGGGCGGACTGCTCTTTGCGCTGCACCCGGGCGCGGTCGAATCGCTGGCATGGACCGCCGAACGCAAAAACCTGTTGGCGGCGTTCTTTGCGCTGCTGAGCCTCTATGCCTATGTCGCCTTTGCCCGCGGTGGACGCGGCGTGTGGTATCTACTGTCGCTGGCAGCTTTTGTTCCCGCTCTGCTTTCAAAGCCCGCGGTTGTGCCGTTGCCGCTCTGGCTATTGCTGTTGGATGCGTGGCCCCTGCGGCGGCTGAGTACGCGACGACCGATCAGAGGGCCGGTGGAATCGGCGCGTATTCGCCTGATTTCGCCGGCTGCCGCTTTGCTGGAAAAGTTGCCATTTTTTGGGCTGACGGCGCTGTTCGCCTGGATCACTTATCTGTCACAAGCGGCGACGGCCTACTCAACCGTGCCGAGCGCGCGCGACGCCGCGACGACGCTTTTGACTGTACTCCACAATGTTGCGTTCTACGTGGTTCACTGGCTCTGGCCGTGGTCGCCGGCGCCCTATCACCCGCATCCGGAATTGACCGCGACGACGCCGTTGGTCATGGCCGGCGCAGCAATCGTGGCGCTGCTGCCCGTGATGCTCGCTATTCCGCGCCTGCGACCGGCGGGCTGGATGCTGCTGTATTTTCTGGCGGGTCTTGCGCCCGTCATCGGGATCATCGGGTTCACCAATGTCATCGCGGCCGACCGGTTTGCATACCTGCCGGCGGTGGGACTGGTCATCCTGACATCAGGCGGGCTGGTTTGGACCTGCGCCACGCGGGATCAAGCTTCACCTGCTGATTCGGAACATTCGCCCGCCCGGCCACAGGTGAACGCGCCGCCCCCGCCGTCGGGTCGACGCGCGATCGCCGGTTGGGTCGTGATGGCGGCAGCGCTGCTGCTGATCGGTCTTCTGGCCGGCTCACAGCGCGCTTATGTGCTGCGCTGGCAAGAAACCGATGAGCTGTGGCGTCTCGCGCTGGAGCGCGCCCCGTCGGCACGGCTGCTGCTCCTGGCCAACTATGGCGATACGTTGATGGCGCTGCAGCGCGTGACGGACGCGCGCGCCGTCTTTGAGCAGGCTCTCGCGCAGCCGCCGGACGGCAACGGCTTCTACGCCGCCGCCGTTCGCACGACGCTGGCCGATCTACTGGGCGGCAGCGGCGATGTTCCGGCCGCGCTGCCGCTCTATGCCGAGGCGTTGCGGATCAACCCCGCCAGCCCTGAGGCGCACAACAGTCTGGCCTGGTGGCGCGCCGCCGCCGCGGACGTGTCCTTGCGTGATGGAGCCGAGGCGGTGCGCCTGGCTGAGCGCGCCGTGGCGCTGCGCGGACGCGAGCCGGCGTTTCTCGACACGCTCGCCGCGGCGTATGCCCAGGCCGGGATTTTCGACGCGGCGATCACCACGGCGCGCGAGGCTCTGGCCGGCTGCCGCGGTCGAAACCCCGCATTGGCCGAGGAGATCAGCACGCGCCTGCGCTACTACGAAGCCCGCCGCCCGTTGCCTTAGCTCAGTGTGATCACGGCGCCGCCGTCAGCCGCCAAGCCGCGCCCCTCAGGAAGCGAGGCGAGGCGAGCGGCGCTTGCTCAAACCGTTTTCTGTCATTGACAGTCGGCGCTCGCGCGCTCGAATCTGTATCGACCCACGGCGACGAGCTTGGACAATGTTGCGATGTGAATCGACTCGCTCTCTCACGGTCACGCTTCGGTTTGAAGGCGCACACGCATTTGAAAGCCTCCAGCCTGCGGCTCGACGACGGACGCCGAGGCCGGAACGCCCTGTGTCAGTTTCTCGACAGGCTGCCGCGGCCGTGCCAGATGGCTTCAGCGGCGCGCAAGCGGCTCGAGCGTGATGCGCAGCTCGTCCTTGAGCGCTTGGATCGCACCCACGCGGAACGGCTGCTTGCCGTTTTCCCAGATCAAGTGATTCGGCGCGGTCCAGGCCAGCTCGCGCGGCTGCGGCAAATCGCCGATCGGCGCGGGCAGCGGCCCGACCAGCCGGGCGACCACACTCGCCGGCACGGGCAGCGAGCCGACGCGGAGCTCATCGACCGTGAGCCGTATTTGCTCGCCGCGCGGCTGAATCCGCACGCCCGCGCCAATGATCACCGTCCAGTCGCGGGCCGTGACACGCGCGGCGATCCGCGCCGCGCCCTCCTCAAAATCAACGCAGATATCCTGAAATGGGCCGGTGTTCACTTCGATGAACGGCAATTGATCGCGCGTGTAGATCCAACGATTGACCTGATCTTCGCGCACTCGAAAGATCGCCGGGCGGCCGGCATTCAGCGCGGCTCCGATCTGATCAATCAGATTGACAAGGTCCTGCTTGTCGCGCTTCAGGTGCTCGCGCGCCGTCGGAGCCGGCCGATACCACCCCGGCCGCCGCAGCGCGAGCAGCACCGCCCCCGTCAGCAAGATGGTGTTGCCGATGGCAAAGAGGACAAGATATTTCAGCAACCGGCGCTTCGGCCTGCGGGCGGACATGGAGGCGCATTCTAGACCATTTTCTGAGCGGCTCCGTCGATGGCGGTGCAACGCCGTGAGTGGTTAGATTTGCGGCGATTCCCCGCATGCTGTTGGCCGCAACGCCGGATGAGGCGAGAGAGCGCATTCGAAATCGCACGCCTGCACCGGCACGAGTGAGCCTCCGAGTCGGCTGTGGCTGTCGGCCGGCCCACTGCTGGAAAGCCTGTAAACCTGTTCATCCAGCAGTAAAGCCCGCAACCTTGGCGGTGTGCTTTGGAAGTCAACCGCCAGATCGGCTATTGTGTGCAGGGACGGCGGGCGTCAGGCGTCCGCCGCGAAAACTGGCCGCCCTCATTGGCCGCATCCGCGCCGGCAAGTCACATGTACCGGCCTCGTGCAGCGCCTGAGAGTGAGGGGCGGAGAGCACTCATGCCCAAGCGGACCGACATCCAGCGCGTTCTGATCATTGGCTCTGGCCCGATCGTCATCGGCCAGGCCTGCGAGTTCGACTATTCCGGCACGCAGGCGTGCAAGGCGTTGCGCGCCGAGGGCATCGGCGTCGTCCTGGTCAACTCAAACCCGGCCACGATCATGACCGATCCGGAGTTTTCCGATCGCACCTACATCGAGCCGGTCACGCCGGAAGCGATCGAGAAGATTCTCGCGAAAGAAACGTCGCGCGGCACACCGATCGACGCCGTGCTGCCGACGCTCGGCGGTCAGACCGGTTTGAACTGTGCGATGGCCTGTCACGCGCGCGGCATCTTCGCGGCGTATGGCGTGCGCATGCTGGCGGCATCGCCGGAGTCGATTCACAAGGCCGAAGACCGGCAGGCGTTTCGTGAGGCGATGATCCGTATCGGCCTCGATGTACCGCGCAGCGGCATCGCGAAAACGTGGGAGGAGGCCCGCCGCGTCGGGGAAGAGATTGGTCTGCCGGTCGCGATTCGGCCGGCGTTCACGCTGGGCGGCACGGGCGGCGGCTTTGCGCGGACGGCGGCGGAATTTGAGGAGGTCGCGCGGCGCGGGCTGAGCTATTCACCGGTTTCGCAAATTCTGATCGAAGAGTCGCTCTATGGCTGGAAGGAATTTGAGCTGGAGGTGATGCGCGATCGCAACGACAACGTCGTGATCATCTGCTCGATCGAGAATTTCGACCCGACCGGCGTGCATACCGGCGACAGCATCATCGTCGCGCCCGCTCAAACGCTCAGCGATCGCGAATATCAGAAGATGCGCAATGCGTCGATCAAGATCATCCGCGAGATCGGCGTCGAGACCGGCGGCAGCAACATCCAGTTCGCCGTGCATCCGCAAACCGGTCGTCAGTGCGTCATCGAGATGAATCCGCGCGTCTCGCGCAGCAGCGCGCTCGCCAGCAAGGCGACGGGCTTCCCCATCGCGAAAATCGCGACGTTGCTGGCGATCGGTTACACGCTCGACGAAATCCGCAATGACATCACGGGCACGACGCCGGCGTGTTTTGAGCCGGCGCTCGACTATGTCGTCGTGAAAATCCCGCGCTGGACGTTTGAGAAATTTCCGGAGGCCGATGAGACGCTTACGACGCAGATGAAGAGCGTCGGCGAGGCGATGGCGATCGGGCGGACATTCAAGGAGGCCTTTCAGAAGTGCATCCGCTCGATGGAGGTGAAGCGCTTCGGCTTCGGCCTCGATAAGAACGACCGCTGGCTCGATTTTCAGAAGGCGCACCTGAAGCCGCGCTCGACCGACTCGCTCGACTTTCGCCCGAAGATCGGCGGCGGTCGCGAAGGCGAGGCGCCCGCCGACACGCGCGAAGAGCGCGCCGCCGAATGGCCGATCCCCGCGAGCGTGCTCGAGGAGAAGCTGCGCGTGCCCTCGCAAGGGCGACTCTATTACCTGCGCTATGCGCTCAAGCAGGGCTGGTCGGTCGGGCAGATTCATGAATTGACCGGGATCGATCCGTGGTTTCTCGAGAATCTGCGCGAGCTGGCGCGGTTTGAGCAGGAGCTGATTGAGGCGGAAACCCTGGTGGAAGAGGTGGGAAAGTGGGAAAGTGGGAAGGTGAGAAGGGAAGAAAACTCTCCGGCTCTACGCCGCACGATGAACACTGAACGCGAAGGCAACCCCGGGAGCAACGAACGCGAGGGTAGCATGGGCCTCTGGCCTGTGCGTCCGGAGAAAAGCGACGAAGCGATGGAGCGACGGAGCGAGGAAGGGGGAAGGCAAGAAAGCGTCGAAGCGACGGAGCGACGAAGCGACGAAGGGATCGAGCCGCAAGCCGCCGCGCGGGCTTCAGCCCTTCCCACCTTCCCACCTTCCCACCTTCCCACGCAAACCCCACCTTCGCACTTGCCCACACGATCGCCCGCGCGCATCCCGCCGGAGCTGGCCGACCTGCTCTTACGGGCCAAGTCGCTGGGTTACAGCAATGTGCAGCTCGCGCAAGTCTGGGAAATCGGATTCGACGAGGTCGAAGCGCTGCTTGCGGCCGCCGGTGTGCGGCCGCAGTACCGTCTGGTCGACACCTGCGCCGCCGAATTCGCCGCCCAGACGCCGTATTACTACAGCACATACGAAAGGCAAGAGGTGATAAGGTGCGAAGGTGATAATGTGATAAGGTCGGACAGTAAAAGCGTGCACGAAGCACCGGAAAACCTGTTCGCGCCCTTATCACCTTATCACCTTATCACCTTGTCACGGGGCTTCGATGAGCTTGAGGTCTCCGCCAAGCCGAAAGTCGTCGTTCTCGGCGGCGGTCCGAATCGCATCGGGCAAGGCATCGAGTTCGACTATTGCTGCGTGCATGCCGCGATGGCGGCGCGCGAACTGGGCTTCGAAGCCGTGATGATCAACTCGAACCCGGAGACGGTCAGCACCGACTATGACACGAGCGACCTGCTCTTCTTCGAGCCGCTGACGCATGAGGATGTCGTCGATGTTTGTAGGAGATTAAGTGGCGAGTTACGAGTAGCGAGCAGCGAGCAAAGAGAAGAGCGCAAAAGTGCGCGCGATGTGGCGGCTTACTCAACCTCCATCGCCGAAAACCAACCGCAGAACACGGATACGCCGAAAGCGATAAAGTCGGGCAAAGATTCCCACTCTTCAACTCGCTACTCGCAACTCGCTACTCGCTACTCCTCACCCGCCCCCCGCCATCCGTCGCTCGCTACTGGCTACTCGCAACTCGCCGGAGTCATCTGCCAATTCGGCGGGCAGACGCCGTTGAATTTGGCGCGCGGGCTGGAGCGGGCGGGCCTTCCGATTCTTGGCACCTCGCCGGCGTCGATCCATCTCGCCGAGGATCGCGAGCAATTCGGCAGAATACTCCAGGAGCTGGGCTTGCAGGCGCCGCCGAGCGGCATCGCGCGTAGCGCCGCCGAGGCCAAGGCGGTTGCGGGCCAGTTGGGTTATCCGGTGCTGGTGCGGCCGTCGTACGTGCTCGGCGGGCGCGCGATGGAGGTCTGCAATAACGAGGCCGAGCTGCGCTACTACATGACGCACGCCTCCGAGGCCAGCGGTGAACACCCGATTCTCATCGATCGCTTTCTCTCGGACGCGACCGAAGTCGACGTCGACGCGGTCTGCGATGGTGAGCGCACCGTGATCTGCGGCGTGCTCGAACACATCGAGGCGGCGGGCATTCACTCGGGCGATTCGGCGATGACGCTGCCGCCCTACTCGCTTTCAGCGGCGATCGTGCAGCAGATATCGTATGCGGCGAAGCGCCTGGCCGAGCGGATCGGCGTGATCGGCCTCATGAACGTGCAATTCGCGATCAAGGATGACGACATTTATGTGCTGGAGGTGAACCCGCGCGCCTCGCGCACGATCCCCTTCATCGCCAAAGCGACCGGCGTGCCGTGGGCGAAGATCGCGGCGAAGGTGATGCTCGGTCAATCGCTCATGGCGCAGGGCGTCAACGAGCTGCCGCCGCGCAGGCACATCGCCGTGAAGGAGTCGGTCTTTCCGTTTCACAAATTTCCCGGGGTCGACGTCGTGCTCGGCCCGGAGATGCGCAGCACCGGCGAGGTGATGGGCGTCGATGAGCGTTTCAGCCTGGCTTTTGCCAAAGCCCAGATGGGCGCCGGCGGCGAGCTGCCGCTCTCCGGCCAGGCGTTTGTGTCGGTCTCCGATCGCGATAAGCCGTTTATCGCGGGGATCGCGAAGGAGTTGCTCCGGCACGAGTTTGAGATCGTCGCGACGGAGGGCACGGCTCGCGTCCTGCGAGCGGCGGGGATCAAGGTCGAATCGATTGGCAAGATTCGCGAAGGCAACGCGGCTCATCTGACGGTGCTCGACTTGCTCGACGCGGGTAAAATTACGTTGATTATCAATACGCCGGAGCGCACGGGCCGGCACACCGACGAAGGCCGCATCCGAGCGGCGGCGACGCTGCGACGCGTGCCGATCTTCACGACGCTGACCGGCGCAAAGGCGGCGGCGGCGGCGATCGGCGCGCTGAAGCGCCGGACGTGGGATGTGGTGGCGTTGCAGGATTTGTAAACATGAAAACGTGAAAATGTGATCGTGAAATGTGATAGCGTGATAAGGTGATAGAGTGATAAGACGATGCGACGCAGTCGAGTGTGCCGCCATGTCGAACATGGGCGCACTGTTACACCCTGCGGAACAAAATGCCAGATGAACGAATGTGATGCGTATGCCGGCAGTCTGTCGTGCGCGGGTAGAATGGGCCTCCGGCCCGTGCGTTGTAAATGCACAAGGCCCTCATTATTCAGAAAGTGCACCTTGTAAAAAAGAAACCACATGCCCCTTACGCTTACAGGAGTTGATAAATAATGTTACGGGTTGGGGCAAAGCCAAGCAGTTCCCGTATGTCATTATCAACCTTACCATGAATATAGGGATATTGCCTGGCCGCCCACCACTCAACAATCATTAACTAACCCATCGCCAGATAATCCGGTGTCCGTGTCCACACGATCAGGTCGAGCGGCGTCGCCGGCGCGTTCAACTGACGCAGCATATTGAGCGCCTGTGCCCGATGGTGCGTGCCGTGAAAGCACAATTGCAACTGTACAGCGCCCAGCGAAAACGACTTCACCGCACCCGGTGA
This sequence comes from uncultured Planctomycetales bacterium, assembly GCA_964418235.1. Classification (GTDB taxonomy): domain Bacteria; phylum Planctomycetota; class Phycisphaerae; order UBA1845; family Fen-1342; genus CAYQLG01. The sequence continues at coordinate 13,148 of CAYQLG010000093.1, forward strand.
TGGATGCGCGCTTACCGGCCCGGACAAATCCGCCGCCGACACGCCGCGCAGCGCGGCCTCCCACCCCGCCGCTGTCTCCGCATCCAGGCGCGCCAGCTCCGCCAGCGGCGTATCCGGCGGTAGCTCGGGAAACGGCCGCTCCGGTCCTTGCTGCATGTTTTGCCACCACCACTGTTCGGCGAAGCGGATATGCAATAACGTCGCGCGCAACGTGCCGAGGCCAATTCCGAGCGGCTGATCGAGCGCCGCCGGCGGCAAGGCGGCCGCCCGCTCGAAAATCGCCGTCTGCGCCCAGCGGGCATATCGGCGAAATACGCGCACCGGCTCGGCATCTGGCGGCGCAGGGCGCGGCGTCTCGCTCAAAAACGCCAGATAATCCAACCACGGAGGGGTCACCCCCACGTGCCTCAGCATATTCAGAAGCTGGGCCCGATGATGGGCGCCGTGATTGCATACATGCAGCAGAATTTCGCGCACCCGCGTCTGAAACGGCTCGCCGCGCAGACTGCGATAGGCGATCGCCTCTTCGAGACGCACCGTGTCGAGCGCTGGCAACAGCGCGTTGCGTTCCGCGGCGGTCTGCTGAAATCGTGCGTCGATTTCGGCGACAGTTTCGCCCGAACACTCAAAACTCCAGACCTGCTCACGCGGCGCCATGCGCCGTAGCCAGGCCTGCTCAGCCGCCCACAGATGATAAAGAGTCTTGCGGATCGTGCCGGGGCCGATGTGAAATGGCCGATCCAGTGCATCCGGCGACAACGGCGTAAGGATCTTCACGAGTTTCGCCCAGGCCCAGTCACCATAAGCCAACATCTCTACAAGCGTGTTCATGCCGAGAGGATAGCCGATTTTCAATCGGCGCACCCGCTCCCGTGACTGCGGCGGGGGCGCCGATCGATGCTGCAGCCTCAAGTCGTACTAACGGTGTAGGTGAAAATTTTCCGCCGCGCGACGCGCTCCGACGTTGGGCGCGCCGGCGCGCTCCGCGTCATCAGCCGGCGACAGTCTCAGTCGCAGCGGCGCCGCCGCAGGCCGTCGTTCGCAGGGGCCAAGCCAGCGCAGCGCCGATGCCCCGGATAGGGTTGCCATTCGTGTGACAAGGGCGGAGTTTGTGGTAGTCGCGGCGCGGTCGGCGACTGGCTTGGCGTCGTGCCGGCTGGCCAGTCGCACCGCTCGCGCTGTTGCCATGTACGGCATCCGATCGGCATCTCGATGACAAGCGAATTGCGGCCTCACGGGGCGATATTCGCCCCCAACACGCACGTCTTGAGAAAATAGAAATCCGAGAGTTGACAAAATCATAGCCAGCAGACTAGTATTGCTTCAACGCTGGATTGGCAATCAGAGCGGCCCTATCCGCGAGTGAACTTCGAGCCGCCATTCAACAAAGGAGTTAGTCAATGCCGAGAGGTCGCCCGAGAAAAGGGGGCGCGTCCGCACAGGGTGTCATGGGTTCCGCCGCCGGGATGGACGCCGGCGCGGTTCGCCAACTCGAATCCATCCACCGCGGGTTATTGGGGGAACGTGATCGGCTCGATGCGCGCATCGCCGCAATCGCCGGCGCGCTCGCGGCCCTCTCCGGCGGCATGCCCGCGGCGGTTTCCGCTGCAGCGCCGTCCGGGCGCGTGATGGGCCGTCGTCCGACGATCGGCCGCCCGCGCAAGGACACGCCACAGGTCGCCGGTTTCCGCGAAGGCTCGCTGAAGGCATATATCTTCAAAGTGCTTTCGGGCAGCGGCGGCAAGCCGATGGCGGTCAAAGACATCACCGCCGGCGTGATCGGTTCTGGTTTCGCCAGCGAAAACAAGACGCTGGGCAAGAGCGTGGGCATTGCCCTCACACAAATGCCCGGCGTTGAAAAAGTCGGTCGTGGTCAGTTCCGCGTCGCCTAACAAGCGATGCGCCCGACTTCCTGTGAGATGTAGACTCAAGTGGATCGCGGCGCATGCGGCCGGCGATCCACTTTCACTTGCGGCGAGCCGGCGACGCGCCCCGTCAGCCCAAACTCATTCTTCGATCGCGCACATGCATGCGCCGATGCTCTTTTTCTTGCAACGGCAATAGATGTCCGGGCAGCCGCAAGGCACTCACCGCTTCCGCAGCCATCCGACGTCGTCACGACGCGTCGCGAACTGGCAGACTTGTCTATCGCGTGTAATGGCGGCCAACGCTGCGCGGCGCTCAATCCGTTGCGAGCAGGGCCCGCGCCAAGCGCCCCGCCGCCGCGAGCCGGTCCCGATCGACGCGCGTCCGGCCCCCGGCTGCGTCAATCGCCGCGAGCAGCGCTTCGGTCGCGATGTTGCCCGGCGCGCGCTGCGCCGGCGTTGAGGCATACGGACAGCCCCCCAGCCCCCCTGCCGCAGCATCAAACGAGCGCACCCCCTGCCGCAGTGCCGCCGACGCGCACGCGGCCGCGCGCCCCTGCGTGTCGTGCAGGTGCAGCGTCAACGCCGCCCCGCGCACAACCGGCCACACGGCATCCAACAAAGCCGCGATATTCTCCGGCGTACCGGCCCCGATCGTCTCGCCCAGGTCAATCTCGTCGATCCCCAGTTCGAGCAGTTGTTGCGCCACCGCAGTAGCCTTTGCCGGCGCAATGTCACCTTCGAACGGACACCGCACCACACACGAAATGTACCCGCGCGTCGTCAGCCCCGCGGCGCGGGCAGCCGCGATCACCGGGCGGAAGCGCGCCATCGTCTCAGCGATGGAAGCATTGGTGTTTCGCTGCGAAAACGTCTCCGAGGCCGCCGTGAACACCGCGATTTTGTCAATCACCCGGCCCGGCCCCGCGGCGTTGACCGCCAAGGCGGCCTCCATCCCTCTCTCGTTAGGCACCAGCGCCGAGTAAACCACACCCGGCGGCTTGGACCGCCGCAGTGCGGCGAAAACCTCGGCCGCATCACCAAGCTGCGGCACCCATTTAGGCGATACAAAGCTGGACACCTCGACTTCGTCAACTCCGCTTTCGGCCAACGCCTGCGCCAGCCTCACCTTGTCAGCCACGGGCACAACGCGAGACTCATTCTGCAAACCATCCCGCGGAGCGACGTCAGTGACGCGGATCAATCCATCCATTTCCATAGCGGCATAATAGCGCCGCGCACGCCGTGCGCCGACACATGGCTGCAATCAACAACGCCGCGACTCGTTGACCAGCGCCAACGAGCCGCGACGGGAGGATCACTGACCCGCTAGCATGTTTCTCCACGGCGTGAGGAGGTCAGAAGCCCACGTCGCGACTTGCGGCGTCACACGCCGTTGCAGTTGCCGGAGCAATCGACCACAAACGTGCCCGAAACGCGACCGCCAACGCTGCCGATGTCTCCCGGTTGAACACGCGGGAAGCCCGGCGGGAAGGCGCCTTCATAGCGCAGTTCGCCGCGACCACGGCTATCCGTCGTGATCGTGCCGACGACGACGCCATTGATCGTGACTGACAGCGTCGCCGATGCCGTGACATCACGAACGCGCGCCCGGAACCGGCGGCAACCGGCCAGCTCGCGATACTCCATGTCTCCCGAGCCTGAGCCAGTCAAGATCGTCGAGACCTGAAGCGTGCCATCTGGGCACGGACCGCCGCCGTTCGTGTTCTGGTTCCCGTTCACGACGCCGTTCGTGTTCTGGTTGCCGTTGACCACGCCGTTGTCGTTCACGTTGCCATTCACGACGCCGTTCGTGTTCTGGTTGCCGTTGACCACGCCGTTGTCGTTCACGTTGCCGTTCACGCCGCCGTTCGTGTTCTGGTTGCCGTTGACCACGCCGTTGTCATTCACGTTGCCATTCACGACGCCGTTCGTGTTCTGGTTGCCGTTGACCACGCCGTTGTCATTCACGTTGCCATTCACGAC
>CAYQLG010000094.1:0-6066 GCA_964418235.1 uncultured Planctomycetales bacterium
GGGCGACGGCGTGGCGCTCGTGAAGGAGCGGGACGATGTCGGAGCGCCAGGCGCGCTGCAGGAAATCGCGGAAGGCTTGCTCGGCTCGTGGTTGAACGGGCATAAGGCCATTATCCGCCGATACGCACCTTCGGAAAAGCGCGGCCAGTCGAGGCGCTGAGCCGATTGCACCGAACCGTGCCCGCATACCGAACCGCGCGCAAACCGAACCGCGCGCAAACCGAACCGCGCCCGCAAACCGAACCGCGCCCGTAAGGAAGCGATTCGACTCCGGCAACGCCCGATCTAACCCTTACCCCGGATGCGAGCCGCGCCTTCGAAGAATAACGATTCGCCGCCTGAAGCAGCCACTTCCGCAGCATGACACGACGCGCTGCATGAACTAATGAGCAATTCGATGCACCGCGCTGCATGACGCAACAAGCATCACGGCCGCGATCAACCAACCCGCCGCGGCGTGATTCCAATCGCTCCCTTACGGTCGCGGCTCCGCAATGCAACGCGTCACGGCCGCGGTTCGGCCATGCCACGCGGCTCTACGAATCGATCGAGTTATCTTGAGAGTGCACTAGTGCTTTGTCACACTTGAATTTACGGGTTCGAAACGCGGGTAGCATGGGCCTCCGGCCCGTGCGTCCCACTAGAAAAACAGGCACGAATCTCATGCCGTGACGTCGGAGCTCCATTCCGCTTCATCCGAAAATTCAAGTTTGACGAAGCACTAGCCCGCGCGCTGCAGGCCGGCGTTCTGGAAACTCACCGGGAAGAGCTGATCGAGAACCTGCCGGCGATAAACAAAAATCCGCCGTACGTCAGGCTCAACAATCCAGCGGCGGACTAGTTCGCCGCCGGGGGCCGCATATTCGATGCGGTCGAGCATGCGTGTGCCGCCGGGGAACTCTTCGAAGATGTGCTCATGCCGCCAGCGGCGATAGGGGCCGCGGCGCTGTTCGTCCACAAATCGGTAGGGTGGTTCCCACTGGGTGATCTCGGTGCGCCAGCGCACCGGCACGCCGCGAATCCGCAACTTGTAGTCGATCAGCGCGCCTGCCCGCATCTCGATCGGCGGCGGCGTGAGAATACGGAAGTTGACCCACGGCGGCGTGATCCGCTCGAGGTTGCCGGCATCGGCAAAGAACGGGAACAGCTCCGCCCGATCGAACGTGAAGATCTGCTCGAACTCCAGCCAGGACGTTCTCATGCACGAGTATAGGTGGGACCGGCGCGGGCATCAGCGTCCGGGGGCGGTGGCGTCCGGCCCGCGCATGAAATTGTCAGGCCCGCGTCATCGCCGCGCCGGCGTAGGGGATTCGCTGGGCTGCGGCTACAGTCTGCCCTATGCGATGCTCAATCCAACCGATCCGGCAGGTTGCCATGCTGATGATGCTCTGGCCGCTGGCCGAAGGCCTGGCCGGTCAGCACGATGAAACGTGGCGCAAGCGCGCCGGCGAGGCGCAGGCCAAGGCCCGCGCCAAACCCACTCTCGAGAACTACCGCGAAGCGCTCGACGTCATGTGGCGGGCCGACGACTGGCAAGCAGCGCGGCAACTGGCGGCGGAGGCGCTCCAGTCGCATGCGGCGGAGCCGGCCATCACGGCCCGGGCAGCGCGAGCGTTGTGGCGGGCGGGCTTTTTGCAGGAGGCGGAGCGGCTGGCCGAAGGGCTGCCGTCCTCTCACACCGACCCGGTCTGCGGCTATGTGCGCTTTGACCTGGCGCTGGCCCGCGCCGATCGCGCGACCGCCGAGCAGGCCCTGCAAGCGCTGAACCCGCTGAAATCGAAGGACGCCGAAGCCCACTATCGCTATTTCAACTTTCACTTTCTGCATGGACCACAAGGCGAACTGGCCGAACGCATCCGCACCGCGCTGCGCATCAGCGACGCCGAGCATGGCTATCCCGAATCCTATGTGATGGAGTCGCTGCAGGGCGTGCCGGAGTTCATCGAGAAAATCGGCGCCGAGCCGGTCAACCAGATCACGCGCTTCGGCCGCGCCCCGATGCCCCCGCTGCAACTCGCCAATCTGCCCTATTGCCAGGTGCTGATCAATGGCCGCGGTCCCTATCGGCTGGTGATCGACACCGGCGGGAGCGTCATGCTCTCGCTCGACGATGAGGCCGCCGCCGAGGCCGGCGTGCGCGTGCTCGCCGAGGCGAAAGTGCGCGGCGTCGGAGGCTTGGATACTTCGGGCCAGGCGCTGATCGACGAATTGACCCTGGGCGACATCGCCTGTCGTCGCGTGATGACGCGCGTCTTTGGCCTGCGAAAAGCCACAATGGGCCTGGCCGACGGCATCCTCGGCACGGGCGTCTTTGTGCACGCCCGCATGCAAATGGATTTTCAGAACGGAACGCTGATCCTCTCGCCGAGCGGCGCCGGCGACGCGCCCGGGCGGCCGACCGAAGTCCGTCTGATCGGCGATGCCAAGATCATCACGCCGGTCACACTCAACGGGCGGGATGCGGCCGGACTCTTTGACAGCGGGGCCGACGTGGTCGCCTATGCCCCCTCGCGGCTGACGGCGCTCTTCCCCGATCACGAGATTCAGCACCTGAGCACGGAAGAGTTCGGCGTGCAGATCGGCGTCGGGGCCGGCGCCGCGCCGAAGATCAGCCTGAACCCAGGCGTCGATCTCGTCGTGGCCGGCCGAAAGTTCGAGAAGTACAGCGGCTTGGGATTGGACGTGCTCGACACGATGCTCGGACCGATCCTCGGTGTGCAATGTGACGCCCTGATCGGCATGGCGGTCTTTCGTGAGATGAAGCACTTCACGATCGACTATCCGACCGCTCGACTTTGGATCGAGTGGCGCGGCGACGGCGAGTAGTCAACCGGTTCGACGATGGCATCAGCGCTCCGCACGAAAGGAGCGGCTTGCCCCAGTCGATGGCAGGCCGCGCGACCTGATCGGCTTGAGCACCATTTCACACATTGGAGAAAGCCCGCATTTGTCGGCCGGACCGGGTAGGGCGCTCGAGGGGTCGCGGCATACTTGCGGCGTGCCTAAACTATGGGCGCCTGTCCCTGGTATCCGGCCTAGCAAGTCGTCGCGATCAGCCGGGGCGGCAGCCAGTCCGGATCGGCGGGCTAGAAAGACTTTGCATGCGTCTGCTCTTCATCGGAGACATCGTCGGCAGGCCCGGCAAGCACGCCTGCTCTCAGCTTGTGCCGCGGATGATCCGTGAGCAGGGGCTCGATTGCGTCATTGCCAACGCCGAAAACGCCTCCTCAGGCAGCGGCCTCACCCCTGGGATGTTCAGCAAATTGCGGCATTACGGCATCGACGCCTGCACGATGGGCGACCACATCTACAAGCGGCGCGAGATTCTGCCGCTGCTTGATTCGTCTGACCGCATTGTGCGGCCCGCGAATCTGCCGACGGAGGCGGTCGGGCGCGAGCTGGCGATTTTCACGACGCGCGGCGGCGTGCGCGTCGCGCTGATTTCGCTGCTGGGGCGGACATTCATGAACATGCGCTCCGATTGCCCATTTCACGCGGCTGAGCGGGTGTTGCGACAGGTGCCTCTCGACGTGAAGGTCATCCTCATCGACATGCATGCCGAGACCACCAGCGAGAAAGTGGCGCTGGGCTGGCACCTCGACGGGCGCGTCAGCGCCGTCGTCGGCACGCACACGCACATTCAGACCGCCGACGAGCGCATCCTGCCGCAGGGTACGGCGTACATTTCCGACCTGGGCATGACCGGGCCGTATGACTCGGTCTTGGGGCGCGACAAGCGCGCGGTAATACAAGCCTTGATCACCAGCATGCACTTCCCCTATGCCGTTGCGGAACACGACGTGCGGCTGTGCGGGGTGATGATCGAGGTCAACGAGACGACCGGCCGCGCGACGCAGATCTCGCGCGTCATGCAGGCCGACACGTCGCCGCTGCCGCCGGGTGCGGAAGAGGATTAGATTCTTTTCGGCGCGGCGCGGCTGCATGGTGGAGCCACGACCGTGAGGGAGTGGTCAGGTCTTGCCCAGTGCCTTCGCTTCCTCAGGGTCGCGGCTCTGCTTATGGACGCAACGCGCGAGCGCGCCTTGTTTAGCGCAGCTCCAAATCCGGAATCGTGGACGGCTTGAAATGTTGCCGCATGATGAACTTGTGCCACTCCTGCAGCCACTTCTCGTCGATGCGGCCGAAGTGGTCCTCAAACTCCTTTACGAGGTCGGCCGCCGTCTTGGTGTCTTCCTCGACACGCGCCGCAACCAGGCGCATGTACTTGAAATAGTTGTCGCGCTTGGTCTTGAGCAGGTAGTAGTGCATCGCATAGCCGAGGCTGTAGTGCGGGAAGCCCTGCCAGACGCGCTGATTCGATATCCACGTGCGGACATCGCCCATGGCCTGCCACCCACGACCAAAGAACTCGCGAAACTCCTTCAGCCGCACGTGATTCAATGAGCCGAAGCTCGACCCGGTCGAGCCAGGGGGCGCCTCAAACATCGTGGCCAGCCCTTCGACGTGCCAGCTCAGCAGGCTGCTGCGGTCGACCCGGCGATTAAAGACGCCGGTGTTGTGATGAATGTGGTGCGCCGCCTCGTGCTGGGTGACCGTGACGTTGTAATACTCCGCGATGCGCTCCGCCTTGGCCCGCAGCCGCTCGCGATCGCGCCAAGGCAGGTTCTTCATGCGCTCTTTGTCGAACGCCGGCGCCACCTGCGGCCAGGTGTGCATGTCATAAAACGCCGAGCGATTGAAGTTCGGCTGATAAAACCCCAGCGCGTTGTTCGACATTTCCGCTTCGAGGCCGACCGTCGTCATGTAGGCGCGGTATTCCTCCCAGGTCGCGAAGAAGTAAATTTCGAGCTTGAACTCCGGCGCGTGCGAGGGAATGCCCAGCAATTCCTGCCAGCGGATCGTCCAGCGATAGATGCTCTCCAGCCGCGAAGCCATCTGCCGAGCCAGGTCCGGCTCCGATGTATAAACAAACACGAAGTGCGGCGTCGTATAGACCCGCGCCTTGGAGCCGGCGATGCGCTTCATCTCATCGACCGAAGGTTCGTTGATCGGGCTTTCCTCGCCCGGCTCGGCCAGGATGTCCTCACTGGCGGCGGCCTGCTCCTCCAACGAGATCGAGATGTCTTTGAGCAGCGCCGTAATTGCGTCTTCGCTGATCTCGGGCCGCACGTTGGCGCGCTTCACCTTCTGGGCGTCGTTTCTTCCGCCGCCGCCGGCCAGGCCCGGAGTCGCCTTCGACGGGTCGTCCTTGGCGGCGGCGTCCAGCGTCGTCACGGATTTGATCTCGCCCTTCTTGATTGTCAGCGTCGGCCCCTTGTCGGCCTTGATTTCGTATGAGCCGTCGGCGTTCTTCTTTCCGACGCCCTCAACCTTGCTGCCGTTCATCAAGATGATGCGATAGCGCGTGCCCTCCTGCGCCCATGACGGGGCGGTGACAACCAACGCCAGCAAGCCCACGCACACGGCGACGAGCACTCCACGTGAACGAAACATAGGAACCCTCATGCAAAGCCGCGTCCTTCGCCGGCGACTCTCGGGAACTCGTCCCGCGCGACGCCGCCGGCCTTTCGCGGCAGAACTAGTATAGATACTTCGTCCGACCCGCCGCAATCAAACCTGCGGGGCGGGGGCGAGGAGGCTGGGTCAGCAGAGGCCGTATGTGCAGAGCCGCGGTCGGGAACGGGCGGAGATTCGCAGAAAACTCGCCACGCCGGCCTTTCCGCAGCCTCGCCGCCGACTTCGGATGACAATCGCAGAGCCGCCGCACACCGTGCGCGATGCCACGCCCGACAAAAACAAACAATCGGACGGTAACGCACAGCGCGCCAGGCAGCGTGCGCGAGTCTGATGACCCAGCTTCATCTGTCCGAACAGGCCGCAAACGGCAGCGCCGCTCGGCTGCCAGCTGCTCAGCGCCGATCACCAATCGCGCTCGACCGGGCGCGGCTTCTGCATTTCGATTTGCCGCCGCAGCAACTCGCGACGGCGCTTGGCCTCGGCGTCGCGGATGCGCTGCAGGAGCCGCTCGGCCTCTTCGCGGGTGAGCTGGATATTGGGAAGCGCCTGCGGCGACTCGTCGCCGCTCGGCTGGGAGTCCGCCGGCTG
>CAYQLG010000094.1:6166-16825 GCA_964418235.1 uncultured Planctomycetales bacterium
GCCGGCTGGGGCGCAGGTTGCGACTGTGGCTCAGGCTGATCCGCCGGTTGAGATTGCGGCTCCTCAGGCTCTTCCTGCGGGTTGCCCTCTTGAGGTTGCGTCGCGGGTTGTGATTGCGGCTGATCCGTCTGTTGCTGATCGTCGCGCGGCTGCGTCGCGGGTTGGGACTGCGGCTGGCTCGAGGGCTGCGACTGGCTCTGCGAATCCTGCTGGTCGGAGGATTCCTGCTGATCCGATTGCTCCTGCGGCTGCGAACTGGGCTGGCTTTGCGGTTGAGAACTGGGCTGGCTATCGGGCTGTGAACTGGGCTGAGATTGGTTTTCGGCCTGCTCTTTCAGTTCTCGCTTGAGTTTTTGCGCCAGTTCGAGATTGGCACGCGCGCTTGAAAAACCGGGATCGAGCCGCAGTGCATCACGATAGTGCTCGCTGGCGCTATCCAGCCGCTGCAGCGCCCCGGTGAGGTCGCCGCTCTCCGCGGCGCGCTGGGCATCAGAATAGGCGCAGTTGCCGAGGTTATAGCGAGCGCGGGCTTCGAACGCCGCGTCGCGCTGCGCCGCGGCCTGCACCCACAGCTCACGCGCATCTTCGATCTTACCGAGCTTGAACTGAGCGGCGGCGCGATTGTGGAGCAACTCGGCGGTGGCGGCGGGCGGAGCAGCGGTCGCGGCCTGCTCGAATGCCGCCAGCGCCTCCTCATATCGGCCGGCTTCATAGTGCGCGATGCCGGCGGCGATCTGCTCCCGCCACGTCGCCGCGAAAGCGACGCTCACGCACAGGCTGACGACAAGCCCGATGACGCGGCGGAGCCGGATTGAGCGCGGCGATCGTGTGTTCATCTCTGTCCTGAGAAACATGCCGGCCATGTCCATCGCCGCAGCGGTTGGAATCTGGCTCGGCGGCTGGGCCTGCGTTGGCGACACACGCATGCTCGCAGGCCGCCCGCCGAGAGCCTATCCCAGGAATGAACGGCGATCAAAGCCGTCGGCTCGACGGCACGGGCTAAGTGAAGAGCCGCGACCAATGCAGCCGGGAGATATCCAGACAGACTTTGACGCACAGATAGACACCTTGCGCTGGACGAACGTGAGAATTTTCGTCGGTTCGTCGGTTCGTCGGTTCTTCCGTTGTTCAGGATCTTGCGGAGTCGAATCGCTTCCTTACGGGCGCGGTTCGGTTTGAGGGCGCGGGGCGGTTTGAGGGCGCGGGGCGGCTATTCGACTCAGGCATCGGCGCTCAAATTTCGAGGGTTCCAGCGGACGTTGAGCGTATGCGCGATGTTCAACAGGTCGAGCACGCGACCGACGACAAAATCAACGAGGTCGTCAACCGTCTTGGGCAGCATGTAGAAGCCCGGACACGCCGGACAGATGATCACGCCGGCCTGGCTGAGGCGAAGCATATTGGCCAGCTCGATCTGGCTGACGGGCATTTCGCGCGGTACGAGAATGAGCTTGCGGGCTTCCTTGAGTGTGACCATGGCTGCACGTGTGACCAGGTTTTCGCCCAGCCCGCCGGCGACGGCGGCGAGCGTGTGGCTGCTGCACGGACAGATCACCATCGCGTCGGTCTTGAATGAGCCGCTGGCGATCCGGGCGCCGATGTCGCGATGCGGATAGATCGTGATGTTGGGGTGCTCTTCGCCGACCAACGCCGTCGCGGTCAGCCGTGCGATGCCCAGTTCGTCATGCAGGATCCGCGCCCCGGGCGCGGAAACCACCACGTGCAGATGCACGTCGGACCGGACGAGCAACTCGGCCAGCCGCTTGGCGTAGGGCGCGCCGCTTGCGCCGGTGATGCCCAGAACAATGTGTCTCATTGGGTGACGCCGTCGCGCGCGCCGGCGGAGAGCGCGCCCGGTTCGAGTTTGCGAATCCACTCATCGGCGCGCCACGCCCAGATCGTCTCTGGAAATTCGCCCGCGATCCGCTTCATCCGCTGCAACCCGGCGATGCGCTCGGCCTCGGCGGCGTTGCCGCTCGCGTTGACTTCCAACTCAGCCAGCCAGAAGAGCGCCTCAGGCAGCGCGTCCGCGTCGGTGCTTTCTTCCGCGAGCCGCTGCAATTCCTCGATCTGACGCGTGCGAACCGGCCGTCCCGCCGCCCAGCGCACGCGCAGATTGTCGCGCAATTGCGCCCGCGGGTAGCGCTCGGCCAGCGATAGCAGCCAGTCGGCGTACTCCCGGCGGCGCGGATCGAGCGCCGCCAGTTCGCGCAGCGGCGCGACGCCATACACCGAGTCGTCCCGGTTCAGGCGGATCAGCTCTTCCCAGCGGCGCGCCTCGAAGAGATACGAATCGGGCTGAAACGACAGGCTGGCCTCCGGCGGCTCGCCGCGTAAGAGCCGACGCACGGGCTGCGTCTCGGTCCGCTGTCGCGGCAGGCGCTCAGCCCGGGCGATCGTTTCGCGCAGAATCTCGAGGGCCTCGCCCGCCGCGCCCGCCCGCAGCCGCAACTGCGCGACGCGCAGGCCGGCGGCCACCGAAAGCGGCGACGCGGGGAAGTGATTCCAGAGCGAGCGCCACACCGGCTCCGCCGCGACGTGCGGAAAATCGATGTACAGCTCGCGCAGCGGGCTATCCTCGATCAGCTTGCGCTCGTCCAGCCGCGTGTCGAGCACGCGCGCCTGAATATAGAACACGTTGGGCAGATAGCGGCTGCGCGGAAAGTCGGCGATAAAGCGCTTACACGCTTCGTTCGCGCGATCGCGCTCGGCCAGCAGGTCAAGCTGAAAGCGCCGCGCGATGCGCTGCTTGAGCGCCTGACGGGCGGCGGGCTTTTCGCTCCAGACCGCCAGCAGAGCGCCGCGCTGCGCCGCGTCGCCGTCGGCTATGCGGGTCCAGTCGTGGAAGAGTTCATTCAGCCGGACCGTGGCGTCCTGCACCGGCTCGAAACGCGGCGAGCGCGGCCCGAACTCAAGCTCGAGGATGCGATAGGCCAGTTCGTCGGCGCCGACGTAGGCGTGAAAGAGAATCAGCGGCGTCGCGAACATCACGCCCATGACCGGCGAGATCGCGCCCGGGCGATAGTTGACGAGGCGCGCGATCAACAGGATCGCGCCGATCATGCCGCACGCGGCCAGCACCGCAAGCAGCCAAGGCCCGAGCAACAGCACGTTGAACTCGGGCGCCGTGACGGCGGCGACCGTCTCGCTCGAGCCGCGCGTCGCCAGAATCAGATAGAGCGCCACCGGCAGCAATCCAAGCAGCGCCGAGCCGAAGCGAAACGACATGCGGAACGGCCGCACCGCCGCCAGCACGCAGCTCAGCAGCAGCGTGACCGCCATCCACGGCAAATGCGCCAGCACGAAGATCGCGAGGATGAAGGGCAGCGCGCTGGCGAAGCGATACAGAATCGCGACCGAGATCGGCACGCCGACGATCGACGCCATCAGCAGGCCGAGCACGACGCCATGCATCGGCGTCTGATGCACGCTGATCGGATAGGTGATGAAGTCGTTGAGATTCTGCGTGCGCAGCCCCCAAAACCGGAAGGGCGCCGCGTAGCTTTCGAGCGAAAAGTCGATCAGGATGCCGAAGTGCAGCCAGTGCGTAAAGACGCACAGGGCGCAAAACAGAACAAAATTCAAGCTCAACAGCACAATCGCCCGAACACGATATTTGGGCTGGGTGCGCGACCAGACATCCAGCGGCGCGGCGGCCGTCTCATCGCGTGGCGTGACCTCGAAGGTCTGAGGCGTCGCGTTTGGCTCTGGTTGCTGTACGGCAGCACTCATTATACGAGTATGGTAGCCCGCTGCGGTCGATGCGACCATCCACGCTGTTCGCACGCATGTCTGACAGATCGAACGATGGCTAGCCACGCCGTTTCAGGTTGAAAATATTAGATCCGTCCCGACTGCGCCGACATCTGCCGTTGCGAATCGATCAATCCGCGGAGACCAAGCGCCGGATGAAATCGCACAACAGTGGCACCGCCAGCGCATATCGTCCGTGCCTGTTCTTGTAGATCAAGCCGCTTTCACTTAAGGTCGAGAGCATCTGATTGACCTGACTGCTCCCGAACGGCTTTTCCGATTGTCGATTATTCGCACACTCAACGATGTCTTGCACGGAGAACTCGGCGTCGCCATTCGGCAAGCGCGCGATGAGTTTGAGCAGTTCACGCTGACGATCGGTCGCCTTGGCCCAGCGTCCCGCAAAGAAGTCGGTGTCTAGTTTTCGTAGGATAGACTCGATTGGGATCGTCTCGACTCGTTGCCCATCCGTGGCCTGCGACCAAACATCAAAGGCCTCTCTGCACACGAATTGAATGAAATAGGGATAGCCCCGTGTGACCTGATAGATGACCTCGACCGATTCATCCGCAAACGAGATCGGACAGTCATGTTGACGGATCGGCTTGCGCATCGCATCAATCGATTCCGCCTTTGTCAGCGGCGAGAGGATGACAACTCGGAACATTCGTTCGGCGTACGTGCGCGCTTCCACGAGTTTGGGGAACAAGGTTGGAAGCCCGGTCAGCGCGAGCATATAAGGGATGTTCTTTCGCTGGATGGATTGAAACAGGTCCAGCAGCATGGAGAGCGGATACTGATCTTTGCCGGCATGATCAGCGAGGTTCTGCGCTTCGTCATACGCAAAGACGATGCCATGCTTGCCGCTTTTTTGGATGTATGGCCAAGCAAATTCGAGTGCGGCCTTCAGCTTATCTATCGTGAGGCCGGGACTCGCATTGAATCGCTGGATCAGCGTTGAAAAGTCCAGTCGTACATCTACGCGTTCCTTCTGTCGCGCAAATCCAACCCCCTCCGGACGCTGATCGATGGCGATCGTAATCCCCGCCGTGGCGACGGATAGGTCGGTCAGCAATCGGACGGCCAGATTCTCTTCGCTAATGCTGGTCGATTCAGAGAGATCAGCGCCGGCCCAGAGCCAGCCGCCCTTCATCGCCAACGGCTTGAAAGTCTCCAGCAGGACGGTCTTTCCAAGGCCTCGCAGCCCTGTCAGGATCAGATTTTCCAGGATCGTATCCTGTTCCAGAAGTCGTTGAAACTCCTTCGTTTCAGCATCTCGTCCAGCAAGGTAGGGCGGCATGTGCCCGGCGCCGGGTCGGAATGGATTGGAGAACTTCAGCTTTGCCACATAGGCCTCCTGCTGTAAATTTAGATGTTCGCATAAATTTATGCGTCACTAGCTGCCCCTGTCAAGTCGGCACATCATAAATTTACTATAAAGCATAAATTTATTGATTCGGATAACAGGGACTGGATTCATGCTTCGATGCCAGGCGCCAGGATTCAGCCTTGGTCGAGCCGCTGATTGTCGATCAACGCACTTCGAAGCGAGAATGGCGTTCGCAACTCGCTCGCGATCGCGCGGCCGGGCGCATAACACAGCTGAACCCAACTCACATGCACCAACGCTCGACGCGAAACCAAAGTAGCACTCAAAAGGCGAAAATTTCTCCGATCCTGCGAGAACGCAGTGGCGGATGACACGGTCGAGCCGGCACCGAACGCCATGCTGTGCTGGATCACCCGACGAAACCAACCGATCAGTATGAATGGATCTTTGCCAATCGGCCCGATGATGATACGACGGGGCGACATGCCCTGGATCGACAACGCTCTGCATGCGGGCGCATGCCCGTCAATGTGTTCTCAAGTCTCGTCGCGCCAGGGCGACATTCCACACGCCGATCGCCGGAGTAGCCGCCGCGTTGACTCGCTCCGGCGCGAGTCGTAGCATCCTGTTGAGAGCCGGCCGGCGTTTGTCCGATACAATCGGATGAGCAGCAGGTGTCTGGTTGCGCCCAACGGCCGGCGCAGGAGGCCACGGATGTCCCAACGCGATTCAATCCTCGGCATCATCGATCGTCATCTCGACACCCATCGCTTCCGGGCGCAGCACTGGGAGGGCACGTTTTTTCAGTATCTCGATATGGTGCTCGAGAACCCGCGCATCGCGCGGAACGCCTTTCAGCGCATTTACGACATGATCCTGCACTTCGGGACGAAGCGCTACACCTATCTCAAGCAGGACTATGTCCGCTACAAGTTCTTCGACGATCCGATCGATAACGGCGCCGACGCGATTTTCGGACTCGACGCCTCGCTCATGCGCCTGGTCGAGTTTTTCAAGTCCGCCTCACAAGGCTACGGCACCGACCGTCGCATCCTGCTCCTGCACGGCCCCGTCGGCAGCAGCAAGAGCACCATCGCGCGACTGCTCAAAAAGGGACTCGAACAATACTCGCTCCAGGATGACGGGGCGCTCTACTCGTTCTCGTGGCGGATTCGCAACGCTGAGGGCGAGGAAGAGCTGATTCCGTGCCCGATGCACGAAGAGCCGCTCAAGCTCATCCCCAAGCGCGCCCGCAAGGAGATTCTCGCCAAGCTCAACGCCGATCTGCCCGAAGAGAAGCAGATCCGCGTCGACGGCGACCTCGATCCCTTCTGCCGCAAGACCTTCGAAGATTTGTTGATCGCCTACAACGGCGATTGGCGCAAGGTCGTCGAGCACGTCGTCGTCCGCCGCATCACGCTGTCGGAGAAGGACCGCATCGGCATCGGTACCTTCCAGCCCAAAGATGAGAAGAACCAGGACAGCACCGAGCTGACCGGCGACATCAACTACCGCAAAATCGCGCTCTACGGCAGCGATTCCGACCCGCGCGCCTTCAATTTCGACGGCGAGCTGAACATCGCCAATCGCGGGCTGGTCGAGTTCATCGAAGTGCTCAAGCTCGACGTCGCGTTTCTCTACGACCTGCTCGGCGCGAGCCAGGAACACACGATCAAGCCGAAGAAATTCGCGCAGACCGACATCGACGAGGTCATCATCGGCCATACCAACGAGCCGGAGTACAAGAAGCTCCAGTCGAATGAACTGATGGAGGCCTTCCGCGACCGCACGATCAAGATCGACGTGCCCTACAACATTCGCCTGAGCGATGAGATCAAAATCTACGAGAAGGATTTTAACAAGGAGAAGGTGCGCGGCACGCACATCGCGCCGCACACGATCGGCGTCGCGGCGATGTGGGCCGTGCTGACGCGCCTCGACGAGCCGAAGAAGGCCGGCCTGACGCTCATGCAGAAGCTCAAGCTGTATGACGGCAAGAACATCCCCGGCTTCACCGAAGACTCGATCCGTGAATTGCGGCTGGAGGCCCCGCGCGAGGGCATGCAGGGCATCAGCCCGCGCTACATTCAGGACAAGATCAGCAACTGCCTGGTCGGCGAGCAAGCCGCGCAGGACCGCTGCATCAACCCGTTCCTGGTGTTGAATGAGTTGGAATCGGGCCTGACCCATCACTCGCTGATCACCGATGAGGAGTTGAAGAAGCGCTACAAGGAGCTGCTCGGCACCGTGCGCGAGGAATTCGAAGACATCCTGAAAGGCGAAGTGCAGCGCGCGATCTCCGCCGACGAAGACGCGATTCAGCGCCTTTGCACCAACTACATCGAAAACGTCCGCGCCTACACCCAGCATGAGAAAGTGCGGAACAAGTTCACCGGCCGCGAAGAGGAGCCGGATGAGCGCCTGATGCGCAGCATCGAGGACAAGATCGACATCCCCGAGAGCCGCAAGGAGGATTTCCGCCAGGAAATCATGAACTACATCGGCGCGCTGGCGCTCGACGGCAAGAAGTTTGAATATCACACCAACGCGCGCCTGCACAAGGCGCTCGAGCTGAAGCTCTTCGAAGACAGCCGCGACACGATCAAGCTCAAGAACGTCGTCAGCGGCGTCGTCGATGACGAGACCCAGGCCAAGATCGACGTGGTCAAGCAGCGCCTGATCAAGTTCTTCGGCTACAACGAGGCCAGCGCGACCGACGTGCTCAACTACGTCGCCAGCATCTTCGCCCGCGGCGACACCAAGGGCGGCCGCTAGCCGTCACGCCCGAATACTTGTAGTCGAGCCGAGAGCGCGGCGCATTCCGCGCTCTCGGCTCGCTGCGCCGGCCGCCGCGGCCCGCTCGATCACCCCTGGCGGCTCTTGCGCTACACTATCCACATGAGCATCGTTCTGGCGCGCCGCCGCTATCTGACCAACTTCGAGTTTCAACGTCTTCCACATCATTACACCGACGTGCTCATTCTTGGAGCGGGCATCGCCGGTCTGCAGGCGGCGCTGACGGCGGCCGACGATTGCGATGTGCTCGTGCTCGCCAAGTCGACGCTGAGCGATTCCAACACCGCCTGGGCGCAAGGCGGCATCGCGGCCGCGTGGGATCCGGACGACAGCCCGGCGGCGCACGCGCTCGACACGCTGAACGTCGCGTGCGAACTGGGCGATCCGGCGATCGCGCGGCGCGTTGCCGAGGAGGCGCCGCACTGCATCGAGGAGTTGCTGCGGCGCGGGGCGCGCTTTGACCAGAGCGATGGCAAGCTGGAGATCGGCCGCGAGGGCGGGCACAGCGCGGCTCGCATTCTGCACGCCGCGGGCGACGCCACCGGACGCGAAATCCTGCGCGCGCTGCTCGACAGCGCCCGCCGACAGCCGCGCATCCGGCTCTTTGAGCAGTGCTTTTCGATCGACCTGCTGACGCACGACGAGCGCGTCGTCGGCGCCATCACGTATCACCCCAAGTATGGCCATCAGATGTTCTGGGCCACGACGACGATCCTCGCCACCGGCGGCTGTGGCCGAGTCTATCGTGAGACGACCAACCCGCCCGTCGCAACCGGCGACGGGCTGGCCATGGCCTTTCGCGCGGGGGCGACGCTGCGAAACATGGAGATGATCCAGTTCCATCCCACGACGCTCTACGTCGCCGGCGCTGCCCGCGCCCTGATCAGCGAAGCGGTCCGCGGCGAAGGCGCCTATCTCGTCAATCGCGCCGGCGAGCGTTTCATGTCCGCGTACGATTCACGCGGCGAGCTGGCCTCGCGCGACGTGGTCAGCCGGGCCATCCAGACCGAGATGCGTCAATCGTCGCAGCCGTGTGTTTTTCTTGACGTGCGGCACTTCGCGCCGGGGCGCTTCGCGGAGCGCTTTCCCAACATCGCGCAGCTCTGCGCCGAGTTTGACATTCGCCCGGAACGGGACCTGATCCCTGTACGGCCTAGCGCACACTATTGTGTTGGTGGCGTCGCGGTCGACGCCGACACCCAGACGAGCGTGCCCGGCCTGCTCGCAGCCGGAGAAGTCGCCTACACCGGGCTGCACGGCGCCAACCGGCTCGCAAGCAACTCGCTGCTGGAGGGGCTGGTCTTTGGGCGACAGGCGGGGCAGGTGGCGATGCGCCGGGCGCGCTCGCCGGAGCGGCTGGCCCATTCACCCGTGATCAACCATCTGCTGCCGCCTTCGCCGCGAACCGCGCTCGATCTGGTGGATGTGCTCAACAGCCTGCGCAGCGTGATGTCGCGCAACGTGGGCATCGAGCGCTCCGCCGATCGGCTGCGTGAAACGCTGGAGATCATCGAGTTCTGGATGCGCTATGTCATGGACAAAGTCTTTGACGCGCCGGAAGCCTGGGAGACGCAGAACATGCTCGCCGCGGCGCAGTTGATCGCGACCGGGGCGGCGGCGCGCTGCGAATCGCGCGGCGTCCACTATCGTGCGGATTACCCACAGCCCGATCCGGCCTGGCGCAAGCACATCGATCTCCGCCGAACGTCGGAGGGGCTGGAGACATCCACGGTCGCCGCGAATGAATAGCGCATGAAGAATAGCGAAGAACGAATGAAAAACGGCGAACGCCCATGGAATCGTCAAATCCGCGTCGCTGACGATAGCACCTTATCACGTGATCACTTTATCGCGCGGAGGAAGATATGACCGGGTTCGCCGATGACCGACGGATCACGATGGCGCATGGCGCCGGCGGCGCCGCCACACATGAACTCATCGAGCGCCTCTTCCTGCCACGGCTGCAAAACCCCGCGCTCGCCGCGCTCGGCGACGCCGCCCGGCTCGAGCTTGGAACTGCCAACGCGCGGCTCGCCTTCACCACCGACAGCTTTGTCGTGCGGCCATTGCAGTTTCCCGGCGGCTCGATCGGCGAGCTGGCCATCCACGGCACACTCAACGACCTCGCGGTCTCGGGGGCGCGGCCGCTGGCGCTCTCGGCGGCGTTCATCCTCGAGGCGGGACTTTCCGAAGCGCTGCTCGCGCGCGAGGTCGAGGCCCTCGCCGATGCCGCCCGTCGCGCGGGCGTGCCGGTCGTCACAGGCGACACCAAAGTGGTCGAGCCCGGCCGCGCCGACGGCCTGTACATCTGCACCAGCGGCATCGGGCTGATCGAGCCTGACGCCGCGCTCGACCCGGCCTGCGTGCGGCCGGGTGATCAGGTGCTGCTCTCCGGCCCGATCGGCGATCATGGCGTGACGATCCTCGTCGCGCGGGCCGAGTTGAACCTGCAGTCGGACGACCTGCGCAGCGACACGCGCAACCTCTGGCCGCTGGTCGCGGCGCTGCTGTCAGCGGCCGGGCCCGCCCTACGCTGGATGCGCGATGCCACCCGCGGCGGCGTCGCCACTGTGCTGAATGAACTGGCCCGTGCGGCCCAGATCGGCATCGAGATTCGCGACGAGGCCGTGCCGGTGCGACCCGCCGTCCGCGGCGCGTGTGAGCTGCTCGGCCTCGATCCGTTGCACGTCGCCAACGAGGGGCAGTTTGTCGCGATCGTCGATGCGGCGCGGGCCGACGCGGCGCTGGCGGCGCTGCGCGCGACGCCAGGCGGCGCGGGC
>CAYQLG010000095.1:0-16525 GCA_964418235.1 uncultured Planctomycetales bacterium
GGGCGCGCCTCGTGCCCGGCTGGCGCGCCTTGTTGCTGACGCGGCGCGGCCAGCGCGTCACCGGCGCTGTCGCGCGCAGCACGGGAGCTGGCCCGGCGCGCTGGCTCGAATTCGCCGCCGATCACATCTTTGTTTGCTGCGGCCCGACCGAGACGCCCGCACTGCTGTATCGCAGCGGGTTGCGCTTTCACGTCGGTAATACGCTGCGCATCCATCCTTACTTGAAGGTCGCGGCGCGCTTTCCCGAGCCGGTCGACGCCGAGCGCGCCGTGCTGCCGCTATTGCAGGTCTCGGAGTTTTCGCCGGAGCTATCCTTGGGCGGCGCGTATTTCACGCGCGGCCACCTCGCCATGACGCTCAGCGAAGACTGGCCCCGGCATGAGCCGTACATGCGCGACCATCGCCACATGGCGATGTACTACGTCGGCGTGCGCGGCAGCGGTCGCGGCACGGTTCGACCGACGTTGTTCGGCGATGATGCGACCCTCATCCGCTACGACCTCTCTCCCGTTGACGAGCATTATCTGAATGTCGGGCTGAGCCGGCTGGCGCTGCTCTTGCTCGGCGCTGGCGCGACGGCGGTCTATCCCGCGGCCTACGGCGTACCGCCAATCTCATCCACGCTGGATGCCGTGCGGTTTCTCGATCGCCCGATTCCGCAGCGCGCCATGAGTCTGGTCACCGTGCATGCCTTCGCCTCTTGCCCCATCGGCGAACGGCGTGAACTGTGCGCCGCCGACTCGTTTGGTCGGGTTTATGGCTGCTCCAACCTCTACATCAACGATGCGAGCATGCTGCCCGATTCGCCCGGCGTAAACCCGCAAGGCACGATCATGGCCCTCGCGCGGCGAAATGCGCTTCATTTCCTGGCCAATCAGCGCTAGGTCTCGATTCGATAAGCATCACAGCGTCCGAACGATATCAAGGCCATATGTCGCGCTATTGCCTCGGCAATCTGTGGCCGTCGGCGTGTGGATTCCGACCAGGTCTCCCGAACGACCCGACGTTGAGCAGACAACCCCAGCGCGATCGCATGTCACACGTCCACGGGCCGCCGCCGACGCGACAAGCCTCCATCAGATCAGGTAGAATTCAAATCCCGATGAAACATCGTTCCGCACTTGCGACGCCGCGCGTTCTGCCGGCCAAGGGCCGCGGAAAACCCGTCAAGCGCCCGCCACCGCGGCCAGTCCGCCCCGGGCTGACGATCATGCAGATTCTCGCCTGGGCCGATCAACACCATCAGCGCTTCGGAAAATGGCCGACGCTCTACAGCGGTGAAGTGGCGGGGGTTCCCTGGGAAAAGTGGGCCAATATCCATCAGTGCCTGGCCAAGGGCCTACGTGGCTTGCATGGCGGCAGCAGCCTCGCGCGACTGCTTGAGAAGCATCGCGGCGTTCGCAACATCAGAACCCTCGCCCCACTCTCGGTGGATCAAATCCTGGCCTGGGTCGACGAGCATAAGCGCATCACCGGAAACTGGCCCAACGTCCACAGCGGCCTGCTGCTCAACAACTCACGTGAATCGTGGTGCGGCATCGACCGCGTGCTCGTGCGCGGCAGCCGCGGCCTGCCCGGCGGCGACACGCTGGCGCGATTCCTCGCCCGGCATCGCGGCGTCAAGAACCACCTGATGGCCCAGCGCCTGACCGTCGACAAAATACTCGCCTGGGCTGACGACCACTTCGCCCGCACTGGCAAGTGGCCGGGCCAGGATTCAGGCCCCGTGCTCGCGGCGCCGGGTGAAATCTGGCAGAACATCAAAGCCGCGTTGTGGACCGGCGGACGCGGCCTGCCTGTGCGCATCTCGCTCGGCAAGCTGCTCGCGACGAGACGCGGGGCGCGCAATACCGCCAACATGCCGCGCCTCAGCCTCAAGCAAATTCTCGCCTGGGCCGATGATCACCGCCGCCGCAAGGGCGCATGGCCGACCGAGAGCAGCGGACCGGTTCCGGCGGATCCGCGCGAAAACTGGGCGGCGATCTCGAACGCGCTCCGCGTGGGCGTGCGTGGCTTGCCCGGGGGCAGCACGCTGGCGCAACTTCTTGCCCAACGTCGCGGCCATCGCAATATCGCCGAGCTTCCACCCCTCTCATGCAAAAAAATCCTGGCCTGGGCCGATGAGCACAAGCGCCGCACCGGCCGCTGGCCGCGCGGCAGCGACGGCGCCGTTCTGGGTCAGCCGGGCGAAAGCTGGAAGAATATCCAAGCCACACTGCAGCGAGGCGGGCGCGGCCTGAAGGGCCGCACGTCGGTCAGCCGTCTGCTATTTGAGCACCGCGGCGTGCGCTCTCACATCCATCAGCCGCCGCTCGAGATCGCCCAAATCATGGCGTGGGCGCGGGCTTATCGAGAGCGCGTCGGGCGCTGGCCGCATGATCACTCCGGCCCGATCCCGGAGGCGCCCGGCGAGGGCTGGCATGCGGTTGATCGCGCGCTGCGTCATGGCACGCGCGGCTTGCCCGTGGGGTTGTCCTTGCCGCTGCTGCTAAAGGGACCGCGGCCCAAGCCCGCTGCTGTTCCGCCCGCGCCGGCAGGCAAAAGGGCTAAGCCGGCGGAGAAAAAGCCGGCAGGAAAACCCCAACCATCCCAGCGCTGAATCACTTTCCCACCTTCCCACCTTCCCACCGTACCTCGTTCCTTCCCCCGCGCCGGCCCAGGGCGGCTCTTGATTCTGCGAATCTTGCCCGCCCCGGCGTGTTTTTTGCTATCGACTCGAATAATCTGCTGTCTGCCTCGAATAGAATGACGAAACCCGTTCGGTGTGCCGGCCGCTTTCGCGGTCAGAGGAGATCGCCATGTTCCCGTTTTTCCGTGCCATCTTGTTGTTGGTCGTGACGCCGCTCTTGGCCGAGGCGGCCGACACGGCTCGAGAAACCAAGGCCCTCAATCAGGCGGTTCCGTGGCAGGGCTATGAGAAGCTCATCGTGCGCGGCCGCAATGGCGGCATCGAGGTCAGCAAGGGCACGAATCCCGCCGTCAGCCTCACGGGTGAGATGTACGCCACAGCCGAGTCACGCTCACAGGCCGCCGAGCGGCTCGCCAGGCTCGAGTTGCGCACCGGTCCTGACCCGGATGACGCCAAGGCCCTGCGGATCGAGTTGATCGTGCCGGAAGATTTGAAGAGCACAGGCTGCGGCATGAAGCTGTTGTTGAAGCTGCCGGTGGAATGCTCGGCCGATATTGAGACTTCCAACGGATCGATCACCGCCGCCCACGTCAAGGGGGCTGTGCTTCTGAGCACCTCGAACGGCGGCATCCAGATCAATGATGTCCACGAAGCGGATCTATCGCTCAACACCAGCAATGGGGCGATCTCGGTGACGAACGCCGATGGCAAGCTCGACGCCGACACCAGCAACGGCAAAATCGAAATTTCGAGCTTCAAGGGACCCTGCGACCTTTCGACCTCGAACGGTCCGATCGAAGCCAACACGTCGGAGGGCGACCTCGTCGCCAAGTCGAGCAATGGCAAGATCGATGTCACCGCCGTTCCCGGCCATAAGGGCAAGATCGATCTGAAAACCAACAACAACAGCATCAACATCGCCGTTTCACCAAGCTTTGCGGCGGCGTTCGACCTGAAGACCAAGAATGGCCGGCTGAAGATTGACATGCCCGAGGGCAAAGTGCAGTACAAGAACCAGCAAAAGCCGCTGGGCTATGAGAAAGACGACAAGGAGCTGAAGAAGCTGCCCGACACGCTCGCCGGCACACTCAATGGCGGCGGCGGCAAGATCACGGCTCAGACTTCGAACGGCTCGATCACGATTCGAGCACGCTAGTAGTCTGTCACATCTCATTTTTCGGGTTCGAATCAAGGGTAGCATGGGCCTCCGGCCCGTGCGTCCTACAACAAACAAAGGCACAAATTTCACGCCGTGACGCCATGCTCATACCCACTTCATCCGAAAATTCAAACCTGATGGAACACTAGTGCTTCGTCAAACTTGAATTTTCGGATGAAGCGGAAAAGAGATTCGGCGTCATGGCTTGAAATGAGTGTGGTTGTTTGTTGTGGGACGCACGGGCCGGAGGCCCATGCTACCCGCGTTACGAACCCGCAAATTCAACTGTGACGGAACACTAGAGGATTTTCAGCGGTGTTCGCTCGGCGGGCAGTGCCGCGTTCGAAAGCAAGGCCGCGACCGTAAGCAGCGCCGCGACCGCAAGCAGAGCCGCGACCGTCAGGAAGCGGAAGCCGCGGGCAAACCTGACCACTCCCTCACGAGGCTGTCGAAAAACTCCGGCGACGGCGCGCCGAATGCTTGGCGCAGCATCAGACCTGGGGTTTGGATGCGACACCAGGCGCTCGACGGGCTGTCGAGCTTGATTTTGACACGTATTTCGACAGCCTCTCACGGTCGTGGCTCCGCCATGCAATCCGTCGTTGGCGCAGCCGCGCCCTATCTCACAACGACCTCAGGCCGACGGATAGCGGACTTCCATCAGGCACAGCCCCTGCGGCGGAGCGGTCGTTCCGGCGCGGCGACGGTCGCGCGTCGCCAGAATCTCATCGATCCGCTCGACGGGCCAATGACCGCGGCCAATTTCGTAAAGCGTGCCGACCATGTTGCGCACTTGGTTATAGAGAAACCCGTCGCCGACGAATTCGAGCTGCACCTCGGCGCCGACGCGTACGGCGGCGGCGGCGTGGATCGTCCGGATAGTGGTCTTTCGTTTGCTGCCGGCGGTTTGAAAGCCCGCAAAGTCGTGCCGCCCGACCAGCCGCTGCGCCGCTGCCGCCAGACGCTCAAGATCGAGCGGATGCCAGACATACCAGGTATAGCGCTGCGCCAACTGGGTGACCGGGCGCTCGGCGGCGGCGTAGATGCGATAGCGATAGCGCTTGGCGATTGCGGCGCGGGTGGCATCAAAGCCGTCCGCCACCTGTTCGAGGCTGACCAGCGCGATATCCTCGGGCAGGCGCTGCGCAATCACGCTCCGCAGCCGCTCAGCGGGTATCGGCGATGTTGTGACGACGGTCGCAACCTGGCCGAGCGCATGCACGCCCGCATCCGTCCGCGACGCTCCCTGGATGTTCAGCGGATGTCGCAGGATTCGCCGCAGGAGTTGCTCGATTTCTTCCTGTACCGTGCGAACCCCCGGCTGCGTCTGCCAGCCATGAAAATCGCCGCCGTCATAGGCCAGCGTCAGCTTGAGCGTGCGCGGCGCGGACGGCAGGGGCGAGGCGGCAGATTCCATGCAAAAACACTATAGCCCACGCCGCCCGGCGCGCCGTTCCTATCAAGCTGCGGCGCCCGCCCTCCCTGGCCGATGCCCCTGTGCAAAGCAGTGTGACTGACGGCGGCTCCGTGGCCGATGGAGTAGCGTCGCCAGCACGACGCGCTCGTCCGCCCGGCCCGGCGTTGGGCACAGAGGGCTAACGCGCTAACGCTACAGCGCGGTCATGATCAACCCTGAACAAACTCAAGATTGGGCTGACCGGGTAGCTCCGCAAGCCCGGCATACTCATTCAGCGAGAGCAGCTTCCAGGCCGGGATCATGAATGAGCGTCGCGCTTCATTCTCGTTCGCCGGACCGGCGATCAGCATGCCCGCGAGATTCAATCCCGAACTGTCGGTGACCGGAGAGCCGGAGTCGCCCGGCAACGTGTGTCTCTCCGTCACCAGTTCAACGACCTCGCCATGCACGAGCTTGCCCAGCTTGCCATAGTCGATTTCCATCGACCACCAGCGGTTGGTCGATACGACTTTTATGGCGGCACTACTCCTCGGCGTATGAACAAAGAGCGTCGGTAAATCAGCGTACTCTCTCGTAAAATCAACCGGTCGCGCCAACACTGCCCGCCGCGCCAGATCGCGTATTCCCGCTCCGTTGAGCACGAGCGCCAGCGCGGCGTCAAAACACGCGGAGGTATCGTTGGTGAGCAGTCCAGCATATCGCTGCGGAGTAGCGATCGCCTGTCCGTCAACCCTCGCCCAGCGCACCGCGCGCCTAGGGCGATGCGGTTCGCCCTCGTCATCCATCGACATGCCAAAGACATGCCGACAGCTCAGCAGATATTCCTGTTCCGGTGGGAGGCCGGGAACACGTACGAGCGCTGCGCACGCGCCACGCGTGAAGGGCGGCGGCATCGGAGGCTGCGGAGGCTGACGCGTAACCCACACGTTGGCGGGGTCGGCGTTTTGAGCGACCGGGCGATACTCATCCGCCGATTCGACGTCGGTCGGAACGGCACAGAGCGTTCGCACTCCGCCGAGTGTGACATACGTCAGGATGTAATGAGGGATCAGGTGCTTCGCAGGCACGCGCCGCGGGTCGTCATGCTTACGCTTGACGATAAAAACCAGCCCCAGGACTTCGCCGCCTTTCCGCTTTTCTCGACGCCGTTCAGCTGGCGTCTGTGGCTGATCGGCGCGCTCCGCATGGTTTCGCGGCCGCCATGTTCCGTATCCATACGCCATCGCGACGACGTTGCCATACGCCTGCATAAGCTCCTGTCGGCGCGTCATCACGATCTCTTCGAGCATGGCAATCTGTTCGACCCTTGAGAGCAGTTGCCAGGCCTTAATCGCGGCGGCAGGTACAGAAGCCGGTGAGCCGCGCTTCTGGCTGGACTCCAACCGGACCGGCAACTTCGCGCGCGGTGACTTGGAACGCGCCGGTTTCCGCCGGGCCGACTTCGAACGCTGCCCTTGGCCGCCGGAACGGGTCATTGATCACCGCAGTAACGCTTCTTGTCAGTATCCGTCTGGCTGTCACTGATCGCGCTGGCCACGGCGGTCGCATTATCAGCGATGTTTAACCGGGCTTTTTCGAACGAAAATTTCGCTTCAACACCGAGCTTGTCGCCATGCTTTTCGCGCGCTTTCTTCAGGCTCTCATTCGCTTCCCTCAGCAGGGCAACACGCAGTGCGATACAAGAAAGCTTCTCACCAATTGTGGGTGGATTAACGGCGGAAAGCTCAATCGAGATCTTCTTGGCGTCAACATCAGCAACCATGCTGTTCACCTTCAAGCTGAATGAGCCTTTCGCTGGATCACTATTGACGACCAAAATCGTTGCCGGAAATTCATCTTTCATCAGATCCCCGAATGTCTTACCACCCGACGGCGGGCCACCGCCATCCGGCTTCTCCGGCGTGAAATCGCGCGCCAGGCCGCGCTTGTCATCCGTGCCCGTGCCGGAGTAGACGTGCGCAAACGGCCCGCGCTGGTCGGTCGTCGGCCGGATCGCCTCGATCGCGACATAGCGGAACGTGTTGAAGCTCACGTATTGATACGGATAAACCGGGATCGTGGCCTGACCCGAAAACAGATTCAGCGGATGCCCCGTCAGCTCTGCGGGCGCAGGCTCGGGCGCGGCGCCGCCCGCGGGCACGTCGAACCGCAGCGCCTCATTGCTCATCCGTTCCAGATCGCCCTCCGCCTGCAACGGCGGCTGCGGCGAGAAATCCATGCCGACCAGCGACGCCGGCGTGCGCTGCGGAAAGATTTTGAGCAGATCGATCGCGCAATAGTGCCGGCCATAGCGATAGCCGAACCGCCGATCAAACGCCCAGTAGCGCTGCTGCAATTCGCGCGGCTTGAGTACCGGATAGAGGCCCTTCGCGGCGTAGTGGATCACCACAAACTTCAACGTGACCGGCGTGCCCGGGTGCATACCGTGCATCAACTGCTGCTCCGGCGGAATCACGGCCGAGCCGGATCCGGACGACTGCGCCGCCGGTGTCGGCAATGTGAAGCCGCCCGCGCCCAGCGCCGCCGTCTTGCCTATCTGCACCGCGAAATCGATCAGGTCGAATATCCGCCGATTGATCTCGCGATTGTCGGCCAGGGAGTCCATGCCCTGTAGACTCCAGCCCTGCCCGAGATTGAGCGCGACTTTGGCGTTTCCCAACCCCGCGAAGCTCGACACGACGTACTGCTCTTCAAAATCGGGCAGATAGACAATGTCGAAATTCCCGCGCAACGGCTGATGGGCGAACAGGCTGTTGTCGTTGGCCACCTTGAATTCGTCGAGACCGGTCGGGCCGCCCGGCGAGAGCGCCGGCACCAGCGGCGTCTTGACGGCGGGCTGCGTCGCGAGGGCGCGCTGGTGGTCAAAGTATTTCGTGAGAATATCCGACAGCACGGGCCCGGTCAGCCCGGCGCTTTGCACATCCGCGCCGTTGATGCCGGAGAGAATGCGCAGCAGCGCCTCCCGCCCGACATAACGCCCCAACCCTTCACCCGGCAGCGGAGCGCCCGACGCGCCGCCCGACGCGCCGCCGCTGCCAACCGATTGAGCCGCCGGGGCCGCGCCGGGCTGAGTCGGCTGGTTAGCGCTGGCGCGGTCAGCAGGCGGCTGCGGGTCCGGCCTGCCCTGCTGGATATAGCTGAAGGGGATTTTGAAACTATCGATGCCCGCCAAGCTGTTCTTGGAAAACGGCAAGGGCGCGCTGTCCGTCGCGAATTTCGACTCCGGAATCACGTCGGTCAGGTAAACATAGGCCCCATCGGGTGAGACCACGCCCTGCGCGAGATAAATGTCGGTGCGGATGGGGAAGGACTCAAACACATTGACGAACGGGCGCGGCATGTAGAACCGGATGCCTTCCATCTCGTCGGCCCGGGCCTGCATCTTGTCCGACCACTGCATATATTGAGACGGGGCCGGCACTTTCTTGACCGTGACCGACGCACATCCCAGCGCAAACAGCACGAGGGCCGCCGTTCCCACGACAAAACCAAGCTTTACAAATGAGAGAACCCGAAAGTGCATTGTTGATCCGCCAGAGCGTTTTGAAACCGCAAACCCGATGACGCTGTCGCGCGACGCGACACAAACCCGCCGAAGACGCATTGATCGCACGGCCCGTACGACTGCCGCCGCGCCCTCCTCGAAAGTCTAGATAACATACCCAGCGATCTGCATGTGTCAAGCCGCACCCTATTCGTCGCAAGACCGGCTAAAGCCGGCTCAAGTAAACACACCGTGTGGAGCGGATGAAGGGACGCTCGCCCGCCCACCACCGGCTGAAGCCGGAGGCAGGAACCGGTCGGCTGAAGCCGACCCGGCAACAAGCGCGTTTTCAGAACAGCGCTGACGCCTGGCAGAGCCACGACCGTGAGGGAGTGGTTAGATTCTCCGTGAATCTCCGCGATCCGACGGTCGCGGCTCCGCCACGGGATACAGACCTAATGTGAGAGCGCTCCAATGCCGACCCATGTTTCGACTTCTTCCGGCGCCCGATACACCGATCCCGGCGAGCCGCATACGATGTAATCGGCGAAGATGCCATCGAGGTGCCGAATGTCCGCGACCCGACTCGAACCGTTTCTGACCCAGCCGCTCGATCAGACCGATCCGACCGTTGCGCAGATCATCCGCAATGAGGAAGATCGCCAGCAAAACACGCTCGAGCTGATCGCCTCTGAGAATCACGTCTCCTTCGCCGTCCGACAGGCCGCCGGCTCGGTCTTCACGAATAAGTATGCCGAGGGCTATCCGGGCAAGCGCTACTACGGCGGCTGTGTGCACATGGATGCCATCGAAGAGCTGGCCCGCACCCGCGCCAAGCAGATGTTCAATGCCGAGCACGCCAACGTGCAGCCGCACTCCGGCGCGCAGGCCAATACCGCGGTCTTCATGGCCGTGTTGCAGCCCGGCGACACGATCCTGTCGCTCGACCTCGCGCACGGCGGTCACCTTACGCACGGCCTGAAGGTCAACCTGAGCGGGGCGCTCTACAACATCGTCAGCTATGGCGTCGATCGGAAAACCGAGCAGTTTGACTATGCCGAGATCGCGCGGCTGGCCAAGGAGCACCGCCCGAAGCTGATCATCTGCGGCGCTTCGGCCTATTCGCGCACGATCGACTTTGCGACGTTCGCCGAGATCGCCAAGACCAACGGCGCCCGGCTGCTGGCCGATGTCGCCCACATCGCGGGCCTGATCGTCGCGGGGCTGCATCCCAGCTCGATCCCGCATGCCGACTTCACCACGACCACGACGCACAAGACGCTGCGCGGGCCGCGCGGCGGCTTGATCCTCTGCCGCGCCGAAGACGGACCGCTCGTTGATAAATGGATTTTTCCCGGCACGCAAGGCGGCCCGCTCATGCACGTCATCACCGCCAAGGCGGTCGCGTTTGGCGAGGCGCTCCGGCCGGAGTTCAAGACATATCAACGGCAGATCATCGACAACGCCCGCGCCCTGGCCGAGGCGCTCAAGAGCAAGGGCTATCGGCTGGTCTCCGGAGGCACCGACAATCATCTGATGCTGGTCGATCTGCGCAACGTGCATCCCGACCTGACGGGCAAACAGGCGGAGGCCTGGCTCGAATCCGCCGGCATCATCGTCAATAAGAACATGATCCCCTTTGACGAGCGCAAGCCGACGCAGACGAGCGGGCTGCGGCTCGGCACGCCGGCACTGACGACTCGCGGACTACGGCCTGCGGAGATGAAAACCGTCGCGGATTTGTTGCACGAGGCGCTCTCTGCCAGCGGCGATGACGCCGCCCGTGCCCGCGTCGCCGCGCGGGTGCGCGAGCTGTGCGCACAATTCCCGCTGCATGCCTAGCGCACGCAAAGCCCGCCCCGCCATGGCACAGCCGCGTCGGCGCTGCGTGGCCACTGGAGCGTCGGCCCTCCGTGGCCGACGGCGTATGCTGAATTGCGAATTGTGAAGTGCGAAGAACGAATTATTTGAGCGCTTCCTGCGACTGCCCGCATCCCCTCTGCTGCCGACGGCGCCTTTGTGGCCGATCGTGAGCGCGAGCAGAACAAGGCGCTCGACCGACCCGGCGTTGGGTACGGAGCCCCAACGCTACAGCGCCCCAACGCTGCAGCGCCTCAACGCTACAGCGCCTGAACGCTTCAGCGCCCCAACGCTTAAACCCCATCCGCTGTAGCGGCTGATCCAATCAAGCGGCGGCGCGGGAAACCGTTCTTGCTGAGCGATACAAACTACGGATCGCAGCCCGCGCAGCTCCCGGCAACGATGCAGCAGACAAACGCGCCGATGTCGTCAAAGTTCAGCAGGCCATCGCCGTTCGCATCGCCGGCCGCGAACGGATTGACCAGCGGATAAGCCGCGACGAAGGCGTCCGGATTGCTGAGCGCCAGCACAAATGGCGCGATGTCGTCAAAATCGATCCGGCCATCGCCGTTGAGATCGCCCCGTAGTGCCGGGCCATAGATGTGGCCAAACGCCTCCAGCTCCAGGATCGACGTGAATTCGAGCGAGCCGCCCGCCGTGCCGCGGATGCGCACCGCGTCGCAGACCGTCGGAGCGAAGTCAAACGCGATCACCTGATATTGCTTGAAGCGGTCGAGCGGCTCGCTGAGCGTTTGATTGGGGAGCGTGCGCCAGACGCCGTCACGCCGCGCTTCGACCTGTAGGTCGAGGAAGAATCCGCCTTCGCGCGCCGCGACAAACGGATCCTGCTGAAACTGCACCGGCAGCAACTCGCCCTCGTGAAAAATGACGCGATCGAGCCGCACCGGCAGCGGAAACGTGAATTGATAGAAATCGCCGCCGGCCGGCTGCGCTACGGTCGTGTCATACGTGAAGTAAGGCACATAGCCGTTGTAGCGCGGGTCGCTCACGCCGTCGGCGATGCCGTCCAGGTTAAAGCGATCGTTCGCCGGGTTGCGATACTCCACGCTCGCATTCAGCGCGACCGCCGCGCCGCGCCGTCGAAATTCGCCAACCAGCCCCGCCGGCTCGGTCGGCGTCGGGCGCTCGAGCGGCGGCGAGAGCGGATCGGCGTCAGGAATTCGATACGTCCGCCCCGCGCCCACGCCCGTGATGCTGCCGCCCTCGCTAACGATCACCCCCTCCGCGATCTGCCGCCAGCGCTGCGCGATCGCCAGGATTGAGTCATCCTGCGGCGGCGGCCCAGCCAGCGGTAAATCCGGGCGATACTCATTCCGCCAGATATCGCCGCATTGCGATGTCAGACTCGTCGGCAGGCCGCTGTAGCCGCGCGCGATGCCGAGCAAGCCGGCGGCCGACGCCGGGTTGCAGTCGCAATCCCAACCAGCCAGGATCGCGATCTGCACGGTCTGTTCAAAATCGCCGTTGCCATAGAGCAGCGCGAGCACCGTTGCGCCGCAGTTAACGGTCGATTCGATCCAGTTGACATAGCGCCCGCGCGCAAAGGCGCCGACGTAGTTGTCGTAGAGCCGCCGGCGCGTGGCGCGCCAATCGGGCGTGCCGTCGAGCAGATCCTGGTCGTGCCAGGCGATCACGTCGCGGATGACCTGCGCCGTGCGCGACGACACGGGGATCGTCTCCAGCCCGCGCGCGATCAACGTGCGCACATTGCTCTCAAAAAACGCGGCGGCGTACATCGCGACATAAAACTGCGTCGCGTGAATCGGAAAGCCGTCGGTGGTGATGCCCGCCCAGACGCCGGCGCGGTCGACCGCCCACTGCCGCCGGCCGGGCGAGAGCGCGCCGATCGATTCGGCCGTCAATTGCGGATCAATCGCATTCCAGCAGAGATTCCAGTGATACGAGCCAGTCAGCGGCGGGACAAACGCCACGCCCGGAGCGCTCTCGTGATCCATCAAAAAGCGGGCCTGACGATTGGCGATGAAGACGGTGAACCACGGCACATGCTGCACCCACTCGGCGCGAAGCTGAGCCGGCGTCGGGTTGACGCCGTGCGTCAGGAAAGTGTGCTGAATGAGGTATTCGATGTCGGTGTCGTCGTCGCCGGGCCAGGGGTTGCCCGGCTGGCCGCGCAGATCCCACGGGACCGATGCGCGCGGATCGGGGTCGGGGCCGTTGTAGACGCCTTCGGTCGGGCGGCCGGGAAGATTGCCGATCAGCTGCGCCAGCCACATGCCGCGAACTTTGTCGAGATAGGCATCGGCGGTCAGCAATCGCTCGGCGCGCGCCGCCGGCAGAGCAAACGAAATCAGCGCGATCGCGACGATGCCCCGGCGAACGGGACGGCGAGACGGACCAACCATGCCATGCCTCTTTCCGAAGCCGATCGCGCCGCCGACCGTGGTGAGGGATGCAACACCACTTGGCCGCAAACGACCATGCTTCATTCTTACTAGCATACATCCGCGCCGAAATCGGCAGTCGCTATTTCAGGGGACGGGCACGCCGAATTGCGCCGTCCGGGTCCTACCAAACCGAACCGCGACTGCAAACCGAACCGCGACCGTGAGGGAGCGATTCGATTCGCCTCGCGCTCCACCGTACCCACGCACTGACGCTACTGGCCTACCCCGCCGTGCCAGTCTTGGCGCAAGCGGTGGATCGCCCCGTCCGCGCGATTTCACACCGGCATACCGCCTATGAACTCACGCAGCGGCTTGCCCGAACTCCTGTGCAGACTCTGGAAAAAAATGCGGCGGCCCGAATGGCGCACGCGCACCATCCGAACCGCCACCGGTAGGTAAGTCATCGGCGTCGCGCTACGGCTATTCCGCCGCGGCGCAGACGCGCGCTACTGCGTCTTGACCTCGATGCGCCGCGAACGCGACTGCTCGCGTTTCGGCAGATTCACGGTCAACACGCCATGCGCCAGTTCGGCGCTGATCTGCGTCGCGTCGATGCCCTCGCCCAGCCGGAACATCCGGCGAAAGTCGCCGACGTTGTACTCACTTCGCAGCGCGCGCCCCGGCTGGGCACGCTCGGCGACGCGCGCATGCAGCGTCAGCGTGTTCTCCTCGACACGAATGTCGATGTCTTCTTGTCGCGCGCCGGGAACGTCGGCCACGATCTGAAAGCGATCCGGCCGCTCGATCACGTCTGCCGCCGGCTGATAGTTGCGGACCGCCGTCGTTGGCGCACAGCCACAATTGGATTCGCAACGGCCTCGGGTCAGTTCGGTCGTATTCACTGTTTTTCTCCAACCGCCGTACGGCCGCGCCGCACGCCGGATTCGGGTTATGGGTAAGGTTTTTTCTGAACTCTTGCACGGGCCTATCGCCGCGCTCGGTTAGGCCAAGCCGACGGCGGTGACAATCGGCACAGGGTTACGTGCCCTGCACCAGCACCTTTCGCGGCTGGGCGGTCGCGGCCTTCGGCAGCGAAATCGTCAGTACGCCGGCGTGGAGCGTGGCCTCGATCTTTTCGACGTCGACCGTTGCCGGCATCGTGAGAGTCCGCGCGAATTCGCGGATCACGCGCTCCTGCCGCAGAAAATTCGCGTCTTCAGTCTGCCCCGACGCGGTGCGCGTGCCTTTAAGCATCAACACGTCGCCCTGCACCGTGATGTCAAGCTCAGTGAGCTGAAAGCCGGGCACTTCGGCCTCAACAACAAAGCGGGCGTCCTCTTCCCAGACGTTGAGCGCCGGAAACTGCGGGCGCGGCGCGGCGCCGCTGACAAAGTTGTCAAACAGCGCGTCAAACTCGCGTTGCATGGCGCTGATCGGTGGAAAAGCCAGCGGAAATCGTCGAATGGTCAACATGGTCGGTTCTCCTTTATGGGTGTTGGTCATGGTTCGTTGGTCTTCGTTCACACCGACATCGTTAAGATCAATCCGCGTGCCAGCCCAACCGCCGCCGCACGCACATGAGCGCAACAATATGTTTTTCAGATAGTTACAGAAGAAACTCGGAAGTCGGCGCGGCTCATCCGGTCTGTCAATTCGTCAGTGCTGGCAGTCAAAACTCTGCGATTGACTATCTGTCTGGGCCGTGCACGAAAATTGGGGCGATAGCGATTGGGTTTTCCTCGCGTTCCTACTACCGATATCCGATTGCGTATCGCCGCGCGTTCGAATGCCTGCGCTCGTTACGATGGCGCGATGCGTCTGCGGATGTCGCTCAACTTTGACGATCCGACGCCCTTGCCGCCGCCGGACCCGCTGGCTCGCCCGGTCTCGTCTGCCGACGCGCCCGCATTGGCGGAGTTGATGCTCAGCGCCTACCGCGGCACGGTCGATGACGCAGGCGCGGGCGCCGACGAGGCGGCAGCGGAAGTGGCACGGTTGCTCTCAGGCGGGTATGGCGCGTTCGACTTCGCCGCTTCGGAGGTGGTCACACGGGATGGCCGCGTCGTCGCCGCCACGCTCGTAACCGAGTTTCAAGGGATCGCCCTGGTGGCCTTCTCGATGACCGAGCCGGCATGGCAGCGCCGCGGTCTCGCCCGCGCGGGGCTGCTGCGAGCCATCGCGCGGCTCGTCTCCAACGGTCGTCAGCGCGTCGACCTCGCGGTGACGAGCGCCAACACACCGGCGGTCACGCTCTACCGCGCGCTCGGTTTTCGCGAGATCACCGTCTGAAAAGCTCTGCGCCCGCGGTCTGCATCGGCGGGTCACTTGGCATCGGCGCCTTCGCGCTGCATCGGCCAGCGCGGCGGCCAATCACGCTGTGACGCATTCGTTTAGGGTGGGGGAAATAAGCCGAAAGAGTATCGGCGCCATGGCGTGAAATGAGTGCCGAAATATGTTGCCAGACGCACGGGGCAGAGGCCCATGCTCCCCTTCTTGTTTCGAACCCGCAATTTCAAGTGCGACAAAGCACTAAGGAGCAGCGGCCGCTTCGACGCGGCGCTCAAACGCCTCGCGCTGCTGCTCATCCGCTTGAATTTCGAGCATGCGCTTCATCCCCTCGCTGATGAATTGGCCGGCGCGGCCGCGCTCCTCCTCGGTCAGCCGCGTCAGCAGCACCGCGAACAGATCGGCCTTGCGCCCGCCGGCGTCGCCGAGATCGCCCTTGGAGATGCGCACATGCCGCCAGAGCCGTTCGCGCTGCGCGTTGCGCACGAGGCACTCATCGATGAAGCTGCGCCGCTCGTCGCCGTTGCGCTGCAGGTACCCCTCCACGTCGGCGAAAAAAAGCGGCTTGAAGATGTCGAAGAGATGCTCCGTGAAACGCTGCTGCTCTTCCGCCGTCAGGATGCGAAATTCGGATAGATAGCGCTCGCGGGCGGCGTCGTTCGTGCGCAGGCGCTCAACCAGTTGCTCGAGAAATCCGACCGCTTCGGCCTGTGGCAGGCGCGGCAACCCCTTGGGATGCACGATGTATGCGATGACTTCGCCGGGCGGCGTGTCGCTGCCGGGGCGAGCCGGCGGCAGTACGTATTCATTCACGATCCACCAGCCCGCCGCCGCCAGCAGCAGCGGCACCCCGACCATCAGCGCCTGCAGGATGCGCCGCGCTCGATAAAACGTCTGCACGCTGCCGGTCAACATGCGCTGATACGCTCTCTGGAGCCAGTTTGCGGCGGCCGGGCGGGCGGCTCGAAGCCCGCGCATCGGCGCCAGCGACTTGGAGAGTAGTGCAGCCGCGGCGCCGCGCATATCGCGCGCCAGCCCGGCCGCCCGCGCCCCCACGCTCCGCGCTGCATGCCAAATACCGCCGACGGCGCCCCGAATCAGCGCTGCGGCGACAACCACCACGCCCTGCAGCAGCCGCAACACCAACCGAACCGTCGCCTGTAGAGCGCCCGTGCAAGCGCCCAGTGCATGGTAGATCAGCAGCAGCGGCCACAACACGCTGTGCGGCGCGCGGCCGGCCGTGGCTGGGGCCGGGATGCCCTGAGGCCGTGTCTTGGTCGCCGGCGTCGGCCGAACCGCCCGCGCCGTCGACGCCTCGGGTGGC
>CAYQLG010000096.1:0-16465 GCA_964418235.1 uncultured Planctomycetales bacterium
TCTGATGCTGCGCCAAGCATTCGGCGCGCCGTCGCAGGAGTATTTCGACAGCCTCTCACGGGCGCGGTTCGGCTTGCGAGCGCGTCGCTGCATCGGCGCCGTGCGCCGCTCGCTCCGGCGCCTGCCCGGCGGGTAAACTGGGTTGCATGAGTCTTCTCGCAATCGTGGCGGTCGCCGCGATAACGCTGGTGCTGGCCTATTTTCTCTATGGCGGCGTGCTGGCGCGGCTGTTGCGGCTATCGGATCAGTCGCCCACGCCCGCGGTCGCGCTGGGTGACGATCGCGACTATGTGCCGATCGAGCGCGGCCAACTGCTGAGCCAGCATTTTTCAGCGATCGCGGCCGCGGGGCCGATCGTCGGGCCGATCTTGGCGGGGACGATGTTCGGCTGGCTGCCGGCGCTGCTCTGGATTGTGATCGGCGCGATCTTCATCGGCGGCGTGCATGACCTGACCGCGCTGGTCGCGTCGGTGCGCCACCGCGGCCAGAGCATCGCCGCGATCGTACGCGAGCACATGTCGGCGCGAAGCTATCTGCTCTTTCTCGCGTTCATCTGGCTGGCGCTGGTCTATGTGGTGGTCGCGTTTGCCGATATCACGGCGGCGGCCTTCTGCGGACCGGTCACGCTGGAGGATGGGCGGATCGTCAGCGGCGGCGGCATCGCGACTTCGTCGCTGATTTACATCGCGCTGCCGGTACTCATGGGCTTGCTGCTGCGCTTGACGCGCCTGCGACTGTCAGTCGCGACGGCGATTTTTCTGCCACTCGTGGGGCTGGCCATCTGGGGCGGACAACTCGCGCCGCTCCAGATCGACGCCTGGGCCGGATTGACCCCCGCCGGTGCACAGCAGTTCTGGAACATCTTCCTGCTGGCGTATTGCTTTGTCGCATCGATCGTGCCGGTCTGGCTCCTCTTGCAGCCGCGCGGCCATCTCGGCGGCTACTTCCTCTACCTCACGCTGATCGGCGGCGTGCTCGGCCTGATCGTCGGCGGAAAAACGGCGACCTATCCGGCGTTTCTCGGCTGGTCCGGCCCCAAAGGCGAGGCGCTCTTTCCGATGCTCTTCATCCTGATTGCCTGCGGCGCCTGCTCAGGGTTTCATGCGATGGTCGCCAGCGGCACGACCAGCAAGCAGCTCCGCCGCGAGACCGATGCGAAGCTCATCGGCTATGGCGCGATGTTGCTCGAAGCGCTCGTGGCGGTGATCTCGCTCTCGTGCGTGATGGTGCTGACGGTCGATTCGCCCAATCTGACCAAGGGGCCGAACGTGCTCTATGCCACGGGCATCGGCGGATTCCTCGCGACGCTCGGCGTGCCCGCGACGTTTGCCGTCTCTTTCGCGCTGATGGCGTTTACGACGTTTGTCTATGACACGCTCGATGTCTGCACGCGACTCGGCCGCTATGTGCTCGAAGAGCTGACCGGCTGGAGGTCGCGGGCCGGACGGGCTTTTGCGACGGCGCTCACCACCGGATTTCCGCTCGTGTTTCTGCTCAGCAATCCGATCGACCCCGCCACAGGCCGGCTCGTGCCGGCCTGGCGCGTCTTCTGGAACCTTTTCGGCGCCAGCAATCAGCTGTTGGCCGCGCTGACTCTCATCGCCGTAACGGTCTGGCTGTGGCAGACAAGGCGGGCGGCGTGGGTCTGGGTGGTGACGGGCATACCGGCGGCATGGATGTATCTCATCAGCGTCTGGGAGCTGACGCGGATGTTCATCGGCTATGTGCAGGCCCGCCAGCTTGCGACGGCGGTTCCGTGGGTGGCGCTGATGCTGGTCGGGTTGGCGGCGCTGATGCTGGGCGAAGCGCTGTGGCTGCTGGCGCGCAACACGCCCCGTGCGGCGCCGCTGCGGGCAGTGACGGCCACGACATACGGGACAGCTTGAGCGTTTGCGCGGGCGTGGTCTCAGCCGCGGCGACGTCGTTCGGGCTCCTGCCGATGGCGCAGGCCGGGCTACGCGCACAGCGGGCGGCCAAGCTATAGTCGCTATGCCGAGGTTCGCCCGTGCGCCAGAACGGGCCGGTGCGCCGCGGCGCCCACGGCGGCTGAATGCCGTGCGAGGAGGTTAGTCATGACGACGGCGGCAGCAATGGAATTTCCCCGGCAATTTCTGGCGCCCACCGCGCGCTTCGACGCGTGGGAAAGCGCGCGACCCTATTACGAAGAGTTGGTCGCCCGGTCGCTCAATACCCGGGCGGAGTTCGAACGCTGGCTATTCGACTGGAGCGAGCTCGATTCCGCCTTTGATGAAGAGCTGAGCGATCGCTATATCGAGATGACCCGGCAGACCGACGACCCCGCCCGCGAACAGCGCTATCTCGACTTCATCGAACATGTGAAGCCCCATCGCGAGCCGCTGCACCACCAGTTGCGCCGCAAGCTCATCGAGACCGCGCAGCGCCTCGGCGTCGCCGAGGACGCCGCCGCGACTGCCCAGCAACTGCCCCGCCTGCGCTATGAGGTGCTGCTGCGCAGCGCGCGCGGCGCGGTCGCGCTTTATCGCGATGAAAATGTGCCGCTGCTCGTCGAAGACGACAAGCTGCGCCAGGAATATCAGCGCATCAACGCCGCCATGATGGTCGTCCTGGACGGGCGCGAGTGCACGCTGCCGCAGGCGGCGCTGCGATTGGAGGAGACTGACCGGGCGCAGCGGGAGGCCGCGTGGCGCGCGATCTTCGCGCGCGTCGCCCAGGATCAACCCGCGCTCGATGCGATCTACGAAAAGATGGTCGCGCTGCGCACGACGATCGCCCGAAACGCCGGCTGTCCGGACTATCGCGCGTACATGTTCAAGGCGCTGGAGCGCTTCGATTATTCGCCCGACGACTGTCTGCGCTTCCATGATGCGATCGAAGAGATCGTCGTGCCGGCGGTGCGCCGGTTGGCGGAACAGCGCCGCGCGCGGCTCGATCTGACCACGCTGCGCCCGTGGGATTTCGCCGTCGATCCGCACGGTCACAAGCCGCTGCGGCCTTTCCAGACCGATGACGAGCTGATTCGCGGCTCCGCCCGCATTTTTCACGCCGTCAACCCCGAGTTTGGCGCGATCTTCGACACGATGCGCGAGCGCGGCGCGCTCGACCTGGGCAGCCGCAAGGGCAAGGCCCCCGGCGGCTATCAGCAGGTCTACCCGGAGCGGCGGTTGCCCTTCATTTTCATGAACGCGGTCGGCTCCGACACCGACGTGCGCGTCCTGTTGCATGAAGGCGGGCATGCGTTTCACTCGTGGCTGTGTCGGCAGGATCCGCTCTACGCCTATCGCAACTATCCGACCGAGTTCGCCGAGGTCGCCTCGATGGGCATGGAGTGCCTCGCGCTGCCCTTCACGCGCGAGTTTTATGGCGTTGACGATGCCCGCGCTCATCGGCAGTTCTTTGAGAAGATCGTCACGTTTTTCCCCTTCATGGCCTGCATCGATGCCTTCCAGCACTACGTCTACACGCACGTCGACGCGGGCATCGAGGGTTGGAACGAAGAGTGGGTGCGGCTCGTGCAGCGCTTCTCGCCCGAAGTGGACTACAGCGGGCTGGAGGCCGTGCGGCGGCGCAGTTGGCAGCGCAAACTGCACATCTTCGAGGTGCCGTTCTATTACGTCGAGTACGGCATCGCGCAGCTTGGCGCATTGCAAGTGTGGCAGAACTCACGGCGCGATTTTCAGGAGGCCGTCGATCTCTATCGCCGCGGGCTGTCGTTGGGCGGCGCTCGACCGCTGCCGGAGTTGTTCGCGGCGGCGGGCTGCCGGTTCGACTTCAGCGCGGCCACGTTGCGCCCGCTGATTGACGCGGTGATGGAGGAGATCGAGAAGGAATAGTGCTCCACCACGCTCATTTTGGGGTTCGAGTCGAGGGTAGCATGGGCCTCTGGCCCGTGCGTTGTTGAGTTAATCGTGGCTCTCATTTCACGAGAAGGTGGCAGCGTTTTTGTCTGGCCCGAAGAAGGACGTGAGATGCACCGTGAGCGTTCGTGCTCGCCTGAGTGTTTGGATAGGGCAAACTTGGGGTCTGCTCAGGCAGACATGATGGCAACGCCGCCCGGCGCGAAGAAGCAAGCGCTCCGGCAGACACGAGTTTTCTCAGCGTCGCGTGGTCGCATGGCCGACCCTGGAACT
This sequence comes from uncultured Planctomycetales bacterium, assembly GCA_964418235.1. Classification (GTDB taxonomy): domain Bacteria; phylum Planctomycetota; class Phycisphaerae; order UBA1845; family Fen-1342; genus CAYQLG01. The sequence goes on from CAYQLG010000096.1 coordinate 4,110, forward strand.
CGGGGCTGTCTGTGAATGGTTGAATTTTGTGAGGATCTCCGCTTCCTACGGTCGCGGCTCCGCTTCGTAACGAGTTAGCGCGATCGCCGGCAGGCTACGGAGGATTCGTATGATGAACGCTTTGATGCGCGGCGCGGCGGCGCTGGCGGCCGGATGGCTTGTACTGACGAGCGCGCTCGCCGCCGAGCGCCCGGCGACGACGTACGAGACGACCGCCGGCATCGCCTATCGCACGCCGCCGCCCGAAGATGAACATGGTCGGGCGCGCTGTCGGCTGGATTTCTATCGTCCTACGAATACGCCGGGGTTTCCCACGATTGTCTGGTTTCACGCCGGCGGATTGACCGGCGGAGATCGCGCTGTGCCGGCGGCGTTGCAAAATGCCGGTGTCGCGGTGGTCGCGGCCGGCTATCGGCTCAGCCCGCACGTGAAGAGTCCGCTCTATCTCGAGGACGCCGCCGCCGCGGTCGCGTGGACGATCCGCCACATCGGCGAACACGGCGGCGACCCGCGGCGGGTCTTTGTCGCGGGGCACTCGGCGGGGGGCTATCTGGCGCTGATGCTGGGGCTGGATCGGCGCTGGCTGGCGGCGCACCAGATCGAGGCCGACGCGCTCGCGGGCGTCGTCTCACTGAGCGGGCAGGCCATCACGCATTTCACGATTCGCGCCGAGCGCGGCGGGCGGCGGGAACAGCCCGTGATCGACGACCTCGCGCCGCTCTTTCACGTGCGGGCCGGCGCGCCGCGGCTGTTGCTGGTGACGGGCGATCGCGAGCGTGAGCTGCTCGGGCGCTACGAGGAAAATGCGTATTTATGGCGCATGCTGCGTGAAGCGGGCCACCCGCGCGTCGAGCTGCGCGAGCTGCAGGGCTTTGACCACGGCGAAATGGTCGAGCCGGGGCTGCTGTTGCTGCGACGGCTGGCACAGGAGACGCCGACGGCCTCGCGATAAGTCGCGATGTCGTGATCAGCCCTGAAGAACCGATGGCTTGAGCCGGCCCGGCATGAGCCGCCGGCGAAGTGGAGGGTGCGCATGCGCGCGGCACGATTCATGATTCTGGGATTGCTGTGCGTTTATGCGGTCTTCGCGTGTGTGGCCATAGCGGCGGTCGCGGCGCCGCTGCCTCCGTCGTTTCCCGTTAGGAACCCGCAACCGTCGTTGGTTGAATTGGCGATGTTTATCGAAAGAAGCTCCTATGCCTCGCCGGCAATCATAGGCTTCTATTGCATGCTGGGCGTGGCAGCTTGCGTGCAAGCGCTGCGCACGCGCGAGTCGCGGCTGCACTGGCTGCTCTTGACGTTTGGGGTGATGTTCATCCTGCTGCGATTAGCCGCATATCACATCCTGGTGATCCATTCGCCGATCTTGATCTCAGGGAGAGCGGGGGGCAACTCAACCAGCATGATGATCATGTGGGATATAGAGTCCATTATCGTGATGGCTATTTTCTACTCATTGATGCTGCTCCCCGCCGTGCTGCTGCTGATTGCGCGGCGCTGGTATTGGGGCAAGCGCTATCCGCCCGGACACTGTCGCAGTTGCGGCTACAACCTGCGCGGCCTCGACAGTGAGCGCTGTCCCGAGTGCGGCCATGCGATCAACCCGATTCTTGCGCCGTAACCAGCGCCGCGCCCATAAACCGAACCGCGCCCACTTTCCGAACCGCGCCCGTCAGGAAGCGATTCGATTCCCGACGAACCGGATCAACCCGCGCCGTCTGCACTCGAGCAACCACTGCCGACGCCGCGGGCAAGCAACCGCCGCCGCAGCGCACTCGAACGCGCTGTAGCGTTGGGACTCCGTGCCCTACGCCGGGTCGGGCGAGCGCTGGCTGCCGGCTCGATACGCCATCGGCCACGGAGAGCATGGAAGTGATAAGGTGCGAAGGTGATAACGTGATCAGGTGAAAAGGCGGGTGCCGCGTTGAATGCGGTATCCGAGGCGATTCCTTGTGTATTTCTCGCTTCGCTCTTCGCCATTCGCACTTCCCACCGCGCCGTCGGCCACAGAGGGCCGACGCTACAGCGCGTCAACCACCGCCAGCAAGGCTCTGAAATCAATCGTGCGCTCCACAGGGTGAAGCCGGCTATTGCGCACAAGCCGAACGCGCGAAATGAGCAGCCTCCTACCAGCAAATCGCCGATCTCCTGCCGCCACAGCGTGAGCGGGTTTCGACGAATGTCAGCCCGGCGGCATACAATCGGCGGCATGAATTGGCGTGTGACGGGATTGATCATCGGGGCGCTGCTTTTCGGCGGCGTGGTGTTGCAGCTCTGGGCAGGCGAGGCCGGCAGCCTTCGTCGGCCGGCGGAGGCCGCGCCGCCCACGGTTAAGCTGGCCGGCAGCAGTTCCGCCAAGGGCCGTGCCGGAGAAGCAGGCGGCGCGGCGGCCGGCACGCTCAGCGGGTCGATGCGATTTCGCGGCGTCGCGATCCAGATCAATACGTCCTATCAGGCGGTCGAGACCTACTCCGAATTGGTCCACGAGATCGCCGATCTCGGCGCCAACACCGTCATGCTTTGCTGCACAGGCACGATGGAGCACGCCAAGAGTCAGGGCATCTATATCGATCATCGCAAGACGCCCGCCCCGGCGCAAATGCATGAGATCATGGCCGAGGCCAGGGCGCGCGGCCTCGCCGTCATCATCATGCCGATCGTTCTCCTGAGCCATCCGCGCGGCAGCGAATGGCGCGGCGTGATCGAGCCGCCGAACTGGGAGGATTGGTGGAAGCAATATCGGCAGTTCATCGAGTTCTTTGCCGACGTGGCGCGCGAGGGCGGGGCCGATGCGCTGATGATCGGGTCCGAGCTGGTCAGCACCGAGAAGTACACGTCGCAATGGGTCAAGGTGATTGAAGCGGCCCGGGCGCGCTTCAAGGGCCGGCTGGGTTATTCGGCGAACTGGGATCATTACAAGCCGATCCAATTCTGGGATAAGCTCGATTTCATCGGGATGACGACCTACAACACGCTTGCCGACAAGAAGCTGCCCAGCGTTGATGAGGTCGCCGCGAAATGGAAGCCGGTCTATGACGAGGTCATGAACTGGCGCAAGACCATCGAGAAGCCGATCCTGCTGACCGAAGTCGGCTGGTGCAGCCAGGAGGGCGCCGCGTCCGCGCCGTGGAACTACTACCAGAATCAGAAAGCCACGACCGGCGGGCACGAAGAACAGCGCCGGCTGTATGAGGCCTTCCTTCGCGTCTGGGGTGAGTCCTCCGGGCTGAACGGCATGATCTGGTGGGAATGGACCCCGGGGGACGGCGGCAAGGACGACTTCGGCTATACCCCCAAAGGCAAGCCGGCCGAGGCGCTGTTGCGGAGTTGGTTCGCGCGTTTCAACGCCGCGACCGAGGCGACCCGGTGACAACGCGCAGCGGCGTGTGCGGCGGCCGCAACGGCGCGGCCCTGGTGCTTCAATTCGCCAGACGAATGGACCCGCGATGACGATGCGACGCAGCGCCGGGGCGCTCACGGTCGTGATGTTGACGTTCATGGTGCTCGCGTTGGCGCTCGGGCTGACCTGGTTCGCGCGACTGTGGGGCGGCTATGCGCGTGCGTATGAGTTGTCGCTCTCCGCGGGCAGCCGCGCGGGGCTGAGACATGAATTCGCCGAGATCCTCGCGCGGTGCGCGGCGCCCGAGCGGCTGCGATTGGCCTTGCACGCGACGGCCGGGTCGGAAGACGCGCTGCAGCGGCTGGAAGCCGGTGAGCTGGACCTGGCCCTGGTGCAGGGCGGTTTCCGCGCCGAGCGCTTTGCCAACATCCGGCTCATCACTGCTCTACACGTCGAGCCGCTGCATTTGCTCGTGCGGCAGGAGTTGCTGGCGGGGGCGACTCAGAGCCTGGCGGCCCTGCGCGGGCACAGCGTCAATATCGGGCCGCTCGGAAGCGGCACGCACGACCTGGCGCTGGCCGTGCTCATGTTCGCCGGTCTCGATGAAGCCGACACGCGCATCGAGGTGCGCCGCTATGACGAGCTGCTGGCGCTGCCGACGGCGCAGCTCCCCGATGCGATCTTTACGGTCTCATCGCTGCCATCGCCATTCGTGCGCGAACTGGTGGTGCGTCATGGATATCAGCTCGCGCCGCTGCCGTTTGGCGAGGCGTTTGCACTGGCCGGCTTGCAGGATGAGGCGCGGGCCGGTGTCCCATCGCCACAGGATGCCCCGCCGCCGATCGTCGCGACGAAACCCTCAGCAGGGCTTACCACGCCGGCCGCGCCGTCGCGCGCCGCGCCGCCGGGACATGTCGGCGAAGACAAGGACATGGATGTGGATCGCGTGCACATCTACGAGACGGTGATCCCGGCGTTTACATACGCCGTTGATCCGCCGGTGCCGCCGACGGAGACCCGCACGCTCGGCGCGCGGTTGCTGCTGGTGGCCCGCACCGGCGTTCCACCCCCGGCGGTCGAGCGACTCTTGCATGTGATTTACACGAGCGGCTACACGGCGCACCTCACGCGTCCGCCGCTTGAGCCGGCGACGCTTGATTTACCGCCAGAGTTTCCCCTCCACCCGGGGGCGGAGCGCTATCGCGACCGCAACAAATCGCTCATCACCAGCGACGTCTATGACACGTTTGAGAAGACGATCAACATCCTTGCGATTCTCGGAACGACCGCGCTGTCGGTTTGGCTGGCGCTGCGGCGGCGCTGGAAGCGACGCCGCCAGATCGGCTTTGCCGGCTACATGAAGCGCGTCACGGAAATCGAGCGGCGGGCGCTGGAATTGGAACAGGCGGCCGAGTTGAAGCTGCGCGAATTGCTGGATTTGCAGCACAAACTCAGCCAGCTCAAGGTCGAAGCGCTGGAGCGGCTCGCGGGCGGCGATCTCGACGCCGACGACCTGACGACGAGCTTCCTGGCACAGGTGAACGACGCGCGCAGCTATCTGACGCGCCTCATTCTGCACGAGCGCGACAATCTTGAAGCCGCCGCGGTTGAAGGCAACAAAAGCCTGCGGGAATTGTGGGAGCGTGCCCGGCGAACGGAATGAGCACGCACCGACGGGGCGGGGCCAACCGATGCGGTGCGGCTCGGATCGGCCGCGGCATGTCGGTTCGAGCCGTGTTGTCGCCGGGTTCAACCCCGACCGCGCCGCCGGCGGTCGCACGGTTGGATGCGCTAGCCGGCTTGATCCTGGCTCAGCTCATTGCGATGCCCCCAGCGATCCTGCACCCATAGATATTGCTCCGGGGCGGTCAGAATCAGCCGCTCCACCGCGCGCACGTAGCGCTTCATGATGAAGGCGACCGCGTCCGGGCGCTCGGCGAATTCGGCGTGGTCGATGGTATCGATCACCGGCACGGAAAAACGGAACGCGCCGCCCATGCGCACAATCCCCGCGACGACGACATCGGCCGCGAAGCGCGCCGCAAGAATGCCCGGCGCCCGCGATACCGTCGTCTCTGCGCCGAGCAGGCGAATCGGAACCCCGCCGCGCTCGACGTGGTGATCGATCAGCAGCGCCGCGCCGCCGCCGCGCTCCAGGATTTGAGGCAGCCGCTCGAAGGCCTCTTCGACCGGCAGCAACTCGCAGCCGCTCAGCCCGCGAATCCGTCGGCGGAAGGCGTCGAAAGGCTGGTTGGCGTGGGCACGATAGATTGTCGGCACGACGACGCCATTCCAGCCCAGCAGCAGCGGCAACAGGTCAAACGGCCCCAGATAAATCGTGATCAGCAGAAAGGGCTGGCCGCGGGACTGGGCCGCTTTCAGCCGCGTCAGCTCCGGCTCGGCAATGTGCCCGCCACGACGATCCAGATCTTGGCGACGCAGAAAACGCTCGGCCAGGTAGAGATCCGTCAGATTCCAGATGCGATGCACAAACGCGGCCCGGGCCAGCCGCACGATCGCCTCTTGCCCCAGTCGATCGCCCAGCGCGGCGGCGCAATTGCGCTCGCTCCAGACGCGCAGCGGCGGCAGCAGCGCATAGAGACCGCGCGCCAACAGCGCGGCGAGCGCATAGGCCTGGCGCGGCCCGATGATCGCAAAGAGCGTGATGAGCACGCGGCGCTGGACGCGAGTCAGCGCCACCACGCCGCGCGCCGCGACGTGCGCCCATGCGCCGCCGTGTGCGCTGGCAGCCGGCTGGGCGGACGCGGCATCGTGGTGTGCCTGGGTCATCTTGTCGATCAGTATAGATCGACGTAAACTACGATGATTCGTTGTGATTGCCGCGGTCCGCCCGGCCCAGCCGGAGGGCGCCTGTCGTGTGTGCGGCGCACGGCGAAATGCGATTGCTGCGGTGGCGTAGCTCAGATGGTTTAGAGCGAGGGATTCATAACCCCTAGGTCGCCGGTTCGACTCCGGCCGCCACCATTTCACGCACCCGTTGAACCCGAGTGGGACTGGCTTTCAGGGCTGGGACGGGCTACCAAGGTTAGCGCAGGCTTCCAGCCTGTCGAGCGTCCTCAAGTCGGCAGCCCCCGCCGTATTGTCTAAGCTTGATTACTCCGATGATCGGCGGCCTGGGTAGTCATGCCGGCGCTAGTGTTTCGTCACACTTGAATTTGCGGGTTAGAAGCGCGGGTAGCATGGGCCTCTGGCCCGTGCGTTCGGTGATCGCGAGAAGGTGGGAAGGTGGGAAAGTGGGAAGGTGGGAATGTGGGAACGTGGGAAGGTGGCAAGGGGAAACGTGGGAAGGAGAAATGGATTGGATGTCTATGTCCTTTGCGCGGGTAGCATGGGCCTCCGGCCCGTGCGACCTGCGACAGACAAAGTCACTGATTTCACGCCGTGACGCCGGAGCTTTTTTTGCCGCTTCATCCGAAAATTCAAGCTTGACGGAACACTTGTAGCCCGGAGAGACGCCGCATGCCAGCACCATGCCGGGGTGCCGATAGCGTTCTCTGCCCGAATTGAAATGTGGCTCGGAGGCTCGCCTCATGAACCAGCGCCGGGCGCCGGCGGGCCGGCCGCCGGTTCGTCCACCAAATCTGTCAGCAGCGCGCCCGTCGGCGGCTGATAGTTGAAATATGCCGGCGCAAAGCGCGGCCGGGCACGTTGCTCTCGCACCCGTGACTCATAGACCGTTCGGCCCGATTCATCGAGACCGACCGTCCGCAGCACGACGCCATTTTCCTGGCTGACATAGAGCCGTACGGTCGTCGCCAGCCCCAACACCAAAGTCAGTTCCGGCTTGCGGCGGGCTTCGATCACCCAGACCGGCACAGCGCCGACCCGCTCCTCCGGCAAGGCCGCGAACTCACAATCGTGCTTGAGCGTCTCGAACAGATCGCGATCGGCTACCGGGCGACGCTCGTCGTGCCAGCGCTGCTTCAACACGCAGACTTGCGATCCAACCTCGCTATGCGTCCATAGATAGCGCCCATCGTGGACCACGACCGTGCGGCCGAGCGGCTGCGGCGGCTCGTCCGCGCTGTATCCGTCGGGATTGCGGCGCATATCGGCATCGGCGCGCGGGCGCGTGTTTTCATCGACGCCATGGCGCGGCGGGGCGCCCGCGGCCTGCCCGCTGTCACCGTTCCGCTGATAGCTGGTGCTGATCTTGAAGAGCCATTTGCCTTCGAGTCGCACGCCCTCCCATTCGCGCGTGATGATCGTGCGCGGCCACCCGGGGCAGTCGGGATAGGTCTGCACAAGATCGATCTGCAGCGAAAGCGCCGGCGTGCGCGACGCGGCTTTTTCGCACTGCGCCCGGAGTTGGTCAAAGCGCTCGTCGGCGATGAGCGTTGTGGTAAGCATCAGCGCTGAACTCAGCATGCTGTGAAGTCTGACGGCAGGCGTCATCGGCATGAACCTCCAGGTTGTCGCCGCCTGTTTGCGTGCGGCTATGCTCTCTTATCGTCGCGATGGGCTGCGTCGCTGTGGTTCACCCAGACACCACCTGAGCGCAGGTCTTGCGTCGTCCGGAAAAGTGCCGGTCTCCGAACTGAACGGAAATGAGTGCGCGCAGCACAGATGCGGCTTCGCGGTGAGCAGCTAAGCCGGTTGAGCCACGCAGGGTGACCCTTCACGATGGGCGCGGGCGGAGTCCACAGGCCGCCGCGGCATGTTCGCCGCCGGCCTGATCGCCCGTCACCCCGCCAACGCCGCCACAAAATCGCCGATGTCGTCGAAATTCACCGCGCCATCAAGATTCATATCGCCCAACAAAATCCGGCAGCCGGGGAATGCCGCCTCGTACGTGCTCTCGTCGATGAGCGCCAGAACGAAGGCGTCGATATCGTCGAAGTTCACCGCGCGATCGCAGTTCATGTCGCCGATCGGGCCGATCACGGTATTGCCCGGCTGCTCGAAGAGGCGTTGAACCTGGTTCGGCGTGAGGGCGTGATCGTAGAACTGCACGTCATCAACCCAGCCGTTCAGCACAGCGCGGAGCGCCCCGCCGAAATCCACGCCGGCGATGGCCAGGTGCGCGTCATTGCCACCCATGGGAATCGCGCCGATGCTCGCTTCGGCCGGCGCGCCGTCGACGAACATGCGCGTCTGACCGCCGGCCCGATAGACCGCGACGATCTGATGCCAGGCCCCGTCATTGACGCTCGTTGTAGAAATCGGCGACTGCGACCCGAATGCATTGCTCTGATAGAACCAGGCCTTGTCGGTCTGCCCATATCCGCCATTGGCATTGATCCCGAGCAAGTATCCCTGAACGATCGTCGCGCGATGCTTTCCGAGGATGAAATAGTCCGGCGTCCGGTCGCCCGGCGCCGTTCTGGCCCAGGCGACGATCGCGAAATCACCACTGGTAAAACGAAAAACGTCGCCCATGTCGATGTAGCCGCCGCCGGCAATCGTCACGTGAATGCAATTGCCCGAGCTGCCGCCGGTCACGAACGCGGCCGAGCCATGCAGCGTGCCGTGTCGGCTGCCGACACTGTCCGCCGCGGTTGTCGCCCCCGCGGATTCGTCCAGCTTCCAGTGCGCGACCGCATCCGCCCATGCGGGCGCCGCAGTCCCCAGCAAGATCGCCAATGATGTGAGCCAACCCGCACGTTCCTGTGTGCGCTTCATCGTCCAATCTCCTCCAGTCGCATCCCGCGTGAGAATTCTTCGCTATCGCACAACGTCGCGATCGCGTTTTCATGATACGACGCAGCCGATCGAATCAGAAACCAATTTTGAATATCCACGACAACTGTGCCAGGACCAAGGACGGATAATCCATGAATAGTGGTGACTCAAATCCCTTCCGGGCTTGCGCTGCGTGATCGCGCCTGTTGCGAGCAACCAATTGCGGTCGATTTCAATCGCTACCGGACGGTGCTATTGGGGCTACGCGGACGGCTTTCCGATGAAGCGTATTTCAGGGTTAAAATTACGCCGGCAAACCTGATGTCGCCCTGGCCCAACTCAATGACAATCTAAAGCCGAGGAACCGCAACAGCGAGTGCGTTTCTTGGTCCGCACGAGCCGGCGCCGCGTATCCGCAAGTGGCGGAGTATGCGAGAATGACAACCGTGATCGATTCACCGACGGACTTCGAATCGTCTCTCCCTGAGTCGAGGCAGGCCCAGCGGTCGCCGCGGCTTCTGGAGCTTTGCGCAGAAATCCTCGCGAAGAATCAGCGCGTGAATTTAACGGCGGCGCGCGAGCTGGAGCCGTTGTGGGGGGCGCACATCGCCGACGCTTTGGCACTCGCGGAGCGATTGCGGCCCCAGCCGCCGGCCGCGCTGATCGACGTGGGCACGGGCGGCGGGTTGCCGGGGCTGGTGCTGGCGATGGAGTTGCCGACGACGCAGGTCGCGCTGCTCGACGCGACCCGCAAGAAAGTGCAGGCCGTCGCCGAGATCGCCGTGGCCTGCGGCCTGACCAACGTCGAGACCATCTGGGCCAGAGTCGAGGACTGGGGGCGCGGGCCGGGCAAGGCGCGCTTTGACGTGGTCACCGTGCGGGCCGTCGCTGATATCCGCACGCTGCTCGGCTATGTCGGGCCGCTGTTGCGCCGCGGCGGCATCGCGTGGCTGTTTAAGTCGGTGCAAGCCGTTGAAGCCGAGAGCGCCGCCGCCGCGGAGGCGGCACGCACCGCGGGCCTGCGCCTGGCGCGCATCGAGCGTTATGCATTGCCGGCGGGGTTTGGCGAGCGTGCGTTTGCGGTCTATGAGAAGCTCGGCGCCAAGCCGGTGTAGGGCGATGCGCGAATCGAATCGCTCCCTCACGGTCGCGGTTCGGCTCAGATAAGCAGATCGTCTTACGGGCATAGCTTGGCATGGAGCGAAGCTGTACGAGAGTCGAGCTTTTGTATTGCCCTTCGTCGCTTCCTCGTTATTCCAGGCGATCGCGGCTCGACTTCGACTACGCCCCCCACTTTCGCCGCGCGCTGGGGCCGCATACGATCGATTCTCTATGGCACGCATACTTTCCGGCATTCAGCCCTCCGGCACGCTCCATCTGGGCAATTATTTCGGCGCGATGAAGCAGCACATCGAGCTGCAGGACAACCCGCAGAATGACTGTTTTTACTTCATCGCGAACTATCACACGCTGACGACTGTGCAGGACGCGGAGCGGATGCGCGCCCTGACGCGCGACGTGGCGCTCGATTACCTGGCGATGGGCCTCGACCCGCAGCGTGCGAATGTGAAGCTCTTCCGCCAAAGCGACGTGCCCGAAGTCACCGAGCTGGCATGGATGCTCAGCACAGTCACGGGCATGGGCCTGCTCGAACGCGCGCACTCCTACAAAGACAAGGTGGCGCGCGGCATCGCCCCCGGCGTCGGGCTGTTCTACTACCCGGTGCTGATGGCGGCCGACATCCTCATCTACGGCAGCCATCTCGTGCCCGTCGGCAAGGACCAGGTCCAGCACATCGAGATGACGCAGGACATGGCCGGCTATTTCAACAACACGTTTGGGCGCGAGGTGCTCGTCCGGCCCGAGCTGAAGCTCAACGCCACGCCGATCGTGCCCGGCGTCGACGGACAGAAGATGAGCAAAAGCTATGGCAACACAATCGACATGTTCGGCGACCCCAAACAGATGCAGAAGCGGATCATGGCGATCAAGACGGACAGCACGCCGGTCGATCAGCCCAAGAACCCCGAGACCTGCAATGTCTTCGCGCTGCTCAAGCTGCTGGCCGGGGCCGAAGAACTGGCCGAATGGGAGCGGCGCTATCGCGCCGGCGGCATGGGTTATGGCGAAGCCAAGAAGCGCCTTGCGGAGTTGTACGAGGCGTTCTTCGGCCCGCGGCGCGAGGCGCGCGCGGCCTGGACTGCCAAGCCCGACGTGGTTGAGGACATCCTGCGCGAACATGGCCGCAAGGCCCGCGCCATCGCACGGCAGACGATGGCCGCGGTGCGCGAAGCCTGCGGAATTGTGATCGCGCGCGACTAGCGGATTGTCATGAGCGCTCGGTCGTCGAGCCGCGCGCGTAAACCGAGCCGCGACCGTAAGCAGAGCCGCGACCGTAAGGGAGCGATTCGATTCTGCAACGTCCTGGAATAGCGACGAAGCGACGAAGCGATGTAGCGACAAAGGGAAAAGGCAGAATTCACGAATCGCCGGATGCACCGATACGAACCTATCCCAACACCTGTGTGGCACCGGTTTCCAACCGGTGATTGTGGCACAGGTTTCCAACCTGTGCAGGTTTTGGGATAGGTTCTAAGCCGAAACCTCGCGCAGATGCCGAAACGCACCGCCGCTTGAGCGTTTGAACCGCGTCGTACGGATTCCTATACTGCCGCGCTGAATCGAGCGATCTTGTCCGAGCAGCAACGGACCAACGGAACTGTCGGAGTTTGCCTTGTTCGCTTGAGTCGCATGATGCGGTCGCCATGGAGGCTGCGGCCCATTTGAGTTATGAAGCCGCCGACCCGGTGTGAAACTACAGGAGCGCAACGATGCCGATTTACGAGTATCACTGCCCCGCGTGCGAGACCGACTTCGAGCGGCTGGTCCGCTCGGCCGAGGAGCGCGATCAACCGGCCTGCCCCCAGTGCGGCGCGCGGCGCAGCGAGCGAAAATTCAGCGTCTTCGCGGCACAGTCGGCCGATACTCGCGGTGGTTCGTCCTTGCCGCTGCCGCGCAGCGGCGGTTGCGGACGGTGCGGCGATCCGCAAGGGCCGTGCGGCTTGGAATAGTCGGCTGACGGCGCCGGCCGTTGGACCAGCAACTGGTTGGACCAGCAACTGCCGTCGCGGCCGGTTGGACGGCCAAACCGCCGTCGGGGTGTGCCGGCACTGGCCGTCGGCGATTTGGCAGCACAGTCCATTCGAGATCGCCGGCCATGTCGAGGCACAATGACTGACGGCGTTTACGATGGCCTGTGGCCGTTGGCGGTCACGACTTTTCGCATGAAGCCGTGCACCTACTGCTCGGCCGCTGAAGCGAGGGTAGCATGGGCCTCCGAGCTCGTGAACTTTTTGCCGGCTCGGATTCTCGC
>CAYQLG010000097.1:0-16366 GCA_964418235.1 uncultured Planctomycetales bacterium
GTGGCGGCGCGGGGCGCGCGGCGGTCCGCGGCCGGCCATCGGCGGTCTCGGCTAAGGCTGTTCGCCGACACATGAGACACGCCCGAGCTGGTCAGCCTTGCCGAGAGTCGATCCGATTGATCCGCTGAATGCACGTCCGGGTATGAGGACATGAGGCTGCTCCGAGAGGCCGCGGGTACGCCGCTGCGGCGCTCGCACGAGTGCCGTGGCACGACCCGCCGGGCGGCCGGTAAGCAAACCGCCGTAACGGCTTCATGCGCAGAGTCTGCAATATGAATGGCAAGAGGGGCAAAATTTGCGCGCGGAACGGCGCAGCGCCGTCTGTTCGGCCCGATAGCAATCCGTCTGGCTTCTCGGGAACAAGACAGTCCGGCCGGCTCGCGAGCATGATGGCCGAGTCGGCCGGAGAGAATTCAAACGTGATGCCGGCTATCCCGCACGGCGGGGGCTGCTCGTTCTCGCTTTATTGCTGCGCACAGCGGCCATTGGCCGCGAGGATGAGTCGGCACGCTGGCGATGCCGTGCCAATCTGCAGCATGTTTCAGTACGTTCCATCACGTTCGCAAGTGGCGCCTGGCGCCTAAGGGCATGGCGGGCAATCGCCGGCGACGAGGCATTGCACGAAGCAATCGATGTCGTCCGGGTCGACGCCGCCGTTGCAGTTGCAATCGTTCGCGCAGAGGTACGTCGCCGCATCGAGACCCGCGACGCAGCCGAGCCACGCCGCCTCACCGACCAACGCCGAGACGAAGCAATCGATGTCGCGAAAGTCGATGACGTCATCGCCATTCGCGTCGCCGCGAAGGCACGGCACGCCGTCGGGGCAGCCCCAGAAGGCGATGAAGCCCGAAGATTGGCCGCCGGCGGTATTGAATTTGCCGCCCACAACCGCATAGTGTGTCTGCGCTCCGTAACCTCTCACATCCCAGAAGGTGATGGCATAAACAGAAGGATCAATAAACCCATCGAGGCCCGTCCCCAATGGTTGCCAGTAGCTGCCATCCCACCGTGCGATACGATGCGCAGATACGCCGCCTGCGGTAGTGAACCGACCGCCCACAACCAGTTGAACCGGCGCCGGCCCGGCACCGTCTATGTCCCATTTTTCCACAACGCGTACGATCGAGTTTAGTCCCGTTCCGAGACTGTGCCAGGCATTGCCGTCCCAGCGGGCGATTCTATTCGCAGGCACTCCCCCCGCGATGGAAAACGAGCCCCCCGCGACGACATCGCCCATCGGCGAATCCGTCTGGTCCGGATCCCAAGTTGTCAGGGCTGAGACAAATGTGGTTGTACTACCACCCATGCCAATACCGAAGCTAAGCCAGTTACTGCCATCCCAACGGGCGATTGCGTTCGCCGGGGTCTCATCGGCGGCAGTAAATGATCCGCCGACGACGAGTTGGCATGATTGCGGTCCTGCGCCATCCTGATCCCACGTCGTAAGTGCATAGACCGAGCCGTTCAAGCCCGCTCTGAAGTTATGCCAGGCGGTGCCATCCCAACCAGCGATCCGACCGGCCTGCAGTACGCCAGCGGTCGAAAAGTCACCGCCTGCTATCAATTGAGTAGAGTGTGGACCAACGCCATCCGGATCCCAGGTCGTGAGGGCGTAAACAGAGCCATTCATTCCCATTCCCAAGGTCTGCCAGGCGCTGCCATCCCAGCGGGCGATATTATTGCTACGGATTCCACCGGCGATCGTGAAAGAGCCCCCAGCGACGAGCGTTACCGGCTGCTCTCCAACGCCGTCCGGATCCCAAGTCGTTAAGGCAATTACATAGGGATAACTACTTCCATCCATGCCTGTCCCAAACGGCAGCCAGACGCGGCCATTCCAGCGAGCGATGCGATTTGCCATCGCTCCTCCTGCCGAGGTGAATGCGCCGGCTGCAACGAGTTGGTCAGGCTGAGGCCCAGAGCCATCCGGATCCCAAGTAATCAGTTCGGATATTGAATCATTCATTCCCCTCCCAAAGGGAAACCAGGCGCTCCCGTTCCAGCGCGTGATGGCGCCCATCATCATTCCGCTTACGCTTCCGATGCTGCCGCCCGCGACCAGTTGAAGTGGTTGTGCTCCAGCTTCATCCGGATCCCATGTCGTCAAGGCAAAAACCGAGTGTTGGGTTCCTTCCGCAATTGGCAGCCACACAGCCCCGTTCCATAGAGCGATGTTGTTCACCGATACGCCGTCAGCGGTGGCGAAGGTGCCGCCGGCAACAAGTTGGGCAGGCTGAGGCCCGACGCCATCCGGATCCCAGGTCGTCAGGGCGGATACCGATGGGTAATACATGGCATCCATGCCCGTCCCCAACGGCTGCCAGCCGCGGCCATTCCAGCGCGCGATGCAGTTCACCGTCAAGTCGTCCGCGGTGGTAAAAGAACCTCCCGCGATCAGTTGTGGCGCTTCCGCACCAGTACCATCCGGATCCCATGTGGTGAGGGCGTCAATCGGGTTATTCATGCCCCCGCCGAGTGGATGCCACGCGCTGCCATCCCACCGGGCGATGCGATTAACCGGTACGCCGCCGGCATTGGTGAATGCACCACCCGCGACAAGCTGTGCCGCCGACGGACCAATGCCATCCAGATCCCATGTGGTAAGGGCGCTAATCGGGTTATTCATACCCCCACCGAATGGATGCCACGTGCTGCCATCCCAACGGGCGATGCGATTAACTGGTACGCCGCCAGCGGTGGTGAAAGCGCCACCTGCGACAAGCTGAGCCGCCAGCGGACCAGTGCCATCCGGATCCCAGGTGACGAGTGCATGGACATTCGCATTCATCCCCGACGCAAATGACCGCCAGGTGCTGCCGTCCCAGCGCGCAATGAAGTTCGCCGGAGTCCCGCCCGCAATCGAAAATTGCCCGCACGCGACGAGTTGAGCCTGCAAAGGTCCAACGCCATCTGGATCCCAGGCTACGAGATCACCGATATCGCCATTCATTCCTGTCCCCAAGGGCTGCCAGGTGTTGCCGTCCCACAGAGCGATACGGCTTGCTAGAACTCCGCCAGCTGTGGTAAACCAGCCGCCTGCAACAATCACAGCCCGCCGCGGTCCCGCGCCGTCGGAATCCCATATTGTCGCGGCGTAGATGGTTCCATTTACCCCCGGCACGCTAAATCCCGGCAGCCATTCGCCCTCGCAGCCGCCGGCGGAATCGAGCTGTAGTCCGCCGGCCTCGCCATCCGTCTCAATGAATGGATAGCCGGCGGAGGCGATGTCGGTAGCGAACTCGCCTTCCGAAAACGCGCTGGTCGCGGCAAAGGCGCTGCCGCCGAGGACGGCGTGGATCATCGCCACTGCGACCATGCCGCCGCGCGAGGTCTTGAATTGAAGAGAACGCATGCTCATGCCCCTTTCTCAGATTCGCCGCGATCCTGCGATCGCCACCCTCCGGCTAGCTGGCCATCCGGCTAGCCGGACATCGATTAGCCGGCGATCCAGCGAGCCGGCGATCCGGTTAGCTGGCCATTCAGTCAGCCGGCGATAGGTCTCTTTGCCGAACGTTGCTGCCGATTGCATTGTCGCACAATCACTGCCGTGTGATCAAGGGGATTGTACCGGTCTCGCGCCGAGGGAGTCGCAACCTCGCAATCGATATGGCCGCACGCGGCGTGGCGGAACGTGGCGACTGAAATGGCAGTCTTGGGAGCGGCGTCAAGTGGGCTGGGTGGACCGGAGGGGGATTGCCAGACGGGGGCCTTGGCGGATCGCCGCGTTCGATGCTTCTGGCAGTGCTATGACAGGCGTTTGTCGATCTCGTCGCGCCGGAGCTTGGCGGGAGCGCTCGCCCGCTTGGATGGCAGCAGCGCCCCGACCAACCACACGCGGCTCGAATCCAATCGCTGCCTCACGGGCGCGGTTCGGTTAAGAGGCGCGGTACGGATAGGAGGCGCGGTTCGGTCTTTCCATTCGTCGCTGCGTCGCTACGTTGCTACGTCGCTACGTTGTAATTCGCGGCGTGTGCGGAGTCTGAATCGCTTCCTCACGGGCGCGGTTCGGTTAAGAGGCGCGGTACGGTTAAAAGGCGCGGTACGGACAAGAGGCGCGGTTCGGTTTGGGGGAACGGTTAGGAACGTGGGCATCCCCCAGTTCTCGAGCGCGCGGTTTTTTCTTGCATCCGATCCGGCGACGGGCTATTGTGCCAAGGTCAAAGCCTGTCGGCGGAAACAAGCAGTACGTGCGATCGTGTTCCGAGAGCTTGGCGGTTGTGCTCCCGAGCGCTTCGTGGCCTGGCCGAGATCGGAATGCTATAGAACCGATCGGTTCAAGTGCTCGTGTGGTTTTCGCCGAAGGCTGATGGGAGGTGCGTCATGTCGCGTAGCATCGTCCGTTTTTTGGGGGGGTTGGCGCTCTTGAATGGTTACGCAGCCGTTGCGGTTACACAGCCCTGCGAACTCGGCTGGCTGCCAGGGGGGACGCATTGGGCGTTTGAATCGGTGCTGGCGGCCGTGCATTGGGATCAAGACGGCGCCGGCGGCGACCCGCCGGCTTTGGTCGTTGCGGGGCGATTCCGCTACGCGGGCACAACCCCTGCACAGAATGTTGCGATCTTGCGCGGCGAGGAGTGGTCGCCGCTCGGCGCGGGTCTCGGCGACTCATCATCGACATTAGTCTACGCGCTGGCGGTGCACGATGGCGCGCTGATTGCCGCGGGGCGCTTTGGTAATTCAGGGCAGACCGAATATAGCCACGTCGTCCGCTGGAATGGGGCCGCCTGGGACAATCTCAATCTGCCTGTCGCCGCGCCCGCTCAAGCGCAGGTCGCGGTGCGGGCGTTGGCGTCCTATCAGGGTGAGCTATTCGCCGCCGGCACGTTTGAACTCACCGGCTGCGCCGAGTGCCGGCATATCGCGCGCTGGGACGGCGCGTCGTGGCGGGCGGTCGGCGGCGGTTTGGATGGCGGCGCGCGGGCCTTGCTTCCCTATCGCGGCCGGTTGATTGCGGGCGGCTCGTTTGAACGGGCCGGCGGACAAGTCAGCGCCAGGCTTGCCGCGTGGGATGGCGCAGAATGGTCGCGGGTCAGCGCGGATCAACCCACCGACGTTCGCCCCATTCAGGCCCTGGCCGAAATGCATGACAAGCTCTACATCGGCCGGTACACGACGTACACGTACGACTCATCGGTGGCGTGCTATGACGGCGCCGCGTGGACCGAACTCGGCAATCAGACCGGCATCGAGGGCATGACCAGCCACAACAACGAGCTGTACGTCATCGGGCGTAATCCGCCCTTGAGTGTCATCAGCCGGTGGGATGGCGCGCAATGGCACGAACTGGGTCATACCCAGCTCGAGTCGATGTATGGCAAGGCGGGCTATTTTGCCTATGTGCCGCTGGTCTTTAGCCACGCGGGCAGGCTCCTGGCGGGGGGACAGGCTACGCTCATCGGCGGGCTTCGCACCGGCGGTCTGGCGGCCTGGAACGGCAGCACATGGGGGCCGGTGCGGTCGGACGTGCCCAATGTCAGCCCGAGCGTGCTTGTGCCCTGGCGCGGCGAGATGTATGCCGGCGGCTCTTTCACCGCGGTCGCGGGGGAAAACGCCCGATTTGTCGCGCGGCACAACTTGGTGCACTGGACGCCCGTTCTGGACGGGCCAGTGTCGATCTCGTACTCTTCACCCGACACGTGGAGCGGTGTGCACGCAGCGGTGGTCTTTCAGGAGGAGTTGATCGTTGGCGGATCCTCGCAGGGTACCACGCCCATTTTCGCGCGATGGAATGGTCGACGATGGGACTCGATTTTCCATGCGCCGACTTGGTTGGGTGTTTCTGCCTTGACAGTGGCAGGCGATGAGTTGATTGTCGCGGCTCCGATGCGGCGCACTTTGTCCGGCGATGACTTTGTCGAGTTGCATGCCTGGGATGGCTCGTCCTTGCGGTTGTTGGGGCGGGCGCAGCGGCATCCGCCGTCGCCGGGGAGCTACCCGCTCAGTCCGTACGTCAATGCTCTGACGACCTACCGCGATCAACTGATCGCCGCGGGCTATTTTGACACGCTCGACGGCGTGGCCTGTCTGAACATCGCCGCGTGGAATGGCGTCCAATGGATGCCGCTCAAAGATGGCCTGGATGACAGGACGTTTGCTTTGGCCGTTTTTGAGGATGATTTGATCGCCGGCGGTAGTTTTCAGCGCTCCGGCGCAACCAGCCTGGCGCGCGTCGCGCGGTGGGATGGCCGTGCTTGGCAGCGGCTCGGCGCGGGCTTCGACGCCAACGTGCATGCTCTCACGACCTTCCGGGGGCACTTGTTGGCGGGCGGCGCGTTCACGCGCGGCGGTCCGGATCATCCGACGCTCGCGCTGCCCGGACTGGCCCGATGGAATGGGGCCGAATGGGAGCCGTTTGAAGGCGGTGTGACCGGTTCCGTCAGAGCCTTGGGCACGCTCGGCGACACGCTGTACATATCGGGCACCACGTCCGCCGGCGGAGAAGAGGCCCATGTGATCGCGCGCTGGGGTGCGGCTGGCACACGCGGCGACGCCGACGGCGACGGCGCGCTCACGCTCGAGGACATCGACTGCTTTGTGGCGGCGCTGCGCGGTGCGGAGGCGTGGAGCGAGTGCGCGGGACTGCAGCGCGGCAGCGCGGCGGTGTACCTGTGCCGCAACGACGCCAGCGTCGACGGGCGCGTCGATTTTGACGACATTGAGCCGTTTGTCGCCTGTCTGATTGCAGGCGCCTGCGAATAAGAGGGTTGAAATCTCCACGCGAATGGGAGCCGCAGATCGCCTGGGGGCTGCAAGGCATGCGCCGGGCAATGCCTGTCAAGATCGAGAAAAAAGGCCGGTTCCTGCTGAAATGAAATCCCGCCGGGTATCATCTTTTCAGAACATGGCGAGCGCCGATCCGGTGTCATATTGAGTGGCATCCGATCGTTCGTTGATCCGAATTTGGGCCATTGCCAGCGAGGCATTGCAACATGCACTCAAACCGAGTCTTTGGTTCTATATTCGCGTTGCGGGCGGCTCCGACGTGCCGGGCTGCACGACGCCCTCATCCGGCCGAGCGCGCTCGAGATTTCGATCACGTTCGCGCGCGCCCGCCCGAATGCGTTCGCGCGATAGACGCCCATCGCCGGAGGGCCTCAGACGCCCAATGCGGGGTTATCACGGCCTTGCTGGTCATCGGCCTTACGCTCACCGCCGGGATAGCCGCCGAGCGCATCCCACGCGAAACCGCGTCGGCGAATGAGCGCTTCATCCTGCGTATCGAGCCGGGGAAGGGCCGCTCGGCGGAGCGGGCTTGCCGTGGGACGCTGCTCGACACGCGCGGCGGCGAGGAGCGCGAAGTCTGGGCGCGGCCGCTCGTCAATGACCGCGCCCCCGAACAGGTCTTCATTCGCGACGACGGGCGCTTGGTCGTGACGCTCGACGAGCATCGTCGCGGCGGCGCGCGAAATGCACTGGTGATCTACGGGGCGAAGGGCGAGTTGCTGCGGCATTTCGTGCTTAGCGATCTGCTCACGCGCGACGATTGGCGACACGTCCGCAATCGCTCGAAGTCCATCGAGTGGCTGACCGATGCCGAGTGCGAGTTTGTCGCGCGTCCGCCGCAATTCGTGATCGACCTGGCCTGGGGCCGGAAGGTGCGGGTCGATTTGCGCACGCTGCGCGTCTTGAAGGAGCCGCGGAAAGGCCAAGACGCCGGCGAAATGGATCACGATTTCGACGATGAGCTGCCACCGGAGATCGCCGCGGCGCTGGGGCTTGATCCGGTCGGCGAAGATTCGCCGTCTTCCGACGATACGGGGGGCGATGAGGGCGCGGATTCATCAGAAGATGCGATGAATTTGGGCGAGCCGACGGAGGATGGCGCGTTGGAGGGGGCGGGAACCACGCTGGCGGAGGCCATCGCCGCCGCGGAGGCCGCCGGCAATACCGCGCTGCTGAATGTCCTCAGACAAATTGAGGAGTTGGGCACGCTGCCGGCGGATATGCGGCTCGAGCCGGAGCAGTGGGAGGAGATCATCGATACCGATCTGACGTTTCTCGATCCGATGATGCAACCGCTGGTCGAGGTTCTCGGCACGGAACCGCCGCCGGTTGCTGCGGATGCCGCCGCCGCCGCGGGGTTGCGCGAGCCGCATGAGTTGCCGGCGGGCGCCCCTCCGACGCCCGATCCGGCGGCGCCGGTTGATTATCTCGATTGGATCAATCAGCAAAGCCCGCCGATGGGCGATAAGGAGGACGCTGCGTCGCTCTATTCCGCCGCGATCGCGTCGTTCCAGAACGTCACGGATGCACCCGTGCAGGAAGCGCTTGATGCGGCGCTCACCGGCGATTCCGCGGCGCTGGCTTCGCCCGCGCTGCGCGAGTGGCTGGCGTCCAATCGTGCGAGCTTGGATACTTTTCGAGAGGCTAGTCGACACCTTTCCAAGAGTTGGAGTATGCAATCGGATAGCGGCGAACTCTTCGGCGTGCTGCTGAACGATCTCGCGCCGACGCGCCAGATCTCCAAAGCCCTCGTAATCGAGGGCAACATCGCCGCGCAGGAAGGTCGCTATGTCGATGCGGCCGAAACCTATCTGGATGTCATCGCGGCCGGCGGTCACAACAAATCCGCCCCGACGATGATTGAGAACCTGGTCGGAATGGCGATTCAGCCCCTTTCGCAGGAGCGCCTGATCGAATTGCTCAACGACCCGAATGCCGGCGAACTGAATTACGAGGCGATCGCATCCCGGCTCGAACTGGCGGCGCCGTCGGCGGATTCACTGATCCGCGCGGTTCAATTCGAGCAGGCCGCTTTCATGGACAGCGTGCAGCGCATGTTCAAGCCGGACCCGGCCGGCGGAGCGCCGGTGCTCGACCCGGTCGAAGCAAATCGGCTGCTGAGTCTGATCGACGATGCGACGGCTGCTGAAAAAGTCGCGGCCCTCGGTGCGGCCGGCTTCAAGGAAGCCGTCGGCCAGGGGACCATGTTCTATTCGGAGGCCGCCTCCGCGATGGCGCGGCCGTATTCCGAGGCTCAGCGTGAATTGAGCGCGGCCGAAAACTGGATTTCATCCGCGGAAAACAAAAATTCGCTGCTGACGTCACTCGGCCCTTCGTTCCGCCGCTATCACCAATTGCAGACCCGCAGCGAGGCGGACCGGCGCGGCACGATTGTCGTCGCGCGACTGCGGGAATTCGAACGAAAGAACGGCCGGCTCCCGGACTCGCTCACGGAACTCGACCTCGGCGATTCGACGTACGATCCCTTCACCTCCGCCCCGTTTGTCTATCGTCGCACCGAAACCGGCTACCTGCTCTATTCGCCCAGCCACGACGGCCTCGACGACGGGGGCCAGCACGATCGCCGCCTGGACACCGGCGATCATGTGATTTGGCCGCGACCGAAGCCGGTACCTAACCGGTAACGTGGCAAGAGGGGGCGGGAACGTGAGCTAATGAGATCGTGGGAAGGTGGATGTTGGGAAATCAGCATCGTTTCCCATATCCGGAGCTGGAATCATCGCGTACGGCCACGATGGCGGCAATGTTTATCTACAGACTTAATGCAAACCCGCAGCGTCCGCGCTAGCGAGAGCGGACCATGACAGCGATGATCGCGGCGATGATGTACAAGATCAGCAGCGCCACACCGGCTTTGATGATCTGGGTCATGCGCACTCGGCCGCCCCAGCCGGCGCGGACTTCATAGGCCGCATTGACCTTTTCGCCCGAGGGCAGCTCGATCCGGAAACCGGTCTGACGTGAGGGAAAATCGAGCTTGGCGCCGTTCAGGCCTTCGGCGATTTGCGGGGCCAATGCGACGTTGACCTCGCCGAGCGAGTAGATCGTGTCGCCGCGCTGCGGCTGGGCGACGACGGCGACGCGGAAGGGGCGGGTGCGCGACTGCTGGTTCGCCGAAACGCGTATCCAGAGCGGATCGGTCCCGCGCGGCGGAGGCAGCGCCTGCAGCGCCGCGGGGGTCAGGCGCAGCGGCTGCCTGCCGGAGTCCTCGGCACTGCTGAGCACCTGCTCGTCCCAAAGCCGGTCGGCCCGATCGAGCATGTCGCGCAGAAACGCGCTCTCACACAGCAGGCTCGGATCGGCGTAGAGCGTGTCCGCCGTGCGGATCAGCCAGCGCCAACTGCGGCGGCGCTCGACGTCGAAGATTTCCCAGCGGAGGAGCATCTCCCGCGGGTTGGGGCGCGGCTCGGCGGGGCCGCGATAGACAAAGCGCAGGTCGCGCTTGGGCGCGAAAAGCTCCGCGTTTCGGGCGAGGTAGAAAATCATCAACTCATCGCCGGGGGTGTCGGTGCGCAGCTCCGGTAGATTCCAATCGCCGACGTCCCACTGGCCTAGCGGCTTGGCGCCGGGAATTTCGCCCGCGGCGCCCAGACGGCGCAAATGATCGAGCAGCAGGAGCGCCGCGCGGGCCTCATGCACAAACAGCACGTTGCTGCGCTTCTGGTCCGGAGGCAGCGCGTGGAGCTTGGCATAGATGCGCTGCGCTTCGCTCAGCTCGCGCGCGCGCAGGAAGACCTGCCCACAGACAGAAAGCACCTGCACGCGGTCGGAATGCAGGTCGTACGCCTCGCGCGCCAGGGCGACGACATCCGGCTCGCCGGCCTCGATCGCCGACGAGACGCGCAGCCACCAGAGATACGCCGAATAGCCGCCGAGCGCGTCGCCCTCGTCGGCGCGCAGCAGACGCTTCAGCTCCGATTCCGCCCGCTTGCGAATCTCGATGTGTTCGTCATTCTGCTTGAGCGGGCGGATGACCTGCTCGAACTCCTCGATGTACGGGCGGCTCGGATCTTCCGGCTTGGGCTCGGTCTCGCTTAGGCGCGGCTTGCTGTAAAGGCCCCAGCGCTGGTTCAGCTCGAGCATGTATTCATCGTCCGGCGAACCCTCGGCAAAGGTCAGCCGATATTCGCCGATCTGGATGATGTCGCCGTCGTGCAGAAAGACGCCGCTCTCGGAGAGCGCTTCGTCATTAACGCGGACTTCCGCGCCCGTCAGCGGCTCGATGAAGAATTGCGACTCGACGCTGGAAAGCATCGCGTAACGGGCCTCGGGGGGAGCGCCCGGCAGGCGCAGCTCACCCGGATCGCCGCCGATCTCCAGCGGCCGCACAGTCGGCAGCGGCGCCGCCAGCGTGGCGGGCATCTGGTCTTCCGTACGCTTGTACCGCAGGACGACGTGAGCCTTGGTCATCTGAACGGCCCGCCTTCCATAGCGCGAAGGAGCGCGAAGAGAATCCTCGCGATCCGGCCGATCGGGCGTGCAGCCGATCGGGCGCTCCCTGGTGCCGTCAATTGCGTGAACATGTGGCGCTCTTATCTTGCATTGGCGTGACTTCAACGATTCGCAACCAATTCTCGAAGAAAATTTTTCCAATCGCACTGGGCCGGGTTCCGGTCATGCGAAGTGGCGGCGGCACGGGGGCCGGTTCGCCGGGCCGGCCTCGTTCGGCAGACTTTACCCGTCCGGATTACGCCGCGGCGCCCCCTGGTCTTGGTTCGCGTACATGGCAGGCATGCACGGGCGATGCCCACCGGCGTGCACTGCCGAAGCCAAGCGGCCATCGTGAAACCAGCGGTGTAACCGGCCTCAGCTACGGCCCGCTTCGCGGATCAGTCCCCGTCCCGGCCCATCTACGCCCGCGATAGGCGCAAGCCCAGCCGCGCTTCGCGACTGGGCCTCGAATCATGAACGGTCGTGCCGGTAGTGGTATCGTTGCCGACTCGCCACAGAGCGGTGGCTTACTTCGCGGGTGTCTCCGGCGTTTCGATTTGCTCTTCGAATTTCTCGCGCTGCTCGGCGGTCAGCACGCTCGCAACGTCGCGAATAAGCTCTTCGATCAGGCTCGGCGGAGGACCGTCCGCCATGACGCGCTCCGTCGCCATGCGCTGACGGAACGATTGCTCGATCGTGTCGATCTTCTGCTCCTGCGTGGTGCGATCGGATTGATTCGGGTTGGTTTTGATCAGTTCACGGGCGACCCGGAAAATCTGCACCGGTTTGACGCGCGCTTCGGGCGCGGCGTCCATGCGCTTGCGGATCCGTTCCAGTTGCTTCTTCTGAGACGCATTGAGCGCCGGCTCCAGCCCCTCATAAAAGTTCAGTTCCGCCCGGCGGAGCGGCGCCGTGTTGGCCAGCTCACGCTTCAGTGCGGCTTCTTTCTTGGTCAGCTCTTCGATCTTGGCCTTATCTGTGCCTTTGCGGGCCTCTTCGAGCGTGTGCTGCACTTCCTTCAGCTCGGCCAGTTTGAAGCGGATGTCGTCCAGCAGCTTCATCGGATTCTTCTGGGCTTCTTCCAACTCCGCCCGGAAGATCAGCACCAGGTTGTCGACGACCTTGTCCTGCTCCGAGGTCAGTGCCAGCCGTTGGCATGTGTCCCGCAGCTTCTTCTCGGTCTGGGCGGTGGTATCGCTCGCCGGCTTGGCCGGTTTCACAACGCCGGGACTTTCGACCGGGGGCGGAACGGACTCGTCCCAGGCCCAAACGGTCGCGCATATTGTCGCGATGAAAAGAAACGCCGGCACAATCGTCAACTTGCGCATGTAGAAAACTCCTTGGGAGGTTATTGCCCGATCAACGCCAAGCGCCCGAAAATCCGGGATCAGAAGCGAGCATACTCAGCGGCGGAGACGACCGCAACTTGCCGTCAGCACGTGGGCGCCGGCAAAAATCAGATCAACGCAAGCTAAAACCGGAAATCGCTCAGCCAATGAGAGCTGCCCGCCAAAGACTGTGAGTCTGCTTCAGACTGCCGACCAGACGAGCCGCCGTGAATGAGGCACTGCACCATCGCTGTAACTTTTGGCTTCAATCGTTCGTTTGGCAGGGCCGGGATGCCGATCGTAATCAGAATCAATTTTGGAATAAAAATCTCACGATCTATTTTAATTCGCTAAGAATTAAATATAATTCATTCATCTTGGAGTTTAATTGATGTGCGAAATATCGCATTGGCGCAGATCGGCATGGCGTTTCATCTTGAGCCTCTCCGTGCTGCTCTCTTCTTCCGGCGTAGCTCTGGCGGGCGAAGGGGCTACGTCGAGCGTCGCTGTCGCAAACGTGCCGGCGGCGGAGCAGGCTCCGGCGCCGGCGATCGACTCTGGCAGCACCGCCTGGATGCTCGCCAGCTCGGCCCTGGTGCTGTTGATGGTGCCTGGGCTGGCACTTTTCTATGGCGGGCTGGTTCGACGTAAGAACGTACTGGCGACGATGATGTACAGCTTCATCGCGATGGCGGTGATCGGCGTGCAGTGGGTGCTGGTCGGCTATGCCCTCGCTTTCGGAACCGGACATTGGGGCCTGATTGGGTGGGATTGGCGCTATGTCGGTCTGCACGGCCTTGAGCACACCGCGATCTATGCCGACAAGGCCATCCCCGAATTCGCGTTTCTGATGTTTCAGGGCAAGTTCGCGATTATCACGCCGGCGCTGATCAGCGGCGCGGTCGCCGAGCGCATGCGACTCTCGGCTTATGTCTGGTTCAGTGTGCTATGGGCGACGCTGGTCTATTGCCCGCTGGCCCATTGGGTCTGGGCGCCCGACGGCTGGCTCTTCCGCTATGGCGTGTTGGACTTCGCCGGCGGCACGGTCGTGCATATCTCGTCCGGCTTTTCAGCGTTGACGCTGGCGCTGATGCTGGGCGCACGGCGCGACTATCGCGGGGCGGCAATGCTGCCCAACAATCTTGTACTGACGCTGACGGGGGCGGGGCTGTTGTGGTTCGGGTGGTTCGGGTTCAACGCGGGCAGCGCGGTCGCGGTCGAGTCGCCGGTGGCCGGAAATGTGGCGGCGCTGGCGTTCGCCACGACGCAGACCGCCGCGGCCGCCGCAGCGCTGACCTGGATGATGATCGAATGGCAGCAGCATGGTAAACCATCGAGCCTGGGGATGGCGTCGGGAATCGTCGCCGGCCTGGTCGCGATCACGCCGGCAGCCGGCCACGTTCAGCCGCTGTGGGCGATTGTGATCGGCGCGACAGCGTCGCTGGTCTGCTATGGCGCGGTGCAGTTGAAGAATCGCTTCGGCTATGACGACACGCTCGACGCTTTCGGCGTGCACGGAGTCGGCGGCTTGTGGGGCGCGATCGCCACAGGGATTTTCTGCTTCACGCCGGCGGCGGGACTCATTGCAGGCGACCCCGCGCAGCTCATCAAGCAGATCATCGGCGCGCTGGTCGCGATCGCCTACGCCGTCGTCGGCACGCTCCTGATCGCGCTGGCGGTGAAGCAATTCGTGGGCCTGCGGGCGACGCCGGAGCAGGAGCGCGACGGACTCGACATCAGCCTGCATGGCGAGCGCGGCTACCATATGGAATTGACGTGACGCGTGACGCCGGCCGGTTGGCCGAGGGCGGCGCGTGGCGAGGAGTGCGGCGATGAAACTGCTGGTGGCGATCATTCGACCGGAGCGGCTCGACACCGTCCAGGCTGAGTTGCAGGCCGTGCTCGACGAAAGCGATCACTATCGCCTGACTGTGCAGCCCGTCGAAGGCCACGGCCGGCTGCGCGGCGAGGTCGAGTATGTCCGCGGCCAGGCGGTGAGGCCGCAGATGGTGCCGCGCTTGCAGGTCATGGTCGCCGTGAATGACGCCTACGTCGAAAAGGCGATCAGCGCGATCATGGCCGGGGCGCGCTCCGGCGGCGGGGAGGTCGGCGACGGGAAGATCTTCGTGCTGCCGCTGGAGGAATGCGTGCGCATCCGGACCGGTGAGCGCGGCGGCGCGGCCATTTGAAACTCCCGCAAGTCAGACCCATTCACCGGCTATTTTGATTCCGCGGCACAAGCTCCTTGCGAGACTTGTTCAATTTGGTGCTGCTCCAACCAATCCTGCGCCGCCTGTTCGCCGCGCAGGTGTGCGTCGAAGAACGCGGTTGACGACATGCTGGTGTAGTCGTGGGCGGCCTGGTGAGCGGATGATTCGGGAAGGAGCAAGCTGAAATCTGTGAAGCTGAGGTGATTCGCGCCCGTGATCGTCACCAGATATTGATGCGGCGCGGGGCAACGATCAAAGGCCGCGCGCCGCGTGGCCGGATCGGTCACAACAAAGTCCACATCGAGCGTGCCGTAGATGGACAGACAAGGCCGCGTCATGCGCGCCCAGCTTGCCGCCTCCAATCCAAGCACGCCCTCGCCCTGGGGCGAGATCGCGACCGCCGCCTTCACCCGCGCGTCGGATAAATCGCCGAGCAACCCATCGCACAGAGCCGACTGCTGCCCAATCGCGGTCAGCGCGGTGTGCGCTCCGAACGAATGGCCGGCGATGCCGATGCGGTCCGGGTCGATGCGCGCCTGCCAGTCGGCGTCGCGCTCCAGTTGGTCGAGGATGAACGTCACATCCGCGGCGCGGTTGATGCGATTGACGCAATCAGACACAACCTCGAGCAGCGCCCGCGCCAGCCCAGGACCGTTGAAGAGCGCGCTGAGATCCGTGCCGAGATGCGTCGGATGAATCACGACATAGCCGTGGGAAGCCCATTGCGCGCCGAGATAGGAGTAGTCTTCACGATCGGAGCCGATGCCGTGCGAGAAGATAATCAACGGAAACGGTCCTTTGCCCTCCGGCTCATAGATCGTCAGGGGAACAGGGCGGAAGCGGTGGTCGTCGAACCACTCCTCCCGCGAATCGCGGACCGCGTGCACGCCGCGGTCGAGCTTATACGCGTGTTCGCTCTTGAGCGGCGGCGGCGGCGCCTCAATGCAGCCGTTGAGAGCGAGCGCGCCCAGCCCCACCAGCGCGGCGGATAACGTTAGGGCCGAAATACGCCGATTGGCCGCTGGTCCGTGGCCGCGCAGGCCGCTCGCTCTTCCGCGGGGGTCATGTCGACGCCCAATGGAGCTGCTTGCTGTGGACATGGCGCGTGTTCCTCCTATGGAAGTCCCGTTGTCCGTGGATGCGGCTGGGGCGCGTCGCACGGCTCTATCGCAATCGTAGTACGCGCCGGCAAGCGGCTGATTCGAGCAGGCTGCGAGGAATTGTTGAACTCACGCGGCAAAACCGCGCGCGTCCGCTAGTGCATGCCTGGCTGCGCACGGAGTGCAGCGGTATGCGACCAGCCGACGATGCTTTCGCGGAGCCAAGGCGTGGTTGGATAGCGCCGCTGGCAAGGGCATCACGTGAGCGTGACCGTCGATTTCATATCGTGCCGGTAACGCGGACTGATAATTACAGAAGAGCTTGACTAGTCAGCAGAAGTCCTTGAGGGCGCGAAGAGATATTGATTCGTCGCCAATCGTTCGCCCTTACCTGCGGCAGGCAAGATGCCTGCCGCATCCCGCTCATCGACCGCGCGACGGTGGGAAAGTGCCTGCCCTTCTCGCCTTGCCACTGTCCTACCTTCCCACTCATTCCGCGCCGCACGGGCCGGAGAGCTCGTGAACTTTTTGCCGGCTCGGATTCTCGCTTTCT
>CAYQLG010000098.1:0-6459 GCA_964418235.1 uncultured Planctomycetales bacterium
GCCGGCGCAGCCCCGCGCCCGGCCGCGGCACCAGACGCCCCGCGGGCTGCGCTTTCCGACGCCTCGCGCTCGCGCAACAGCCGCACCGCCAGCTCGCGACTGGCTTTTTGCATCTTTTGCCGCTCGCGCTCTTCCTGCTCGTTCAGCGGAACCAGCCGGAGCGGCTCGAGCTGATCACTGGGCGTCGGAATGTAGACGCTCTGATGACAGCCCGGACATTTACCGTGCTTGCCGGCGTGCTCTTCGCCCGCCCGAATCAGTTTGCCGCAGTGCTCACAATGAAATTCGATCGGCATAGCCGCTCCATGATGACAACCACGGGATAGTTTAGCCGCTTCGCCCGGAGATGGTCAGGCGTGACGCCATCCGGGCGGCGTCAACGCGCGAGTCTGGGGGTGCAGGGCGTCGACGCAGCGTCGCGCTAGCCGGTTTCGGCCTGCGCAACCTGCCGCCGCGCGAAGATGAACCATCCCGGCAACAACAGCAGCAGCCCGCCGTAGAGGATGGTGTGCGCCAGCGCAACGAGCACTTTTCGCGGAGCGATGTAGACGCCGTCGATCAGATCAGCGGCCCCGTCATAGGCGATGAAATTCGGGAAACCGACATTAAGAAAAATCGCGAAGGCCGTCATGATGCCCTTGCCGGCGCTGCCGAGGGCCGAGAGCGAAACCGGCAGGTCGAGCGCCATCTCCATCGCCGCGGTCCACCAGGGGATCATCACGCCGATCAGCATGACGGTGAACGTCGCCATGCATGCAACCGGGAATGAGACAAACACGCCGAAGAACACGCCGATCGCCGCCAGAAACGCCAGCCGCATGAAGATCAGCGCGACGGTCTTGAAATAGTTCATTTCAAACGAGTCGACCCGGTAGAGAATCTGCAGCGCGTCATCGCCCTGAAAGGACAGCAGGATCGGCGCCTCGATCGACGCCGGATTGGCGACAAGCAGCATCGTCTTGCCTTCATCGATGACGCGGCCGGCGTTCACCAGAAATTGGTGCGTGTCCATGATCCGGTCGGCGGTCCGCTTGAAATCTGAGAGCAGTTCCTCCGTCTTGGGATTGGCGAAGGCCCAGTCGATGATGACGACTTCCTCCGGCGGAACCGGGATGCCGCGCACCTTGAAGCGCACCTGAATGACCGTGTCCTCGCGCTCCGGCGGCGTCAGGTTTTCAAACAAATACTTGCGCGCCTGCCCTGGCGGCACGACCATCCAGGCGTTCTTCAATTCATCTTGGCGCTGCCGCTCCGCGATCGTACGGTCACTCTCGGGCAACGCCCCGGTCTTGATTTTTTGATCGACGATCTCCTCCGCGGCTTTCTTGAAATCGGGCGGCGTCGGGCGCGACGCGACCCGCGCCGTCCAAAGCACGTCTCGGATGTTCAGCCGATCGCGGACGAATTGCTCCGGCAGATCGCGGATGTAGGCGGCGAAGCCATAGATCACCAGCGCCGAAGGAGCCAACACGGCCAAATTGAGCAAATTCACACCCAGCCACTTGCCCAGCAGCACCTGAAACCGCGCGACGGGCTTGACCAGCACGAGCTGCAACGACCGCGTGCGGAATTCCTGCGCGAGCGTGGCGCACGCGAAGAAGACGGTCGTCATGCTGAGCAGCAGCCCGACCGCGCCGAGCGCGTACGAGAGAAAATTCTGCAACCGCCCGGCGAGCGTGTCGTCGCCGCGCAGCGTGAAGGGCATGCGCAAGACGAGGATCGCCAGCACCACCAGAAAGACCAGCACGATGCGCATCCGCACGCCTTCCTGAAACGTCAGCCGTGCGATGGCCCACACCTGTTTCATTCAGATCTCCGCGGCGGGTACGGCGCTGCGGCCGGGCTGCCCGTGCCCGCCGCCGCTCAGAATGTCCGCCGATGGTGAAGGATGCCCGCAGAAGCGGGCGTCTGCAACCGGTCGCGGGGCTGGTGCTGCTCGCGAAGTTTGACCTGCCTGGCCAAGCCGCGACCGAGAGGAATCTCAGTCCGGCAAAGCCGCGACCGTAAGGATGCGGAACTTGGCAGAGCCGCGACCGTGAGGAAGCGGAGCTGACCGTATTCGAGCAGTTTCGTTTGAACTGTAGCGTCGGCCCTCCGTGGCCGACGGCGAATCCGCTGCGATACGCCCTCGGGCAGGGACGCCCGCCGCCACAGGAAAAATAGCGATGCGCAAAAAAATTCCCCTCTGACAAATCCGCATCACATATGACGATCGAGGCGCAGTCGCGTCTGCGCGGCGCACGTTCACCGCGTTTACAGGGTTACGACATTCCGCGCGCGCCGCGAGAATTACGCCCCCACCAGCCCCAGCACCCACTCGAGCAGCTCCGTCGCGGCTTGATTGCCAACCGGAAAAACCGACGAGTCGAGCGGCGCGAGTCCAAAGTTCTGGTCCTGCAAAATCCGATCATTGCCGCAGCTCGTGTCCATCAGCTCCACGCAATCCGCCGTGTGCACCATGCCGAGCAGGTGACCAATCTCGTGCGCGACGGTGTTGCCGACGGCGACCGCGATGCCCGTCACCGACGGTGTGCGCGAAAAGGCCCCGCGGAAGCTCTGGGTAAAGATGATGGCATCATCGGCCGGATCCTGATTCAGCCAGTCGATCTGCTCCGAGATCGCGAAGGCGTTCCGGTTGTTGCCGCCAAAGTGGATTTTGCTGTGCGGCACAGTCGGCACGGCGTTGTCGTCCGAGTTCAATACAAAGAGCCGATAGCCGCCGTAGCGCTCCTGCACGATCTGCTCGATCGCGTCTTTGATCCGGTCGGTCTGACCTTCGTAGGGTCCGAGGTCGGTCGCGTTGAAGGGAGCGAGATTGAAGCGGCCGACGTTGGGCACGTCGACGTTAGCCCCGCCGGCCCAGTTGAGGAAGACGATTTGCGGCTGCGGGTCGGGCACGCCCTCGCCGCGGTTGACATCGACAACGACGAGATATTCGCCGGTGGTGTCGCCGCCGGCATAGCCCGAGACGCCCAGGAAGAACGCGCCGCGCCCCTCGCGAATGACAAAGTCGAGACGCGGGTTGAGATCGCTGCTGTCGGCCGTGCGGTCGTCGTTGTAGCCGACGAGCGTCTGATTCGCGTCAAAGACAGCGGCGACCGGGTCGAGGTTGCCGCTGATCGTCCGCACATCGATCGTGAGCCGGTCACCGGCGGCCAGCTCGCCGAGGTTGTAGAGATCGAGGTCGTTGCCGCCGGAGATGCTGCCGCGAAAATCCAGCCCGTTGGAAGCGAGCGTAAGGGCGGTAGCCGTCTGAAAGGAGGAGTTGCCGTCGCTATCAAGGATTGGGGCGTCGGCGCCGCTGCCGGTGCCGCCACTGTTGGGAGCGGTCGGACAGCCGGTGAGCATGAGCAATCCGAGCAGCCCCACGCCGCTCAGCCGAACCCACATGAACCAGGTACGAAGAACACCAGGGCGTCCGAGCGCCGCAAGAAACATCGCGTTACTCTCCGGTTTCGACGTGTCGGCACGTGCCGCAGCGGCCGCGCAACTCGCCGTGGATAAACTGCTGCAGCCAGATCGAGCGTTGCAACTGGGAGGCACTCGGGGCCTTGGAGCGGGCGGCGGGGTGCGGATTGCGGCCGACCGTTGCCTCAAGCCGTCGCGGCGAATCGCTCCACCCGGTCGCGAAGACCGAGCTTTCGAGGCTCGCGCGGCGGAACGCCTGATTGCTCGCCAAGTCCCATGCCGACCCAGTCGTGTCCATCACATCATCCGGCTGTGAGGTATGGTAAAGACCCAACAAATGTCCCAGCTCATGGCTAGTAACGTTTGCGATCATAAGCCCCATTTCCTCCGCGGACAAACGCATGACGCTAAACCCTTCAAACGTCTGGACATAGATGACGGCGTTTTGGCTGGGGGTGGCGTTATATTCGTCCACGCTGTCGGCCAGCCCGAGCAGCCCGGGGTCATATCCCCCAAAGTGAATCGTTGAATGCGGTGCTTCCGGCGCGGGCGCTTCGTCGGATGAGAGAATCGTGACGTTGTACTCGGCGTAGTCCGCCCGAACAGCTTCGAGAATGGCCGCTTTCACGTGTGCCGTCATCCCGGCGTAGGCCGGGCCAAGCTGCGCCGCGTCAAACGGTCCGAAACTCTGACCCGAACGCGAATTCACCCGCAAGCCAGTGGCTCCGGAAAAATTCAGCCACACCAGCGCCGGCTGTGGCGCCGGCGGCGACTGCGTAGCGCCTTGACGCAGGGCCAACCGATAATCGCCCCGTGCCCCAGGCGGGGCCATCACCCCGACAATCAGATTGCCCGTCTCATAGCGGATCATGTGATTCAGCGTCACGTTGCCGTTCAAAAAGGCCCGCTGCAGCAGGTTGTAATCTTGATCAAAGAGCGCGACCACGACCGCAGTTTGCGGGAGCAGGTCCGCCGCGCCGATCTGCCAAACATCACCCGTGCCGACGGGGCCGATATCGAACAGGTCATAGTCCCCGGCGCGCTCAACCCGTCCCGCGAGCGTATCAGATTGAACGAGCGACGCCGTCGGGAGCGCGAGCGTCCCGCCGAGCGACTCGATCCCGCTAAAACCGTCCTCGCTGGGCACGCACCCGGTCAGCGCAAAAGGCGCCAGCAGCGCCAGCGTCGCGAGCTTGCCGGGGCGCAGCGCGACGTGCGAATTTCCTGCTGCGCCGCCGGCTGACGCGCTCATCGAAGCACGTGACCATCCGGGCCTCTTGAGGCTGAGAGCGGTCGTGGATTTCTTCTTCGCGTGAGTAACAACCGAGCGGCTCAAGCCACCCGGCGCGGACTTTCCCTGGCTGCTTCGCATCTTTCCCTCCAGAGGCGATCGCAACGCGGGGCGTCGGGGCCATGCGCATGGGTCAGTCCCTGCGCGGCCCGCTCCGAATCAAGGCGTGGGCAATAGTTGATCGGCGCAATCCCGACCGTGCGTCAGCAATCTCGGCGCAAACCTCGACGCCCGGCCACAACCGTAGAAACATGCGCTCTGCGGCAGGGTCGATTTTTGCGCGGGGGCGGCTTGGACGCTGAAATCTGTAGTGTTCCGTCAAGCTTGGATTTTCGGATGAACCGGAAAAAATCCCGGTGTGACGCCGTGAAACAAATGCCTTTGTTTGTTGTGGGACGCACGGGCCGGAGGCCCATGCGACCCGCGTTTCAAACCTGCATTGTGAGCTATCACAGACTCCCAGTCGTTTTCGTCAGGCTGGGCGCTTGCTGGTTGCCAGGGCCTGAAAGACCCTGGCAACCGATCATCCGCCCTCCGGACGAAGACGGCCTGCGAAGACGGCCATCGTGATGAGTCCGAGCGCTCGAGCTGAAACGCTGCCTGCAGACGTGTCGCCGCCCCGATCGCCATCCCGCTCAGCCGCTGCGCTTGCAGGCGCGGCCCACGGCTTGTTACAGTGCCGGTGTGCATTGAGAAAATCATCGATCACGCGCATCATGGAGGATGGCGGTGAATTCACAGCCGATCGGCGTTTTTGATTCCGGCCTGGGGGGGTTGTCCGTCGTGCGGCATTTGCTCGCTCAATTGCCGCATGAAGACATTGTTTACTTTGGCGACACAGCGCGCGTCCCTTACGGCTCCAAATCCCGCCGCACCGTTGCAAATTTTTCGCTCGAAACTTCGCGCTACCTGCTGCGTTATGAGCCGAAGCTCATCGTTTGCGCGTGCAACACGGCCAGCGCGCTGGCGCTCGACGAACTGCGGGCCGAGCTGCCCGTGCCGATCGTCGGCGTGGTCGAACCGGGTGCAGCCGCCGCGGCCCGCGCCGCGCGGGGCAGCCCGATCGGTGTGTTGGGAACCGAGGCGACCATCAACAGCGGCGCGTATGTCAGCGCGATCCGGTCGCGCGCATCGGACGCGCAGGTCATTTGCATGGCTTGTCCGCTGCTGGTGCCGATCGTCGAAGAAGGTCGCCCCGCGGACGATCTGACCGTGCGCCTGGTCGTCGAAGGGTATCTTGAGCCGTTGCGCGCGGCCGGGGCGCGCGTCGTGGTGCTTGGTTGCACGCACTATCCGCTTCTGCGAAGCCCGATCAGCGAGTATCTTGGCCCGCAGGTCGCGATCATCGACAGCGGGCAGGAAACCGCGCGCAGCGTGCACGAGTATCTTCAAGAAAGCGGCGGCTTGTTGCAGAGCGATCGCGCGGGTAGCTTGCGATGTTACGTGAGCGACAACCCCGAGCGCTTCCGTCGCATCGGCTCGCGCTTCCTGGAGCACACGATTGAAAGCGTCGAATTCGTCGAGCCGGAGAGCTACATCACACAGCCGCACCTCGACGGCAGCGGCCTCTAGGGCTTCTAGCACGGCGCACGCGTGGACGAGGATATCAATCTCAGGTGGGGCAGCCATCCGCGCGGGTGGAGCAAGCATCCCGCCTACCTCTTCTCCAGGTAGCACGGGTGGGGCGGGCATCCTGCCTGCCGCTTCTCACAGTGGCACGGGTGGGGCGGGCATCCTGCCTGCCGCTTCTCACAGCGGCA